>CAYUYT010000241.1:0-5536 GCA_964449345.1 uncultured Spirochaetia bacterium | reverse complement strand
AAAACCAAACTCGTTGTTTTGGATGCTTTATCCTGCGTTTTCAGAGGGGGGCCGGGTGGCTATCCGGGAATGTTAACGAAAAGCGTTGGCGTTAGTACTGACCCCGTTGCTATTGATACGGTTGGAATGCTCTGGCTTGAGGATATACGCCGTAAGAAGGGAATTAATTCCTTGATGAACAGAAGCAAACACATTGCAAGTGCAGCAGAACAAAAAATCGGTACGAATAACCCTAAAAACATAAACGTTATTAAGAATAAAATTTAAAAATTAATTTTTTTTTGTAATTTTTGCTAAAATATGCTATAATTTATTCAGAGAGAGAATATTATCAGTTATGGCAGGTATAATTAAAAGCACAAAAATAGCATCGTGTTTTTTGCTTTTCTTTGTTTTTTGTAATTCCAAATGTATTTCCTCAGATTTATCCGAGGGCGGTACGATTTATTTCATGCGCAATAAAACTATTATGCGAATGAATGCAGACGGGTCTGAAAAAACGCCTATTTATTATCACAGTTATTTAAACAACGACTTTTCCATTTCTCCTGACGGACTTAAAATTGTATTTGTCCTTGATTATCCCGGTTTAGGTGCCCCGAGCGACCTTTTTATTATGAACTCAGACGGAAGCAGTGTAAAGCAGTTGACGTTTGATAGAAGTGTCCGACACCCTACTTTTTCACGCAACGGAAAGAAAATTATATATGCAGATGATGACGGAAATGATTTAGAAATTTATATAATGGATGTGAACGGAAGCAATATAAAACGCATAACCAATAATTCTACGCATGATGTTTACCCGTCTATTTCTGCGGACGGAAGTAAAATCTTATTTGTGAGAAACAGCAGTATCTATATCATGAACATAGACGGAACAGGGCAAAAACGCCTTACAACCGGGCATAATGATAATTATGTTTCATTATCACCTGACGGAAGTAGAATTATTTTTACACGGGATAACAAGGAAATATACATTATGAATTCAGACGGAACGGGGCAAACAAATCTAACAACTAGTGTGGTTACGGAAAATATGCCTGCATTTTCACCGGACGGTAACAAGATTGTATTTTGCCGTCATGATTCTAACTGGGATATTTATTTAATGAATGCAGACGGAAGTAATCAGCAAAGGTTAACTACCGATGCATTAGCAGATACACGGCCCTGTTTTTCCGGTAAACCGCGTTAAAATCTACATACCGCTACGCTGTTTAGGGCCAACGCGTTTGACTATAGTGCAATAATAATAGATTTTGTTTCTAACCTGTCTAGATGATTTAATTCTTACGATAATGTGATAAGCAAAATTCATGTGTTTCATTCTGCCGACCCAGTCAACTTTTTTTTCAAACTCTTTATTTGACATAACGTATATCTTGTCAATAGGTGATGCCGGGTGAACGACCTTACAATATACTTTACCCTTTTTTTTGGTTAAGTTTTCATGCGGCGCGTAAATTTTTACAACGTTTTTTCTTGCATAAATACTAGAAAAAGAAATCAATAAAACAACGCATAATAGAAACGGTTTGGTTTTCATACTTTTCTCCCAAATATTTATTTTAATATTACAACACTTAAAATGTTAATTCAACGATAAAAAGTAATAAAGTGTTGAATAAATTAGTTTTTGTTAATCTGAAAAAATCAAATTTAAAAACATTGTATTTTTTGAAGTAAAATGCTATAATAAACGGCGAAATGACATTGTATGCCGCAAAATAATTTTTATTTTAGGCGATAATATTATCAGGTTAAATGTAATATGAGAGTTTTTTTACCGGAAAAATTAAATAGGAATACAATGTATGGTTTTTTAGAAAAAATTTTTGATTCACGCATTCCTTTATATGATAAATATACTTTTGACTTTAATAATTTAAGATTTATAGAACCTGTCGGAGTTACAATATTAAGCAACATTACACGTTTATTAATATATAATAAAGCAAGTGTTTATTATGATACTTCAAAATTTATAGATAAACCTTCAAAGAAAAATCCGATACGTTACTTAGATGATTCGGATTTTTTTAAAATTTTTCTTGGTGAAAAACTATTTGAAAATACAAATTTAAGAAATACAACATTGCCATTGCAGGAAGTTACTACCGCAAATTATAGTGCTTGGATTATAAATGTTCTAATGCCTTGGTTGAGATTAAATGTTTCTTTTCATGATGACGAAGGTTTTGATGAAATAGAATTGGCTTTTGTCGAGATTTTTAATAATATTACTGACCATTCAGGCGTGGATATTGGCTGCGTTTTTACCCAGCATTATCCACAGAAAAAAATAATTCGCATGGCAATATCAGATTTTGGTGTTGGAATAGCTGAGCAAATTAAAAATTATTATTGCCATTTAGGTTTGAATGATGTACAAGCTTTAACCGAAGCAATAAAGGAAGGGGTTTCAACAAAAACTAATCCGCGCAATCGCGGTTCAGGGCTAGATACATTAATTCAAAACGTTGTAAATAACAACGAAGGAGAAATTTATATTCATTCAAATTGTGCACAATTACAGTATTGTTTTAGCCGGCATAATAATCCGGTTATTAAGCCATCGCCGGGGTATTATCCCGGAACATTATTTGAAATTATTTTTAATACTGATAAGTTTACATATGGACAAAGTGAGGAATTCCAATGGTAATAATTAAAGTTAAAGATTATACAGAAAATTGTTATTCTAACGATGACGGGCAAAAAATTTTTCAAGCAATTAAATCGTTATTGGATAAAAATGAAAAAGTAGAAATTGATTTTAATGGCATAAATATTGCCTCTTCATCGTTTATTAATTCTGCTTTTATAGACTTACTTGAATATTTTACTTTTGATTTCATCAAATCTCATCTAAATTTTCAGAATACATCGCAAAAAATTAACGAATTAATAAAAAAACGTTTTAAATTTGAATCATCACGTTCTGCATAAATAAAAGTATTATGTATATGGGAATTAAAAAACTTGGCAGTGTAATTATAAAAAGGGTTTTTTAAAGATGAGCCTCAGTCAATAAAACAACGCATAACAAAAACGGTTTGGTTTTCATACTTTTCTCCCTAATATTTACTTTAATATTACAACACTTAAGATGTTAATTCAACAGTAAAAAGTAAATTATACCAAAATTCATTAATCTTTATAATTTATTGTACGCAATAATTCTAATCAACGGGATTAACGTATTAGAAAGCCAAGTAAAGTCAGGCTGTAGTAGCTGCAAACCTGTGTGTTTGCAGTATGCAGCAAATCCGTGTGCTTGAAATAAATAATATATGCGTTCACTACAAGTAGATGTTTGTAATTTCTTAATAATAAATATCATAATGTTTAATGCGAAATTGTATTACATTTCCATACAATTTATCTCCGTTTTTAAACAGTATGGTTTTTTTTGCTATGATGACTCAATATTTATCCGTTGCAATTAAATTTTTCTATTTATAATTGTATAAATATTGCTTTTTAAAGCCGGGGGCCGGGCTAAAATAAACGCGTTTTTTATTTTAGCTCTCACCCCCGCATGAGCTAAAATAAAAAAGGAATATAAAAATTGCAAAAATGATACAGCGTATTTTCAACTTTTCATTTTACTTTGGCTAGTTCCCTAAAAAATGCTTTTATGATACCTTAATTATTTATTAAAAAAAATTTCTATGTTTTAAAACGAAATGGTATTAAAAAATATTTTAAAAAAAACAAAATTTAATTTACTTTATTTAAAACATATACTAAATTGAATATATGAATAATATAACATTAATTTTCGCTGTTTCAGGTGATTTGAATTATTTCGTTGCGTTGTTAGGCGGTATTGCCGCATTTATAACGCCTTGTGTTTTACCAATGGTGCCTATTTATTTATCCATTATTTCCGGCGTTTCAATTGAAGAAATGAAAACCACTAAAGGCAAAACGCATAAAGTTATTTTTGCCGCTCTTTTATTCATTTTAGGTTACACTATTGTTTTCTCTATGCTAGGCCTTGCAGTCGGGTTTTTAAACAACCCGTTTTATAAAGCAATTTTCAATTTGACACTAGGCGTTCTACTCGTTTTGTTCGGACTTCATTATGCAGGTGTGTATCAAATTAAGATTTTTGCAAAAGAAGCGCGTTTTCATAGCAAATCCAGGGACGGAAATATGTTAAAAGCGTTTTTCGTTGGTTTTCTCTTTGCTTTCGGCTGGACACCGTGTGTTGGACCTATTTTAGGCGCTATTTTAGGCCTTAAAGGTGCAGGACCTTTGATAAAAGTAAGCTATATGCTTGCTTTTTCTCTAGGGCTTGGAATACCTTTGTTAATAAGCGCGTTTGCGATTAATTTTTTCTTTAAGTTTTTCGACAAAATAAAAAAGCACTTTCATAAAATTGAAATCGGCATTGGGCTTGTTTTGATACTTTTGGGAGGTTTTTACATTTTCGATGTTATCCGTTCGGGTAATTTATCGCGTCCGAAAAGCAACGTACAAATATCAGGGGAGCAAAGAAAACAGGGGGTGAATTTTTCTTATATCCTGCCGGAGGGCGCGAAAAGGGAATTAAAAAACGTAAATGCAAAAGTTTACGTTATAAATATATGGGAAACGTGGTGTACAAACTGTAAAAAGGAAATGCCATATTTTAGTGAATTATATAATAAATACAAAAATGACGGCGTTTATATTATCGCTGTTTGTTCGTCTTCTTCCGCTTCTACGCATGAAAAATTTAAAAAAGTTATGCAGGAAATTAGGCCTAAGTTTCCCGTTTTTTTTGATAAGGGTTCAAAAGTAACGCGTTACCTTTATTCCTTTTTCCCGAAAGCTCCTAAGGGAATATTCCCCCTTACTTTTATTTTAAATAAAGAGCGTAAATCCGTTGATATTATTCAAGGCGCTCGTACCAAAGAAAAGTGGGAAGAGATAATTTTAAATGTAAAAGCAACGTATAAATAGTTTATAATTTTTTTATTTTTTTCACACATTTGCTTGACTTTACTTTCCTTTACAAATAGAATGAATGCAAAATTATATTGTTTAAAATTTTATGCATAAAAAAATCTACAATTTTTTAAAATCAGTCATACTTTTAATATTGCTTCTCTGTGTAAATATTTCATCCGTTAATTCTGCTTTAAAAAATTATGAAAAAAGCGTTCTAATCATACACTCATATCATCCTGCTTACCATTGGACATCAATGCTGGACAAAGGTTTAAAAAAAGTTTTAAAAAAACAAATTTCAAGTTTGAAGATTTATTCTGAATATATGGATACAAAACGCGTTAATACTAAGGAACATTTAAAACGCCTTTATGATTTATATAAATTTAAATATAAAAACAGCAAAATTGACGTTGTTATTGTAACGGATGATAACGCGTTTAATTTTATTTTGAACTTTAGAAAATATCTTTTTGCTAATGCACCTGTAATATTTTGCGGGCTAAACAAAGTGTATAGAAATAAGTTAAAAAATAGTAATAATATTACAGGCGTATCTGAAATTTTTAAATTTACTTATTTGTTTGAA
>CAYUYT010000240.1:0-5559 GCA_964449345.1 uncultured Spirochaetia bacterium | reverse complement strand
TTCCCATTAGGCTAGCCTAATGGGAATGTGCACCATGTCTGGTAGCTAAAACATTTTTATATTATAAAAATACACAAAAAACTTGACACTATCCATTTTTTCAAGAATAATAAAAGATAAAAATTATTTTGATATTGGTATGCACGTTGTTTCATCACAAAGACGGCAAGGATTAGGAACGCAAATAATTTTAGATTTAGTTCGTTATTGTCAGGATAGGGAATATATTCCGGTCTGCGGATGCGATATTAATAACGCAGCATCGAGGAAAACTTTAGAAAAAGCCGGATTTATCAGTAAACATATTTTAATTGAGTTTAAAAATTGAGATAATTTTATGCTAAAAAAAATAAATTTTTTATATAAATATCGGGAAGCATTATTTCTATTTCTATTTCTTGGTTTTATAGTTTATACCCTTTTTCATAGCTTTCTATTTTTTCACATTACCATAGAATTTTTTAGCATTCTCGTTGCTTTCGGAATTTTTGTAATAGCGTAGAATTCCCGTGAATATTCGGACAACGCGTATGTAATTATTTTAGGCATTGCTTATTTCTTTGTGGGTATTCTTGATTTTTTGCATACAATAACGTATAAAGGCATGAATATTATCCAGATAACCGGAATAAATGAACCGACTTCATTATGGATAGCCTCAAGGTATTTAGAAAGTATTTCTTTTTTTATAGCTTCGTTTTTTATAAAAAAGAAAAAAATTAATGAATTATTGATTTTTGCAATATATTTCATTATTACATTTTTATTAATCACTTCAATAATTAATTTTAATATTTTTCCGTTAACATACATTAAGGGAAAAGGTTTAACACTTTTTAAAATAACAAGCGAATATTTAATAATTCTTTTCTTAATAGTGGGTTTTTTGATTTTGCGCCGATACAAAAAATCATTTGACCGTAAAGTATACTTATTCATTATGCATGCCATAATTTTTACGGTAATATCCGAATTTTTTTTCACGTTATATTACGACCCACACGGGTTTTATAATCAAGCAGGGCATTTTTTTAAAATTATATCGTTTTATTTCCTTTATAAAGCCCTAATAGAAACGGGATTTAAAAAACCGTATAAATTATTTTTCCGTGAATTAAAACAAAACGAACAAGAGCTTGAAAAAAAGAACCAAGAATTGAAACAAGTTTCATTACTAAAAGACGAATTTATATCCATTGCCAGCCATGATTTACGCGCTCCGTTTAACGGTATACTAGGTTTTTGCGAAATCTTAATTCATTCGGAAGAATTAACCCCTGAAAATAAATACTATGTAGAGCAAATAGAAAACAGCGCAAAAACGCAATTATCCTATATAAATAGCATACTTGAACTCGTTATTAAGGGGAAAGGTGAAATTGAGCTTACTTTATCTTCAGTGTATTTAAATGAAATAATCAATCAAAGCGTTAATGCCTTATTGCCCCTCGCTCAAAAAAAGAATATAGAATTAACAGCAAACATTGATTTTAAAGATAAAATAAAACTTGACAGGGATAAAATGATACAAGTTTCAAACAATCTAATAAATAACGCAATAAAGTTTACAGCGAGAAATGGAAATATAAAGATAACGTGTTACGAAAATCCAAAAGAGAAAATAGAAATCCACGTTATAGACAACGGAATGGGTATCCCTCATTCCAAATTACCTAATTTATTTATTCGGGAAAAGCAAGAATCAAAGCAAGGCACTTTTGGTGAGGCCGGGAGCGGAATGGGTTTGTCAATTTGTAAAATTTTAGTGGAGCTGCACGGTGGAACTATTAATGTTAATAGTGAAGCTGGAAAAGGCAGTGATTTTTTTCTAGTTTTACCAAAAAAAACGGATGATTGAAATATTTTAAAAAAGGTTAGCTTATTTTATTATAAACGTATTAAATTCACTAAACACAGTTTTTATTTTTGTTTAATAATTAAATAAGTATTTTTATTGGTATTAATTTTAGGTTTATTTTTTTCTTTTACATAATCAATAGGCCGATAAATATAATATAAATAATACTCTACGGGGACGGTTTTGCGTTTTTTAACAGATGAAGAGTTTATATTAATAAAAGATTTAATTTATAAAGAAAGCGGTATTTCTTTTTCGGATACGAACAGACCTATTTTAGAATCCAGAATAAAAGAACGTTGCCGTAAAAAAGAAATTGAAGCGCCATCTAACTATTATAAGTTAGTTCAAGGCGATAATGAAGAATTAAAAATTCTTTTAGATAGCGTAACAACGAATTTGACAAAATTCTTCAGAAACGATTCTCATTTTCGTTCTTTGAAGGATGCAATAATTCCTGAAATAGAAAAAAGAAAAATTGACAGAAGTATAAAAATTTGGAGCGCGGGATGTTCTACAGGTGAAGAACCCTATTCAATTTTAATTTATCTTTATGAATACTTAACAGACCCTGACAGTTGGGACATAACCATAATCGCGTCTGATATTAGCTTGAAGTCATTGCTGGTTGCAAAAGAAGGCTTTTACACTAATGAACGATGTGAAGCAATTCCTCAATCATATCTGGATAAGTATTTTGATAAAGTTGATAGAGGTTATAAAATTAAAGACTTTTTCAAAAAATTAATCCGTTTTGACTATCATAACTTGAAATATGATAACGGTGAACGGGATTACGACATTATTTTTTGCAGAAACGTTATTATATATTTTGATAAAAAAGCTCAAGTAGAAGTGATTAAAAAGTTTTCCGTTGCTTTGAATAACCAGGGATATTTGTATTTAGGCCATTCTGAAAGTTTATACGGGATGAATACGGATTTTAAATTTTCTAAAATTGAAGACGCAATAGTGTACAGAAAGGTGAAGGGGTAATTTTGCGGTGAGAAAAATTAAAGTGCTCGTAGTAGATGATTCATCAATAATGCGTAAGCTAATTTCCAAAATTGTTTCAGACGACCCCCAGCTTGAAGTAGTTGATACGGCAATGAACGGGTTATTCGCATTGAAAAAAATAAAAAAATACGGACCAGACGTTGTGCTATGCGATCTTGAAATGCCGGGTATGGACGGTATAGAATTTTTAAAAATGAGAAAAGAACTGGATATACAAACACCGGTTATCGTTGTTTCCTCTCTCGGAAAAAGCAGGCCAGAAATTATTTTTAAAACAATGGAAATGGGAGCAAGCGATTTTATTATCAAGCCATCCGGCTCAATTTCTATGGATATAGAAATGCTAGCCCAAGAAATTAGAAGCAAAATACATTTTTATCACAAAAGAAACGTATTAACCGATGAACAAAAGCAAAAAATCGAAATACAGGAATTAAAACACGCTGAATCCTTGCTTACTGAAATACACAAAAAAAACATACAGGATGCAAAATCCACTCCTATTCCCAAAATACCATTAGAAGAAAAAATTGCACGCATTAAAAAAATCCGCGCTGTATGCATTGGAATTTCAACTGGAGGACCCAACGCATTACGAAGAATTTTACCTGATTTTCCAGAAAATTTCCCTGTGCCTATCTTCATCGTTCAACATATGCCGGAAGGTTTTACAAAAGAATTTGCAGCAGGGCTTAACGAAATTTGTTCTATGACAGCGCAGGAAGCTCAAAACGGTATGGAAGCAAAACCGGGTAATATTTACGTTGCACAAGGAAATCATCATCTCGTTTTACACGGGATACCCTCCGACATCACAATGGAAATAAATCAACAACCCCAATGCAACGGTCATAGGCCGTCTGCAGGAAAATTATTTTTATCCGCAAAAGACGTTTTAGGAAAAGAATGTATGGCTGTGATTATGACAGGGATGGGCAAAGACGGTGCGAAGGAAATCAACGCGTTGTCTGTTACCGGCGCAATAACCATTGCCCAAAGCGCAAATACCTGCGTTGTTTACGGAATGCCTAAAGTTGCCATTGAAATGGGGGGTATTGATGAAATTTTGCCACTTGATAAAATACCCGGCCACATCCAAAACATAATTAAAAAAGTGGGCGTATAATAAAACGAGCTTAAAAATTGTGAATCTATAAAAATAACGCTTTTTCAATTTGTTTTACTTTTTCAAAGAACATTTTAAATCCAATGAATCTAAATCCTTATACCATTATGCTTTAATTTTTAATAAAAATATTTTTCGTAAGTAACGCAGATATACGCTCCATAACGGCATTTATCTTTATCATTTTTTAATAATATATTCTATAGTTTAAAGGGAAATAGTATAATTCAAGAGCATTTGTGATATATTTATATTGCGTTATATCTTGATTTTATCCGTTAAAAAAGGTTAAAATCATAATAAAAATAATTAATTTTACGGAGGAATCATGGACAAGCAGGAATTGGTAAATTTATTAAAAACGGATTTAAAAGCGTTTAACCAATATAGACAGAAAAACCCTGATAAAAAAATAGATTTGCGCGGTGTTGACCTTGACGAGGAAGATTTGCGTACAGTTGATTTACACGACGCTGATTTACGCGATGCATTCTTACGCGTTTGCAATTTTATGAGCGCTGATTTAAGGGGAGCAGACTTACGCGGTGCAGATATTTCTTTTTCCCGGTTTTCATTTGCAAACTTGGAAAATGCTGATTTTAGAGGGGCTACAATACAACGTATACGTCTAAACAAAACCGTTGTAAAGGGTACAAAAGGTTTAATTGGTGATAACGACGGGAATAACGACCAATATACTACCGCAGGTGGATTTTGCTGATATTCTTAACATAAATGATTTTACTTTAAATTACAAAATTTTTCTTTATAGAGGGTTTATGAAATTTCTAACTAAAAAACACGTTTTCAATACAGAAAAACACAGGGAGTACATACGCATAACGGATCTCGTTAACCAAGCATTGTTAGAATCCGGTATAATGGAAGGAATGATTTTAGTTTCCGCAATGCACATCACAGCCGGAGTTTACGTTAATGATGCAGAATCCGGTTTAATTGAGGATATTGACGAGTGGCTTGAAAAACTCGCGCCTTATGATAATTACCGTCATCACAGAACAGGGGAAACAAACGGAGATGCTCATTTAAAAAATCTCTTAGTTCATCATCAGGTTATAATTCCTGTAACTGACGGCAAACTTGATTTAGGTCCCTGGCAGGAAATTTACTACGCTGAATTTGATGGGCAGAGAAATAAACGCTTAATTATTAAAGTAATGGGCGAATAATTCGTTGTTTTTTTTTGTCCAGTGTTAATACTTATAAATTTTCGGAGTAAATCGGAATAATGACTGTTGAACAATTAGTTAGTCGAGCTATTAATACCATAAATGAATTTTTAGCAGTAAGCTGGTTTTATTATTTTTTTCTGGGCGTATTAATAACGCTTTTTTTTATGTATATTCACTTTGCTTATAGAATTTATAAGTGGATAAAATCGCTTGAAATAACGCAACAACAACGTAAAAAGTGCTATATAATTGCGGTTAGTGTTTTACTTTATTTGATAATCCCTCATTTCATACGTTTAATTTTACGTAATAATCACTTAAAAATGCCGGTTTTATTTTACGTTTTAATGTATTACCCTGCTGTT
>CAYUYT010000239.1:0-5585 GCA_964449345.1 uncultured Spirochaetia bacterium | reverse complement strand
GGGTTTCTTTGGTCAGGTATATTAACACCGCCACTCACAGTTATAGGCGCGACGAATCTGGGGTTGCCTCTATAAGTTCCCATTTTTCCAATAGCTAAACGTGCAATGCCAACGGGTTCACAAACAACGAGATTTCTGCCCCGATAATTTACAACTTTGTCATAAGCGTTTTTTCTAATATTCAATCCAACGTACATATGTCCAGGAACACTAATCATATTAATAACGCCGTTTCTGAATTTAGGGTCATGGGATATAATAGAAGCGAATAAAACACTTTTAGAATCGCAATCCCCCCATTTAAAATTCATGATTTGAGGAGGAGTTAAAATGCCCCCGTTAAACCGGCCTTTTGAATCGTAATTAGGCGGAATCCCGTAAGGTATATCCTGACAAAAACGAAGCAAAAGTTCTATTCTTTCCCGCAAATTGAGATTATATCTGTTTGCCAGTGAGTTAAAATGCTCATAAACAGGACGCGTCAATTTCATATAATATTTGACCATTTCGTTATAATCAGGAACAATAAGCCGGCTCCCTATTCGCATAAATAATCCGCGCTTTATTTTTTGTTTTTTCAAAGCTTTATAGCGTTCAATTTTTTTTCTTAGTTCATAACGGTTTCGCGCTCTAAATCTGCGCCTGCGAAAAATACCCCGGTCAATCCCGAATACGCTAATCATTTTATCAACAAGATTTTTATCAAGAGACCATCGCCACGTTCTTCGCCTTCCCCTATGGTCAGTAAAATTATATATATAATGGTATTTCCCGGAAGAAACATACACACGTTGAGATGAATATCTGCTTTTCCTATACCCTGTGGGGGAATATCTCATAGATTTTGGCATATAGGGTTTTGCAAGTTTATTTACAAAAAAGATTGATGTTAATGCCATAATTAATAGTAAAAGAAACTTAATATATCTAGTCATACTTAGAACCCTCTACCCTATTCATTCAGATTTTCTTTATTTTCTTTATTTTTGTTTATTTTATCCCGAACTTCAGGTTGTGGTTGAGGTAAAGCGGGTTTATTATTTTTATTAACATAAGAGCTTTCAATGGCATCGTAGTTAATTAAACTCGATATAAAGCGTTTTACCGGTGCTTTTATAAAAAGCGTTATCGCTAAAATTACCAATGACAAAATAACTGCAATGGAATAATTATTCTCCGAAATTTCTGCAATTTCATCAACTTGCGTGGTTGCTTTCATATATATAGCTATTGCAAGGAGAATAATTACAATACTAATAACCAAAGCTACAGCGTAAAACAATAAAAAGTAAAGCAGAGAAATCCCCACAATTGAAAACGTAATTTTAGCTTTTGTTAATACCATTGTTCTCATTGCTTCTACCGAAGGCAGAATACTCGTTTGAACGAGTAATAATGTTGAAAGTACAATTGTTCCTGAAAAAATAGCGATTGCAAAATTTCCACTTTTCAATGCCTGGTCAACATCCATTTTTTTTAAAAAAGTTTTGTTAACAATTTTGTAAACAATAAAAATTGTTAGAAGTCCAAATACGATAGAAATAATCGTTTCATAGGATGAAAAAAACAAAGTTCTTAAATACATATTTAACTCCGGTTAATTAAAATTATCTTTATTCTTCAGCAATAATATTAAAAGGGAACTCAACGTCCTCTTCAAATTCTTCCCCTACTTCCATAGCCACTTCATTTTCAGGGTTATAAAACCAATTTACTTCAATTTTTCTTCCGTGTTCATGTTGGGCATCAAGCATATCAAAAAACGTCATCATAGCTTTTAAACTTGAAGTATTCAAATATGAAATTCTTAAATTAACTGTTATTTTATCATCAGATTTTTTAAAAAAATCATCTAACCATTCAAAAACGGGTTTATAAAACTCCTTAGTATTCTCAGGATATGATTCACCTTTTATTTCCAATGTTCCCTTTTCACTATCAAAGGATATTTCAGGAGTGGACGTTGTTGCTTCGATTCTTAACTTTTGCATTTCAAACTCCATATATTTAAAATAATTAAATAATAACTTTCAAAGAAAAAAATGAATATTCATCATCAATATCTTTAATTCTATATTCAATAGGCGCGCTTGCCTTTCTTGCCATATCTATCAAACCTACTCCCCCACCGCTTTCTTCACGGTTTTGAGATTCTGATAATTTTTGTTTAAAAAATGATTTCATTTCCGATTTATCAAGTTTATTAATAGCATCTATGCGTTCAGATAGTTCTTGTTTTGTTTCTGCTAAAATTAAATTTCCACCTGCGATGTAAAAAGCATGGTTTTCTTTTCCAACCAAAACAATACCTGCTCCAACTTCTCTATTATTATCTTTATCCGGTATCTTTTCAGCTGAATAATTCATTATATTTTGTACTTGTTCGACAAAAGTTCCGAAAACTTTTTGGCTTAGAGAAAGGCCGGTCTCTTCCTGAGCCATTTTCTGTTTTAAAACTCCGCCCATTTGTTCCATTATAATATGTGACATTGACCCAACGTAACAAAACATAATGCTTTCATTGCTAAACTGTTCTTTTAGTGCGTCAATCCTCTCTATTTCCATAACCACCTCGCGATATAACCCAATATAAATAACAACCGCGTTGAATAAATATAAATATTTTTTACTTTACACAACAAGTTTAATTATTTTTATTTTGTTAATTTTAACATTATTGCAACTTATCTTCCGTAAATAACAAATGGCGCCCAATATAACGGGTCTGCAAATTTTCTATTGCCCTTTTTAGTGTTATAACTTTTTCCTGAAGCAAAATCTTTTTTAACCTGAAAAAGCGCTTTATATACGTTATTATATCTTAGATAATATTTATAAAATTCACTCATAAATACAGAAGATGCCAAATCATTAACCTTCCATAAGGTTACGATAACTTTTCTAGTGCCTGCAAAAAGAA
Source organism: uncultured Spirochaetia bacterium (assembly GCA_964449345.1). Taxonomy (GTDB): domain Bacteria; phylum Spirochaetota; class CALGPD01; order CALGPD01; family CALGPD01; genus CALGPD01. The sequence continues at coordinate 2,665 of CAYUYT010000239.1, read as the reverse complement.
AAGAACGCGCTAAATTTATTACACCTTCACCGCTTTCTATCTTACCCAAACCGGTTTCGCAAGCAGATAAAGTAACGAGTTCACTTTTCAATTTTAAGTTTACTATTTCAGGCATGGTTAAAAAACCGTCATCTATTTTTACTTTATTAAATTGTGTTTGAATAATTTTCTTAATTTTGCCATCAGGTTGCGTTAATACAACGCTGGACATCTCAGGAATACTTAAATTTAAATATCCGTGCGCGGCAAAATGAATAATTTTATATTTTTGTAAAGCTTTGCTTACATTCAAATATTTTACCCTGTCCTCAGAAACATCTACTCCCGCAAAAATATGTAAGTTTTTTCTATTTCCATAAAATAATAAAGACAAATTACTTATTTCGTCGCGTGTTCCGGGCAGATTCATCCAACCGCCTCTTGTACGCAAAGCATTACCAGCCGCATAAGGGGATTTACCCGAAAGCTTAAAAATATTTTTTAATCGGGAAATATTATTTGAATTTTCAGACCGACTGGTAGAAACACCATTTTCTTTTGCGTTATAAACCGCTCCTCCGAAAGCTAATAAGGGATATGCCACTCTGCGCATTATTTTCGGGATATTATTATATACGCTTATACTCGGTGTATATGAAACGTTGTACTTTTCTATGACCGGGCGGGAATTTTCGTTAATTAAACCTTCAAAAGGAATAAAACCGGTTTTCCCCGAAGGTATAACTATCAAATGCGTACCCTTTGGAATATTTTTCAAAACTTCTTTTAAAAGCAATGCGTAAAGCCCCCTGCTTGCGCTTTTTAGTTTCCGCACCCTGACTAAAAATTTATGCGGATTATGATACTGAGGCCGCTTGATATATTTTGCATATAAATTTAATAAATAATTTACTCGTTCATTATCGCCTAAACGTAGCATTTTAAGTTTATTCCTGAAAATTATAAAAGCAAAAGTATCTTCACCAGTTAAAAAATATTGGATAATAGCTGTATTATTGTCAATTAGTTTTGAGGCCTGTTTATGATTTAATATATCCGGTTTTAATAATTTTTTCAAAGCAGATTCAGCGCGTGTAAGTTTGAAATTTAAAATTTTAATTTTATCATTTAAATAAAATTTTTTCTTAGCAAGCCGTATTAATAGCCCTTTATTTCTTTTTGACTCAGGTTTTTTTATCTCTTCTAAGAACCTAATATGCAAAGCGTTATAACGCGTTTTTGCGCTTTTTAATAACGCATTTATTTTTTTGCCTTTAGGTGAAAAATTATAATTATTCATAACATTAGCGTTATGTAAAAACTCAAGCATTCCCCTTGCTTTTGCTTTTTCCGCATAAATGAAAGCTTTTTCGTAATTTTTCAACATATATAAGGAAGAAACGATTTTAGAATATAATTTTGCATATCCTTTTCGAAAAGATTCTCTTTCCCGTTCATCTAACATTTTAAAACGTAATTTATTAAAAATATTTTCAGATTTAATCAAAATCTCAGATGCTTTTTCATATTCCTGTAAATAATAAAAAATATACCCCAAATTACTAAAAACTTCGGCGCTCATGGGATGTTCTTCCCCAAATTTATCAATGTAAATATTATATGCAATTTTCAAATGATTCATAGCTTTTTGATATAATCCCTGCTCTCTATAAGCTACAGCAAGATAAACATAAGTACCTGCTATTAAGGTATGATTTTTAGATAAAATTTTACGGCGAATGCTAATTGCTTTTTGAAAAAAATTAACAGATTTTTCATATTCTTTCATTTTGCTTAAAACAACGCCTAAATTATGATAACTATAAGCAGTTTGCAAATGATTTGCTCCGTAATATTTTGAAAATAAATTAAAAGCTTTTTTATGATAATAAAGCGCTTTGTTCAAATCACCTGATTCCGTATAAACAGCGCCCATATTATTGTTAGCATGCGCCATATATTTATGATTTTCACCGAATTTTTTAAACAAAGTATTATAACTGCGTTTCATAAATAAAACGCTTCTGGAAAAATCTTTTAATAAAAAATATATCCATGACAAATAATTAAACGTATCGGAAATTATAATGTCATATCTACCGTATAATTTTAAGCGTAAATTTAACACACGCTTAACAAAGTAAATGGCTTTGGTGTATTCCCCCATGTCTGTCAAAACAACGCCTAAAAAATACATTGTTCGTACGGTACTTTTATTGTTTTTTCCAAATAATCCGAGCTTCATTTTAAGAGATTTCACAAAATTTTTTCTTGATAATTTATACATTCCTAATAGCCGGTAAGTATTAGCAAGGTCATGCAAAACAAACGCAGTATTCTTATGATTGCCTAATTCTTGCATGAATTTCGAAGCAACACTTTTTAAATATTTTAACGCGGATTCATAATCGCGCTTGTTAAAATAATTCATGCCCGTGCGATAGTATGAATAATATTTTTGTAAAGAAGAATTGCCCTCTTGATTTTGCAATTGTCCTGCTTTTAATTCGTTAATAACGGATAAATCAGAAAAAATTAAAGTTATAACAAAAAAAATATAAACATAAATTCTTTTCATACAATCACCGTATATTTTTTTCTTTTTTATTATAACACATTAATTTTTTTTTTTTAAATAAAAACTTAAATTAATTATTGTGTCTTTAGTTAAATAATAAAAAATAAA
>CAYUYT010000238.1:0-5602 GCA_964449345.1 uncultured Spirochaetia bacterium | reverse complement strand
TGAGCATGGCGCTGATACAAAAATTAAAAACTATGATAATAAAACCGTTTTTGATTTTTCTTTGTCAAAAGATTTGGAGAAAATATTAATGGACTATAAACCGGGTAGGGATGTAAAACCGGGTAGAGGTGAGAGTTTTTAGTTTTATTTAGACGTTTTTTTATATTAAATTATATTAATAAATCATTTGATTTTAAATCAATAATGTTTGTTGGCTCGTAGGGAATTATAATGCAAAATGACTGTTTGAAAGTTTTAATAGTTGAAGATAATGAAAATTATATGCTCGGGCTTGAGTATATGATATATGAAGGTTTTAAAGATAGTTGTCTGATTGATAAAGCTCCTGATTTTCACTTTTTTAAAAATAAAGCAGGAACGGGGTTGTATGATATAATTCTTCTTGATTTAATGCTCCCTGATTCTTCCGGTCTTGATACATTGAAAAACGCGTTAGTTTTTGCAAATGAAATACCTATAATAGTTATGACAAGCGTTAAGGACGAATATAAGTCAAGTAAGGCGATAAAAATGGGGGCGCAGGATTATTTATTTAAAGGTGAGTTTGATTCTAAATTATTAAAGCGTGCTATTAATTATTCAATAGAACGGAAAAAGATTTTACTTGAAAACGAAAGAAAAGAAGAAAGGTATAAAGCGCTTTTAAATATTATTCCCGAAACTATTTTTCGAATGTCCGTTTCCGGGGAGATAATCGATTGTTATTGTAATCCTTCCAGGGAACCCTGTGAAATTATAGATAACTGCGTTTATAATCATGTAATAAAAGCCGGTAACTTGATTAAATCTAATATACTCGGTCATATTAAAAATGTTATCGAAAAAGGGGCAAGTTATAGTTTTGAATATTCCCTTGAAATTGATAATGTAACTAAATATTTTGAATTGCGCGCTGTGCGTTTTAATGAAAATACGGCGGTTTGCATTTTACAGGAAATTACAAAGCGTAAAAAAAGAGAACTTGAGATAAAGGAAAGCAAAAAACTTCTGGATATATTTTTTGAATCTTCACTTGATGCAACGTTTTTTATGATGCTTGATGAACCCATTGAATGGAATGATAACATTGACAAGGATAAAACTCTTAAATGGGTGTTTGGACACCAGCGTATAACGCGCCTTAATAACGAAATGGTTAATCAATATGAAGCAACGTGGGAAGACTTAATCGGGAGAACACCTAATGATTTTTTTCAGGATAATCTTGAGCAAGGATATAAAATATGGAACGCGTTGTTTGATAAGGGACGTTTAAGATTAATAACTGATGAGGTTACATTCAAAGATAATAGAATAAAAATTGAAGGGGATTATATATGTATTTATGATGATTATGGGCACATCAGAGGGCATTTCGGTATACAACGCGATATAACGGATAAAAAAATTGCCGAGGAAAAATTAAAAAAACAAGAAGAGTACTTGCATTCAATTATCCATACTTCATTAGACGGGCTTATCGTTGTGAATGTAAACAACGGGAAAATAATTGATACTAATAATGCTTATTGTAAAATGATTGGGTATTCGCGGGAAGAGATTTTAAATTTGAGTGTTTTTGATTTAGAAGCTGAAGAAACTCAAAAAGAAACTGAATCCCACTTCAAAGAGCTTATAGAAACGGGCAGCGGTCGTTTTCAAACCAAACATAAACACAAACAAGGAAAACAAATAGATATTGATGCAAGCGTAATGTATCTTGATTTTAAGGGGGGTGTTTTCGTTTCATTTATTCGGGATATAACTAGAACTAACGAGCTTTTAAATGCTCTTAAAACGAGCGAACAAAATTTTAACCAACTTGCAAATTCTGTAAAAGACGTTTTTTTCTTGAGGACTCAAGATGAAATGATTTTTGTGAACAAAGCTTATGAAGAAATATGGGGCAGGACTAGAGAAAGCTTGTATGAAAATCCGATTTCTTTTATTGATACGGTTTTTAAAGAAGATAGAGAAAGGATAAAAAATATTTTTTTTAGTGAAGAATATAAAAAAACCGGAAAGTTTGATGAGATTTATAGAATCGTCCGTCCTGACAAATCACTCCGGTGGGTTAGGGTAAAGACAGAGCCTGTTTTTGATGAATATGGCAGCTTTATTAGAACCGCAGGCGTTGTTGAAGATATTACGGATATAAAAAACGCAGAAAAAGAAAGAGAAGAACTCATAAATAAACTTCAGAAGGCAAACGAAGAGTTAAAAGAACTATCTGCAATGAAGGATGATTTTCTCGCTATTGCTAGCCATGATTTGCGCTCTCCGTTTACCTCAATACTTGGTTTTTCAGAATTATTAATAAAAGACCCTGAGTTATCTGAAGAACATCGAGCAATGGTAAAACACATTTATTCAAGCGTGAAAAGACAACTTGAGTACGTTAACGATATTTTGGATATTATTAAAATAGAATCGGGCAACGTAAAACTTGATAAAGGCATTTTTAATATTAAGGGCCTTGTTCAGGAAAGCGTTAATATGCTTTATATGCTCGCTGAGAAAAAACAAATAAAGATAAACATTGATATAAAGGAAAATTTTAAGTTAAATGTGGATTATCTTAAACTGCTTCAGGTTTTTAACAACCTGATATCCAATGCAGTTAAGTTTACGCAACCGGGCGGAGTTATTAATATATTCAATGTTTTTTACGGTGATTTTGTAGAAATACACATTGAAGATTCCGGTTTGGGAATACCTGAAGAGAAACTCGGTACTTTATTTACACGTTATAAGCAGCATCACACTTCAGGCACATCGGGAGAAGCGGGTACTGGATTAGGTCTTGTTATTTGTAAAAATCTAATAGAACTTCACGGTGGAGAGATTTTTGTAAAAAGCGAATCGGATAAAGGCAGTGATTTTTATTTTAAATTGAAAATAGAAAATTAAAGCCCGGAGAAACACGCTTTTTATAGGGGACAAAAATTAGTAAAACCTGCTTCTACGGGCTAATTGAAATATCGGCAATATATTTATCGTAAAATTGCTTAAATCACTAAGCATAAAAAATTTAAAATACAAACTATTATTTTTTATCTTTATTATTTATCAAGATTATCTGTTTTAACTCATTTATGTATGCATTTCGCAATATTTCTCTTTTTAGTAAATCCCTTGGGTTTTTTATTACTATTTTATTTCCATGTTTAGTAAATTTTACTTCAGGGTAGACGGGTTCATGGGGTAAGGGCAGTTTCATTCTTTTCGCTACTGTTATGGTTTTTGCGCAGTTTATTAAACTCGTTGTCAAGAAAACGTATAATATCAGAATCGGGGCTTTTGCGCATTGTTTTAATTTTATATCGCGTTTGTTCACGGATTTTTCTCCTTTTATTACTTATTTGTTTTTGAATTTCTGTATTTTGTTTAAGAATATTAATTCTTACATCCAAATTTTTATTTTTAGATTTCAATTCGGTTATGTTTGAGCGCAGATAAAAAATATAAGCAAATAATGCCGCTATAATGACTCCGGTTATTGTTATTCCCCATTTCATATATTTTGTTTTTGTCCCGGCTGAATAGTGGTTTCTGCCGTGCCTATTGTAACTTTATGGCCTTTGGATAAAATTCCGGGTAAGTATTCCCATGGAATTTGGGATATAAGTTTTTCCTTTTTTCCTTTATAAATTACCGCCTGAAACATTAATATTACTGCGCAAGATAAAACCAAAGGAATGATAACGGCTTTCCAGTCGGATTTATAAACAACGCTTAGTATAGTCGCAGTAAAACAAACCATAATAAATAATATGATTATCGCGTTACAAATTTTTTTAGACATAAATTACTCCTTAATTTTTTCGTTTATTGAAATTATTTCAATACAAGTATCTGTTTTTTTGATTGTAAAAAATATTTTCGGATCAATTAATCCGTTTGCGGAAAAACACGATAATATGCTGTTTGGCGGGTTTTTGACAATGCTTAAATGCAAATGAAGGTCATTATCCGGTTTGTTTCCTAATTTTCCGATTATACTGCCCCGTTCTAAAATCTGTCCTCTATAAACATAGATTTTTCCAAGTTTGCAGTATAAAAATCTGTGAACAGTGTTATTTATTACCGTATCAATAGCAACGCATTGCCCTGCAATATTGGTTTTACCCACAAAAACAACGCGTCCGGTTTTAATAGCTTTTACTTTTGTAACCATTCTTTTTGCGTTTTGAACACTCAACTCACGAATCGGCATATTTTTATCATACAACGTTCCTTGAGGTATAATGTCAATTCCCGGATGAGCTTCATTGCATAGCTTACCGGAAAAATCTTTGATAATAATTGCGTTTTTTTCAAATGGCGTTTTCATATACTTTTTAAAACCTCTAATTTATTTTATATACTCTAAAGTATATCTATAAATATAGGACGTTCAAGTTTTTTTTAGTGTTCAATTTTTTTTTATTTAATTTTAAATATTTTCGCGTTATTATATTTATAATGTGCTAATTTAAGTCGAAGGCAATTAATTTAATATTTTCTTTGGGGGCCATGTTTTGAGCTTTAATAAATTTGATTTTGAAATAATCAAGAGTTTCCCTTTTCCGGTTTTTTTATGGGGCAAAAAATCCGGTATCTTTACGTTTAATTCATTGTTTTCCGAATTATTTCCTTGTGTTAAAAAAGGTGATAGTTTAGCCGCGCTGAAAATTGTTTTAAGTCCTGATTTGCACTCTAGAAAGCTGAATAACGTTTATGAATCCGAAACTTATATGAAATTTGTAGATACTGTATATCTACCGGGAAAAAAGAAAAGGGATGTTGTTTTTAATTATTTTCCTGTTGCGTTTCAAAGTTCTGAAAAATATGTTTGTGGCTATATTACCGGTGTCTTTGATGATAGTCAAATATCTATAAAAAATAATTTAACTTCGAATGAATTCGAAAGTTTGTTTGATATTATAATAAATAATTCCCGTGATATTATTTCTGTTTACAACATAGATAAAAGCTTTGTATGTATGAATAAAGCCGGGTTGAATTTTTACGGTATCGAAGAAAAAGGGCTTGCTAAGTATAAATATACTGATAATTTTAAAAATAATACTCCTCATTTACACACGGCTGCTGATAATGTTTTAGAAACGAAAAAACCAAACAATCAAAATATTCATATTGAAAATGAGAACTTATGGTTTGAAAATTTTTCTTTTCCGATTTTTAACGAAAAAGGCACGTTGGTTAAAGTTTTGGAAATTTTGAGTAACAATACATTAACGAGATATACACAAAATGCTCTTAAAAAAGCTATTGATACAGCCACTAGGGCTTTAAATATTCGTAACGAATTTATAGCAAATATTTCACATGAAACCCGAACCCCACTGCACGGAATATTGGGCTTTGCAGAATTATTGTCACAGGAAGATTTAACTTCCAACCAAAAATCATACGTTGCTAATATACTTGAATCCGGGGAATATTTATTAAATTTATTAAACGATTTACTTGAATTTGCCGGTCTGCGAACGGGGAAAACTTCGTTTGAATATGCTGAATTTGATATAGAAAATCTAATAAAATCTGTAATTAAAATTAATAATTACGAGCAGCCCGGTAAAAAATTAAAAGTCGGCAT
>CAYUYT010000237.1:0-5705 GCA_964449345.1 uncultured Spirochaetia bacterium | reverse complement strand
TAAAATATATATCAATTTTTTAGACAAAATAATATATTTTACCTTTTTAAATAATTTGATTAACGCGTTTTTATTATATTAACAAAAATATTTTAGGAGTAAGTGTTTAAAATGAATTTTATTGATTTGCAAAGACAATATAAAGAATATAAAAATGAGATTGATTTAGCTATTCAAAACGTATTAAATTCATCACGGTATGTATTTGGACAGGAGATTAATACTCTGGAAAAAACTTTGGCGGATTATTGTGGAGTAAATTATGCAATTGCTTGTTCAAGCGGCACAGACGCTCTTATGCTTGCATTAATGGCACTTGGATTGAAGCAGGGGGATGAAATAATTACAACGCCGTTTACTTTTATAGCTTCTGCTGAAATACCCGCTTTATTAGGCTTAAAACCCGTTTTTGTTGATATAGATGAAAAAACGTATAATATTAATCCCGAATTAATTGAAAGCGCAATTACGGATAAAACTAAAGCAATTATAGCCGTTGATATTTTTGGGCAAGCCGCGGAATTTGAAGAGATTGAAAAAATTGCAGAAAAATACGGTTTGTTTGTGATTGAGGACGCGGCGCAAAGTTTTGGCGCTGAACATAAAAACAAAAATACGTGTTCTTTCGGGGATTTAAGTATAACGAGTTTTTTCCCTGCAAAACCCCTCGGCTGTTACGGAGACGGTGGAATGGTTTTTACTGATGATACAGATTATGCTGAAAAAATGGTTTCATTTCGAAATCACGGACAGGGCGCTAAATATGAGCATAAATATATCGGGATTAATGCCCGTCTTGACAGTATTCAAGCCGCAATTTTACTTGAAAAATTTAAACATTATGAAATAGAAATTGATTTAAGGCAGCAAAAAGCAGAGTATTATATAGATAATTTAAAAGATTTTGTAACAACACCGTATATTAAAGATTATAACAAAAGCGTTTATGCACAATTTTCTATTTACTCAGAAAACAGGCAAGGCATTATTAATTCATTTACTAAGGATAATATTCCTTTTGCAATTCATTATCCCGTTCCTTTGCATTTACAACCGTGTTTTGAATATTTAGGTTATAAAAAAGGAGCTTTTCCCGTTGCTGAAAAAATTAGCTCCGGCATTTTATCTTTGCCCATGTTTGCTCATATAAACGAACGAGAACAAAGTTTGGTTATTGATAGCGTAATTAAGGGAATAAAAAAATAATCATTATTATTCCATAACAGTAACCTCTAAAAATTTAGTTTTTTGGTTTTGATTATTATTTAAAATTGAATTTTACGTAATAAAATTCACAAGATACTAACGTTAAAACTGTAATATAAAAAAGCATCAATGCTTCTACATTGATGCTTTATGCTTATTTAACTAAATTAATATTTAATTAACACGTTGCGTAAATCCTTAATTTTTTGAGATTTACTTTTTCCGTATTTATATTCGTAAACCGCGCCTTCCCATGCTCCGTACATTGGGTTAGGTAACATAATGAATTTTGCTCCGAATTTATTAGCGTTTTTATCCACAAGGCTCATTCTTTCTTTATAAGATTTTTTTTCAAAAATATCACTAAAATCTCCGAGGTTGTCGCCCATTAGTATAATAATATTATGCGTTTTTAAGATTTTCTTTCGTCTCGGTGTTTTGTTACCCGTTTTTGAACGCAAATAAATATGTTCGTTTGTTACTTGCGGAAAACCGTGTTTTTTAAGATTTTTAATTGTAGCTTGTAAAACTTTTACTTTTCGGTTTGATACATAAAAAACGTCTACGTTTTTAGACACAGCGTATTTTAAAAAACTAACTGCTCCGGGTATCGCGCGTGCCTGAGACATATTGCACCATTTATTCCAGCCTTTAGGATAGCTTTCACCGTTGAAAACTTGATTAGCTTGATATGGGCTGTTATCAAGTACTGTTTCGTCTATATCCACGACGATAGCTAATTTCTTTTTACTTTTTTTCTTTAATGCGTCATTTAATATATATTTTGCTAGATGGAATGCCTGGTATTGTAGAGCGCGGTTTTCTGCTGATGCTTGTTGATATGCGACAGCTAATAAAGTGTGATGGTTTTTGCTAAGTTTCGGGTCAAGGTCAATACCGCCGTCTGTATTTTTTTTACAAGCAAATAAAATAACAAATATTGTGGCTAATACGGTTAAAGTGATTGTTTTTCTTTTTAAAAACATAAAAGTCCCCTTAATATAAAAATGTTCAAAAAATTATAAATACCCGCAGTTAATAGATTGTTACAAAAAAAAATCAAAAATATTAATTGAAAAGATATTAATGAATAATTTTTTTAGTTAAAAAAATTTGCCGTTATCAAAAAAAGGAGTAGTTTTTACGGTATATTATATTTGTCGTTATAACCGGAGGAAAAATGCAGCTATATCCCATGACTTTTACAAAAAAATACATAACTAAAATTTGGGGTGGAAACAAAATTAAAGAATATTTTTCAAGGCACGAATTGAATGGACTCGTTGGTGAATCATGGGAAATTGCAGACGTTGACGGTTATGAAAGTATAATTGCTAACGGGTTTTATCAAAACGAAAAAATAAGCAGAATTTTTAATGAAAAAATAATGGGAGATTACGTTGTCAATAAATATACGAAATTTCCGTTGATTATAAAATATATAGATGCAAATGATAACCTTTCTGTTCAGGTACATCCTAAAAAAGGTTCGGGAGAAAATACTAAAAATGAAATATGGTATTTTATCGCCCCACCTGATGAGGGTAAAATAATTTGCGGTTTACGCCAAGGATACGACATAAACAAAATTGGAGATTATTTAAAGTATGTTCAAGCGGAAAAAGAATCAACGGTATTTATACCTACCGGAATTGTTCACGCTTTAACTAAAGGTAGTTTTATACTTGAAGTTCAGGAATCTTGTGATATTACATACCGGCTTTATGATTATGAAAGAAAGCAAACAGACGGAACTCTTAGGGAGTTGCACGTTGAGCAGGGCGAAAAACACATAGACAATTCGTTTTCAAATAGCGATTGCATTTGTGAGCAAAATCTTATTAAGGAAAATGACAGCGTAAGGATTTTATTAATAAAGAAAAGCGAATATTTTACTTTAGAAAAATGGGAATTAATGGGTAGATATAAAACGCGTTCTTTGGAAACGAGTTTTTCCGTATTAAACCCGCTTGACGGAGATTTAAAAATTATATGTAATTCAGGGGAATATGAATTTCAAATAGGTGAAAGCATACTTATCCCGGCGTATTTAGGGGATTATGAAATTTACGGTAATTGTACTATAATTCATTCTTATATATAAGAACAGGCGGAAAACAAAAACGGATATTTACTAATGCTTCAGCCTTTAAACATACTTGTAAATTGAATCGGTGTATTCTTTCTTTTGAACTAAGAAATAAATTGTATTTTTAAAATTCTATTATTTTTGGTATAACTTATAAACGTGTTAAATTTTACGTTACATTTATTTGTTAGATTGAGTTTTTTTCGTTGCCCCTGTTTTTTTAGCCTGAGTTTGTTTCGTGCTTGCCGTTGTTTTAGGTTTTGATTTGTTTTCTGCTCCGCCTGATATAATTTTAAAATATAGCGAAGTGAACCCTATTGCAGCGCTTCCGAAAATAAGCCCGGCTTTTTTAAATAATGATTTTCTTTTTTCGTTGGTTTCTTCCATTATTTCTTGAGTTTTTTTTGCGTTATCATTTACTATTTTAACAAACATAGATGCAAGGCCTAATGCTCCGCTTCCTACTATTTTTGCTATTGAATTAATGGTTTTTCCGCCTTTCATACGACCTCCGTAGATTTTCTATTATTATTGTACACTTTTTTGTTTTTATGTCAAGCTTGTATATTTGCTTTTTTAAAATTAAACTACTAAAATTATAAATCCGTAGACAACCAACTATTTAAATCGTTGGTTCAAAGTAATTTAGAATTTCCATCACTTTGATTTTAAAATCATATTAGTATAAACGTTTTATTAACGTGAAATTTTTTCGTTTTTTCCGTTATTTTTTACTTCTTCGTTTATTTTGTCGTATATGATTTTAGAAATGTTCATTATAACGTTAGGATTTGTATCAAAAAAATAAGCAACGCTTAGAATATCTGATTTAAGAATTTTTAAATTAACAAGCATGTTTTTATTTTTAAATCTAAATTGCGCTTTTTCAATAATATCGCCATCTTTAAAATACATACTTTCTCTTTTATCTTGAATTTTGAATGCAATGGCTACTACACTTAAATCCGTTACCCTGCCTTTTATTATTACGTCAGTATTAGGAATGCGGAAAGTAACCTGGGCGTTGTTTTCCGGTTTAAGTTTTATCCTAATGTGTTTTCGTCTTTCATTATTTCGTTGATTTTTTTTTAATACTGATAAAATTTTTTTATATGTTTGTTCTTTATTCATGGATGAGTATATAAATCCGATGACGCCTATTTGCAGCAATGAGTTTATAAACTCTTTCTTTTTATTTACAGATTCAGCAATAATATTGTAATTAGCTTGGGAACTATTGTTTTTTAAACGGGATATAAAATCAAACCAGTCAATTGCTTTGCTGTCAAAATTAATTATTATATGGGTTATATCCTTTTTGCCGATAATATCCTCAAATTGTTCTTGAGTGTCTACATGAAAAGCTTTAATACCTTGAGCAATAAAACGGCTAATTAAATAGTCTTTTTTTGAATCTAATAAGTTAACAAGGAGAATTTCCATAAAAAATCCGATTATATAATTTTTGATAATAATAAAATATACATTAAACTTACATTTTTGAAAATAACATTTATTTTTACAAAAAGCAAGTGCAATAATAATTTGAAAAAGATTTGACAAAATATAAAAAAAATTTAATTATATTATATACGGCAATTTTTGAGGGAAGACTATGAAAAAGAAAATAACTTTAGTATTATTAATTAGTATTTATTTAACTTTCAACTCTTTTACTGCAAGTAATAGCAACGAATACGTTGTTATTCAAAACGGACATTACGTTAGAACAAGCCCTAACGTTAAAAAGGGCAAACTTAAATTTAAACTTAAAAAGGGCGAGTTCGTTACTGTTTTAACTAAAACGGAAAAAAAATACCGGATTAAAAAATTTTATGACTATTGGTATAAAATTAAAACTAAATCAGGAAAAACCGGCTGGACATACGGAAGCGGTATCGCAAAAATACAAACCCGCAAAAAAACTATGGCAAAATTAGCAACGCCTGTTGCTGTAAAGGTAACGCATGATAAACACTATGTAAGAAACGCGCCAGGTCTTTACGGAACAAAAGTTATATTCACACTGAATAAAGGGCAATTTGTCAGAATTACGGCAAGGACAGTGGATAAATATACATTTAAGAATTATTCGGGCTATTGGTATAAAATTGAAACGAAAAGCGGTAAAACAGGGTGGACATATTCAAGCGGGCTTAAGCGAATACAAGGGAAAAACCTTGCGATTTTAAAAGATATAAAGCCTGAAAAAAAGCCTGAAGTAAAACCTGAAAAAAAGCCTGAAGTAAAACCTGAAAAAAAACCTGAGCAAAAAATCATTGTTCCTAAATATAAAAAATGGTTTGTGGAAAAAGGGGATCCCAAAAAAAGTTTTTGGAGAGAGCAGGTTAAGTACCCTTATCCTGTTAGTTATAAAAAAGCAAAAGATTCCGGTGGCGTTGTCTGGGAA
>CAYUYT010000236.1:0-5718 GCA_964449345.1 uncultured Spirochaetia bacterium | reverse complement strand
CTGGGCTGGGGGGGGCTCGAACCCCCGACCCGCTGATTAAGAGTCAGCTGCTCTGCCAACTGAGCTAGCAACCCCGTTATGTTAATTTTAAGCGCATTTGCGTTATAAGTCAAATAATAATTGATGCGCAACAAAACTTCAATTTTTATTAAAAATAGTTTCGAATAAAAATATCCGGTGTTATTATTTATAAATAGAGTTAATAATTTAATATGGAGAACTATAATGCAAACGCGGTTACTTACAATTTTTTTTATTATGGCTTTTACACCGGCAATATTTGCTGCAAAAATTACTATCAGAAATTCATTAGGGCATAATTCAAGTATAAAAGTAACGCAAAATAAGAAAGTTATTTGGTCCGGCATTGTAAAGAAAAATGATGAAATTATATTAAAAGTTAAAAAAGGGAAAGTGGTTATATTCTATAAAACCCTTGGAAAGCTTAAAAGAATTGTACGAAACGTCAAAGGTGCTTTCATGTACTTTATATTGAAATAAGCTTTATCCGTTAAATGCATTCTGTAATTTATCTAAAAAATTAAACATCAAATTGTTCGTTCCGGTTATATATTTAAACCCGGATTGCATTTCATACGGGCTTTGAACGTATTTTCCGTTTATTATTTCATCAGCGCAATTATTTATTAAAGCATTAATGCTTTGCTCATCGAATTCAAGGTGGAATTGGAACGCAAAAACCCTGTCTGAATATTGAAACGCCTGATTTTGACATGCCTCGCTAGTTGCTATCCGCTTTGACGCGCAAGGAAGTTCAAAAGCATCTCCATGCCATTGAAATACTTTAAAAGTTTCTTTAAAGTCGTTAAACAATACAGACTCTTTACCGTAATCCATTAAGTTAACGTCAAACCAGCCGATTTCTTTGTAAGCATTTTTAAAAACCAAAGCGCCTAATACATCGGCAATGAGCTGAGCGCCAAGGCATATTCCGGCAACGAATTTATCACGGTCAATGGCTTTGCCTATAAATTTCTTTTCTTTTAATAACCATGGATAACGGGACTCTTCATAAACATTCATTGGTCCGCCCATAACGAATAATAAATCAAAATCATCGACAGGGGGCAACGGTTCGTTTTCAAATAATTTCGTTACCGTTATATTGTGGTTATTTGTATTTGCCCATTTGTTTATTGACGCAAGACCTTCAAAATCTACGTGCTGTAAATAGTGAATATGCATTATTTTTCCTTTCTTGCAAAAACGTTTATAAAATCATGAGGGCGGGCCGGATTTATACTTTTTGAAGTATAGAAATCAATAATTTCAAAGTTTGCATTTTTTATTACATTAACATACTCGTCTATGGAATAAAAAGCGTAAAAACGTTTATAATTTTCAATAGGAACGTATTTTTCCCCCTGCCCTATTTTAACCGATGAATAAAAAATGCCGCCCGGCATTACTATCCTTTTTATCTCACTCATTGTTTTATCAATTTTTGAATAAGGAATGTGATGTAGGGAAGCTTTTGCCCAAACCCCGTTAAACGCGTTGTTTGTAAACGGCAGTTTATCTGCATTACAAATAACGACTTCGCAACATGAATAGTTTTTTGCAATTTCAGCCATTTTAACGGATATTTCTGCACCCTTTGCAGTAATACCTAATTTAGAAAATTCTTTTAAATCACGTCCGCTTCCCGGCCCTATATCCAGAACAGTTGCGTTAAACCCGCATAAATTAACAAACCGGTTTATTTCCTCGTTAAGTACTAAATCTTTTGTGTGTTTAAAGTAAGTATGCGCTTTTTCTTCGTAAAATTTTATGGTTTCTTTGTCCCCATTCATGATATAATATTAACGCGTTTTATAAATATTTTAAAGCATATTATTTTAATTATATTTTTTGTTAACAACCTGCAAAAAAGGAAATAATATTAATATCCGCTGTTGACCTTTATCTGATTAAATCTTAAAATAATATTGTATTTAGTACATCAAGGAGAAAAAAATGGGAAATAAAGAGGAAGCAATAAAGTTAATAAAACAATTATTGGATGAAAAAGGCGTTGAAGAAACCGAAGCGAAAATTGAAGACGCTGATATGTGGTATATTAATGTAGGTTCTTTCAATTTTCAGATTTCACTAGGGCAAATCGGGTATGAAAAACCGTATATTCCCTCAATATCCGTTGCCGGATATATTATGCCCGTACCTGAAAAGCCTGAAATCCGTTGTAAGCTATACGATGAATTATTACACATTAACGGTGCGTTACCCGGCTGCAAATTCTCCATAATAGAAAATCAAGTAACTATCGAAGCACTCAGGCCCATAGAAGATTTAGACTATTCCGAGCTTAAATTTATGGCTGAAAACGTTGCAGGGTACGGTGATTTCTTTGATGACAAATTAAAAGAAAAATACGCCGATTAAAATTTTAGGGTAAACCGGGAAAACTGTCAACGTACTCAATTTTAAAATCAGGAAACGAATCAACTATTTGTATTTTGAAATCAGGGAAAGAATCCACTATTTCCCATTTACCCGGGCCGTCTGCAAATGCATTTACTTTTTGAACGCGTAAATCAGGAAAAGAGTCTACCACCTCCACCTTGTAATCAGGAAAAGAATCTACAAACTGAATTTTACCATAAATTTCGCTTACATCAGGCATACTTTACTCCTTATATTTAGTTTTACTTTTATATTACATTTGAAAAAATAAATCAAGAAAAAAAACAAAGCATGAGTGCAAATTTTAAATTAGTGAGAAATATTTATCTATCAAAAAATAGAAGCGTTATTCGAATATACATTTGGAATTTGCACTCACTTAATCCGCACGGCTTTACTTTTGAAGATAATTATCCTAAAATAAAAGTAAGGAGGATTATATGAATGTAGCATATGATAAAAATAAACTGGATGAACTCGTTAATAAAGCAGCGAAAAATCTGGATGACGGCGGATTGGCAAATGAATTGAAAAACATGGCTAAAACCGTTGAAGCGGATCTAGGAAGGTATCATTCATTTATTGAGAAAGTCAAAAATAAGCTAACAGATTTGAATGATGATTTAAATAATAATGAACTCGAAAAAATCATATCTGACATGAACGGCGCTATTTCCGGTTAGTTTAAATTTTCCCCGCAATTTTGCGGGGGAATGTTATTTATAGTCATAATTAATATACTTTACGGATTTCGTGTCTAAGTCTTAAATTTTTTTATTTTCACTTATAAAAGTAACATTGCAGTTCTAGCACTCCGAAACTAACGTAAAAACAACGTATTTAAAATCTCCAATGACAGGAGACAAATATAAACCGTTATTTTCTGAAAATAATTGCCGGTTTTGCATACAGGGCATTTATTACCCGGCTTTAAATCATATCATTTCATGTATTTTTCTTTTCTATTGAATATTATAGAGCGTATATTTAGTTTAACAGATATACGTTATTTTTACTACTTTATTTTTTTATTTATTTCTTGTTATAAAATTAATTAGTATTGTATATTTTAATAATGAAACTAAATAAAACTTTTCTCGTTGTTTTTATACTAGCGATAGCACTCATGCAGGGATATACCCGGCGCGGCAGAAGTTATGGAAGCCGGTTTTTTCGAAGATCCCGGTCAAGCTCAAGAAGTTATAAAAGGCGGTCAAGTTCTTATTCCCGCGCCCGGTCCTATGGCGGTAGCTCTTTTCGCAAGTCTTATTCATCGCGCAGGTCTTATTCATCGCGCAGGTCTTACAGTTCATCCCTGTATAATTATAATCGTTATAAATATAAAACGCGAAAATATATATGGAGAAGCAGAAATCGTTATAAAAAAAGCAGCCCTAAGTATTATTCCCGATATTCAAGAAAACATATTAAAACAATAAGCTATATTTTTGTTAGCAGAAATCAAAAATGGAATAGTAACACTCATACGGGTTACGATGGGATGCG
The DNA here is from genome assembly GCA_964449345.1 of uncultured Spirochaetia bacterium. Lineage (GTDB taxonomy): Bacteria > Spirochaetota > CALGPD01 > CALGPD01 > CALGPD01 > CALGPD01. The sequence goes on along the minus strand of CAYUYT010000236.1, from coordinate 1,788 downwards.
AACTTGGCTAATAATACTGTCAATTATTTGTATCGTTTCAATTGTCCCTGTTTTAAAATATATTCGAATATTATTATCAGGCCTTTTTACCTTTAAACCGACTGCGCTATTAATTGTTTTTACTATATCCTTATCAGTTATTATATATAAATATTTTTCATATAAAAACAGCGTAAATTATTCCGTTTCAATAAAGGCGCATAATAACGCAGTTGCATCAATAGCTTTAAGCCCTGACGGTACAATGCTTGCAAGTTCAGGTTTGGACGGGTTAATACGCATTTGGTCTGTCCCTTCGGGTAAACTTATAAAAACTTTACCTAAACAAAAGTTTGTTTATTACGGAATTAATTTTTCAAAAAATGGCAAATACCTTGCAATCGGCGGAGTAGATATTAAAATTTTTGACGTTCATACATGGGAGTTGTTAAAAATACTTTACGGTAAAAAAGGCCATAAAGAAAAAATTGCAAAACTATCCACAACGAAGTCTTTTGTTAAATTTACGGAAAATTTTTACACAATAGCTTTTTCTAATGACAGTAAAAATATTGCTGCAAACAGTAAAGAAAAAATAAAAATCTGGGATATAAAAACGGGAAAAATTTCTAAAATTATTAAATTACCTAAGATTAACATAAATAAAGTTATGTATTCACGTAAAGGCAAAAAATTAATAGTAATAAATAATTATGGAAATATATATACAGGATATAACAGTTTGAAACAGCGTAAGTTTCAAAATTTCGTTAATCATTATTACAAACTTAACCCTAAAAGAGATATTGGAAATGAAGGCAATATTTTCGTTTGGGCTAATTTTGACCAATCAATAACCTTTTATAGTAAAAATCCTAAAAAATATCGTAAACTAATTGGGCACACCGGCGGAATAACATGCGTTAAATTTTCACATGATAACGAGTATGTTTATTCCGGTAGCCGGGACCAAAGTATTAAAATATGGAAAACGAAAAACCCCTAAAGCGTTTTCTTAAAAGTATGTTAAGTGTTCAAAAAAAATTAGCGAGGAGCATTCTTATAAAAAATTATTATTTAAACGCAATTTTAGTGCTCATCTTTTCACGCTCGGCTTCTGAGTATAATGTATTTACATTTTCCACTTTAAAGCAATTGTGCAAAATTTGAGGTAAACCAAGAAAAAAGAGTGCTGAAATATTAAACAGTTTCTCTGTATAAAGTTATCACAAAACTTAAACCAATCAAATTTCCCATTTCTTTTTATAATACGTTCTCATTACATCTTTTGATTTTTCCTGTGCCCACTTTTCTAATCCCATTTTTTTAATCAGGCATAAATTAAACACTTTTAAGTTATGCGGTTTTGTTTTTGCCATATCTGCGTAAGGGTGAAGTGCATCGCAAGGAAAATCCGAACATTCGTAACAAAAATCATGGCCTTTTTCACGAATACAAGTAAACACCTTGCACGGAGATGTCATATCGAGATACGGAATAGTGCCGTTCTCGTTTCGGCAGCCCTGACACTTTGCTTTTTCAAAATCAACGTTTAAGTTTTTAGAAATTTTCCGCTGCAGTTCTTCATCTCCGTTAGCTTTATACAAAGGGCAGTTAAAACAATCAAGCCCGCACGGCGCAGTCATGTTTAAATAATCCATATCATTACTCCAAAATTAGTATTTTAAAATATACAACTCTATAACGGGTATAGAGTCAAGAGTAAAGTGTTTTTTTTAAAAATTAGGCCGCAAAATTTTACGTTGCTGAAAACTATTAAATAAATTGATAACAAACAATTATAATATA
>CAYUYT010000235.1:0-5728 GCA_964449345.1 uncultured Spirochaetia bacterium | reverse complement strand
TAGGGGGATTTGCCTTTCTTGAAACAGTCCTTTATCAAAGGGATTAAAATAAATTCCATATTTTAACGCTAATTAGTATTACAATCAATAATCAAGCTTAAAAAATAAAAATGCTTTGTAATTTTTAAAATATCCTTTATACTTTGATAAAAGCTAACCGGAGTTTTGTCTATGTTTTGTCATTCGTGCGGCAAGGAAATATCTACTGTAAATAATTATTGCGAATATTGCGGTGAGAAAATTTCCATAATATCAACGGGGAATATAGAACAAGAAAAAAATCTTTACGATTCACCTAAGGGGAAAACTATTCTTGTTTTCGGTTTGCTTGGCGTACTTGGAATTATTTCATGCGGTTTATTGAGTTTTTTTTCAATCCCCGCATGGATAATGGGAAACGGAGAGATTAAAAACCATCCTTATGATGAACGCGTTAAAACGGGAAGGGTAATGGGAATTATCGGTGTTATTCTCTTAGTAATAACGGTAATTTTAGTTACTATACTTGTTACTGCGGTTGTGGATAAAATTCCTTTAAGCCGTTACGGGTACAGATAATTATACGTTTACTTCAAGTTGCTCTCTAGCAGCAAAAACAGTTAAGTTACTGTCTAAATCTTTGGCATATTGCTTTGCCATTTTTTCGCAAGCCTCCATTTTATCATCTTCATATTCGTGATGAAATAATGCAAGCTTGTCAGCATTTGCCTTAATTGCGTTTTCTACTGCGTATTCAAAATAGCTGTGTCCCCAACCCACTTTTTTGTCAAAATATTCTTCTTTTGTGTACATTGAATCGTGGATAATAAGATCGGCGTTTTTAATGTAATCAATTAATTCCTGTTCCAATATTTTTGTTTGTTCTTGAATTTTTTCTTTATCCGCATCCGTTAAACTACCTTCAAGATAACGCTCAAAACCATAGGGTTCGTGATCGAATACAGTAACAACGGATTTTCCCCTGTATTCAATGCGATAACTAAAAGTTAAAACATGGTGATTTAAGTAGCGTGCTTTTATGTTAAACTCACCGATATTAAATTCCCCAGGAACAAGATTTCTAAAACGGATTACAGCTTTTAATTCATCCAATTTAACAGGAAAGTAAGAATAGTTCATTTGCCCGCTTACAACGTCTTCAAGGGAATCATTTTCATCTACAGGTCCGTAAAACGTTATTTTATTTTGGGGTATAAAAATAACCGGCGCAAAAAAAGGAAATCCTTGCATGTGATCCCAGTGCGTATGGGTAAGAAGAATATTTGCGTCAATCGGACCTTTTTTAAAATCGTTTTGCGTTAAAAATAAGCCGAGTTCCCGTAATCCAGTACCCGCATCAATTATCAGCAATTCGTCTTCTTCACCGCGTATTTCTATACACGGAGTATTGCCTCCGTATTTTATGGTATGCGGGCCGGGCATTACAATGTTTCCACGAACTCCCCAAAATCTAACCTTCATAATAAATCTCCAGTATCTTTATATAATAATTTATATAAAAAATCAAAAATCTCAAACTTTAAATAGTTCTTATATTTAAATAACGGTTAAACCCGTTATTATCCTTTGTAAAATAAAAAAATTCTTTACATAATTAAGATTTAAATATATTATAAAAATATCTTATTTACTTTCCAATTTTATTTTACATATTAGGAGAATTAAATGTCGCTAAAAATCGTTGCTTTAGGCGAGGCCCTTTTTGATTTATATGAATCCGAACAGGCGCAGGAAAATTTAGAAATAGATGCGTTTAGCGGCGGTGCGCCTATGAATTTTATTTGTGCGTGCAGCAAATTCGGAGCAGATAAATGCCTTTTTTATACTAATTTGACAAATAGTTCTTTTTCGAAAAAAATTAAACAAATCTTAAAAGAATTCAAAGTTAAAGTACGTACAAGGAGAAGAGCGGGTGAGCCGCCTGCTGCAATGGTAATGGAAAACGGAAAGTTTAATTTTTTTATTTCACCGCAGAGTTTTAAATTTTCTTCCTGGGCTTTTAAGAAAAGGGATTTTAAAAATGCAGATATATTTCACTTCGGTTCAATGTTCCTAGCAACGCGAGAAGGTTATAGGGCAACGAGAAAAGCCATAAAACGAGCGCGGCGTTATGGAGTGAAAATTAGTTTTGATATTAATTACAGGGAACAAATTATTAATTTGCTTAAATTGAAAGAAAAAAAATTTATAAAACGAGTTAAAAAAATTATAAACTCAGTTGATATAATAAAAGTAAACGAAAGCGAAGCGGAAACGCTTTTCGGGTCATCCCGAACTAAGAAAATTTTTAAATATTTTTCAAATAAAAAAAACGTAAAAAAAGTTTGCGTTGTTACTAGAGGGAGAAGGGGCGCTGACGTAATATATAACGCTCAAGTTTATTCACACCCTGCATTCAAAGCGGAGAATTTCGTTGATGCTACAGGCGCAGGAGATATATTTTTTGCCGGCTTTATTATGAAGATTACAGCAAATTTGAGGAGAGGGGAGTTAAGAGAAGAAAATATAAAATCCGCCCTTGAATTCGCTACGCACAAAGCTTCTAGTTCAACTAAATTTAAAGGCGCTTTAACTTCACTTGCCGAAAATGAAGATGATTAAATTTTAACTTTCATCTTGCGTTAGGTTCTCATAAAGACTCATTATGTCTTTTTCTGCTTTAAATTTAAAAAAGTTTTTTACGTTAATGTCAATAGCTAAAAGTTCTGGCAACTGTTCTGGAGCAAGATTAGCAAAATAATTTGCAAGGTAGACAGTATATACTATTGCTTTATCCGGCATATTCATCATAATGTCGTGGTGATAAGTGATAGCGTTTGTAAGTGAATCTGGAAATTGCCAAAATTTGGCTATTTTCCCTCCTACAACAGCGTGACTTATTCCCATGGAAATTTCTTCCATTACAGGTAAATCTACTCCTCTATCATTGCATATCTTTTCGATTTTTTTAGCTTTTTCGTTATCTATTCCCATTAATACTATTTTACCAATGTCATGCAATAGCCCTGCAGTATAGAATTCTCCGTTTGCGTTTTTAAATTTTTTTAAATGAGCAATTTTTTCAGCCATGATTGCCGTTTTGTAAGAGTGTTCCCAAACGTCTTTAACTGTTCCGAATTTTTTGTCCATAATACTCATTGCCGAATGGGAATAAATAAGGGATTTTAATCCGTTTACGCCAACAAAATTTAGAGCTTCTTTTATCGTACCTATTTTCCTGTTTATAATTACACCGGAAGAATTAACATATTTTAATAATTCGGCAGACAATGCCGGGTCGGTTTTGACTTGGTCTGCTAAATTTTTCATTTCCAAATCTTTGTTTTCAAGCATGGAAAGAATTTTTTTCATTTTTTCGGGAAACTCGGGTAACTTTTCAATTTCATCTATAATTGCTTTTGCAAAAACGTTATACGGCGGCGGTGCCACTTCGTCGTAATTAAAATTAATTTTAGCAATTGTGGCGTTATTACCAACACCGAATTTAAACGAATCACACTTTATACCAACTTTTTCAAGTAACTGAAGGGATAGAAACAGTCCCATTCCAGCGCCTTCGGTTTCATCTATTAAATTTAAAATAGCATTGGGATCATTTCTAGAGTTTTTGTACCGATTAAGTTTTTGGTTAACTCTTTGTATCTCTTCTTTAGTTGCTATAGCATTATTTGCAATGTAAATACTAAAGTTTGAATCGGCATACTCTTTAAAAATAACCCTTGTGTGCATTGAATGGTTTTTTAAATATTTTTCAAGTGAAAAATAATCAGTTTTTAATTTAGATCCAAAATCTTTGATACCTTCAGCATAGTGTTCATTCTCATCTATATTCATCTGAATTAAATTAAAATATACGCGTTTCATGTTTGCTTTATTTGCGTTAGTAATTAATTCGCGCAAAATGAACATTAAAGGAGAAGAAAGGTGTTCATAATTCTTGTAATTTAAAATTATACTTAATCCCGTGTGAACTTTATTAATAAACTCCTGCCCTGCAATATAGGTTTTAAATTGAATAGGCCGTTTTTCATTAATAACGTTTTTTAAATATTCTTCAATTTTTTCCAAAATAGCCCCCATTTTCGTCTAATCTCTTTTCCCCTATAAATACTGCTTACTTTTAGTTAAACGTAATTTACTATACAATTATTATAGTCAATTATTCTTCATTTTGCAAATAATTTTTTGCTTTTTCTTTATCTTTAACAATAGTGAAGTATGGCAATACACCCGTTAACCTGAAAATTTCGTTTACGTTCTCTTCAAGACCCGCTAAAATTATTTTGCTTCCCTTTGCTTTAATTTTTTTGCTCATATTAACGAGAAAACCTAATCCGCTGCTGTCAATAAAAGAAATTTTCGCAAAGTCTATTATAACTTTTAAATTTTCATTTAAAGTTTGAACCATTTTTTCAAAGTTATCTTTTAACGTGCCCACATTGTCGTAAAGTATCATTCCTTGCTCAAACGAAAATATTCCGAAATCATCTTCTTTGTTGAAAAATAATTTCATCGCATTATTCCTCGCAATGTCTATGTATACATTTTAATCTATTTATATTACATTTTTCAAGGAATTTTAAATTTGAATTCATAAATGATGTTTTTTTTAACAAAAATTTGCAGCTTCACTGTTATTGTTTAAAAAAGTAAAATATTGGGCGAAACTGGTATAATGAAAAACGTCTTTAACCTTATCAACAACGTTAGTTAAAAAAAATTTCAATCCGTAACGATTTAGAGTGTCTTTTAATGTGACTAAAAAACCTAGTGTTGTACTATCTATAAATTCCACCCCTGAAAAATCAAATACAACAGCGTTTTTAGTTTTAATATTAGCAAGTTGATTTTCAACTTTTTCACGAATATCGTTAATATTGGAATGTATTATTTTTCTTGCGTTGAAACTAATCTCAATAATTGTTTGTTTATCTGTAAAACGGATTTCCATTATTAAATTCCTTAATATTTAAATTTCACATTTTTTTTATATAAAAGTCAAGTTTTTTTAAGCATATTTTCACATTTTTTTTACGTTGTCTTGAATAACTTTAAATTACTATGGAAAATTCTTAATTCGTAAAAATACAAAATTACCGCATAACAACGGGGGGAGGGGGGCATTGGTGATAATGATAAAATAAATATTATGTTTGAATGGATAAAAAAAACAGGCAACATAATATGAAACCTGTATGTGTTAGTTAGTTGACCCCACCAGGGCTCGAACCTGGGGCACCGAGTTTAGGAAACTCGTGCTCTATCCACCTGAGCTATGGGGCCTTTTATGTTTTCCGGCAAAACGGGACATAACCTGCCTGTCAAAAATAATATTAATTCGTAGCATATATTTTAATGTTAAATCGCCTTTTGGTCAAATCGTTTTTATTTGTTGAGTGTAAATTTCAAATTATACCAACCTTTTTTAATTTATACTAAAATAGAATTTCTATAGTTTACCAATAAATCGGATTAGTGTTTATTTACCACGAATTAACTGTATTGAAAAATTATTAGTCTTATTTCCTCATTCTAATTTTAGGTTTTTTAAATTTATTCATTATTTGCTCTCTTAATAAATTAAAAAGGTTCGTTTTGTTGCAATAAAAATAAATCGAATTTCGCGTTAATAATTTTATCTGTAATTTTCATTTTCCATAACATTAGTTTTTCTTAGCGTTAATTTAAATAATAGGAAAAACAAAAAAGCTATTTTTTTAAATTTATT
>CAYUYT010000234.1:0-5761 GCA_964449345.1 uncultured Spirochaetia bacterium | reverse complement strand
AAAGGGGGCAGGAGAAGAACGCTATTTGCGGTAAAAAGCCGGGGGATTCCTCTTATATGCCCAATACTATCACTAATTCCCCTTCTTTACTCAAAGAAGGGGCCAGGGGATGATTACTAATCCTCCCTCTTTACTCAAAGAGGGGCTACAGCGGTGATTCTCTTTCTCCGCTCACTTTATTCAAGCAAATTTTAGTATTATGTATAAATTCTGATTAAGAGAAGGTTCAATTTTGTAGTTTAGGCAGGGTAAACCAAAAATCGCTGCCTTTTCCGATTTCACTTTTTACCCCGATTTTACCGCCGTGTAATTCCACGAAATTTTTACAAATAGACAACCCTAACCCAGATCCTTCTTCTCCTGATGTACCTTTTGTGCTGATAGGAGAGTAACGTGAAAAAAGCCCGGCTAATTGTTTAGGAGGAATACCTACGCCGGTGTCCATAATGTGAATTTCAATGTTATCATTTTTATCAATGCATTCAACCGTAATTTGGCCTCCTTCGGGAGTAAATTTGATGGCGTTTGCAATAAGGTTGTTCATTACCTGAATTATTTTAAAAATATCAATGGTCAAGATTGTGCTACATTCAATTGACTGATTTATATCAATACCTTTTTTTGAAGCAAGCACTTTAAGTTCTTTGATGCTTTTTTCAACGAGTTCTTTTATATCGGCCGGGTTTTTCTTTAAAGAAATTTTTCCCGTTTCAAACTGCATAATGTTTAATAAATCGTTAACGTATTTTAATTGGTTTTCAGCGCTTTCCTGAATTAATTCAACCATTTCTCTCTGGTCTTCATTAAGCGTATGGTCACTTAATAAGAGCTCGGAAAAACCTAGTATACCGTTAAACGGAGTTCGGATATCATGGCTAGCGATAGTGAGAAAATCATCCTTCATCTTTGTAAGTTTTTTTAGTTCAGAATAAGCGTCTTTAATTTTTTCTTCGGTATTTTTTCTTTCGGTAATATCAACTACGATTCCCATAATTCTTACGGGTTTACCGGTTTTATCCCTTTCAACAATGTTACCTTTATCGTAAAACCAGTGATATGTTCCATTTTTTGCTTTAATCCTATAATCAACTTCATACAAATCTATACGGCCTTCTAAATGATCACGCATACTTTGCATGGTTGCTTCATAATCATCGGGGTGAATCAGCTTTGTCCATTCATATACTTTTTTTGGGGCTTCTTCTTTGGAGTATCCTAAAATGGCAGCTTTGTTTTCGTTATGTAAAACTTTTCCTGTTTGGTAATTCCATTCCCACCATGCAAATTGTGCAACATTCATTGCCATACTTAAATAATGCAATGTATCCGAAAGGTTCTTTTCGGTTTTTTTAGAATCTGTAATATCGTGGCAAATTAATACTATTTCAAGTGGCTTTTGGCTGTTATGAAAAAAGGGGATGAATTTTGCTTCGCATTGGCCTACCGAGCCGTCTTTTCTATGGTAATTAAGTTCACTTTGCCATTTTTCATTATTTTCCATTGCAGGCGATAAATCTTCGATTTCAACATAGGGGAAAATCACGTTAATTTTACGTCCGGATAATTCACCTTTTGTATACCCGAAAATTTTTTCAGAAGCTTTATTACAATTGATAATTAAGTTATCCCCATAATCAATTATCAAAACCGAACAATTGATGTTATTAAAAATTATTTCGCTTTTCATATTTTTTTCGCTTTTTAATATATTACAATTCAGTTTGAAAAAAATCAACTTTTTTATTGTGTAATTTTACAAAAAAAAATACTGCTATATTTGACCGGGTTTTAGAATTTTTTTTTATACATTTTTTTTAGGAGAATAATAAACATATTGCGTTTTTTTTACGTATGATTTAAAATGATATATATAGTTTAAGGAGCGTATATGAAAAAAACTCTGTTTTTAGTTGTTTTGATTTTTAGCTTGCGGTTTTTATTTGCAACGGATAAACCCGTAATTGCTGTAAGCGATTTTACAAGTGGAAATATACCAAAGCACATTGCCATCCTGATAAGGGAAAATATTACAACGTATTTAATCCAAACGAACAAATACACTATAGTCGAAAGAAGTGAAATTTCAAAAATTATAAAGGAACATAAATTATCTACATCTGATTTGGCTTCCAAAAACCGTGCTATTAAAATCGGGAAGTTAGTTTCAGCCCGGGGCGTTATAACGGGAACTGTGATAAAAACAGGAAACACATATAACGTAATTATTCGTTTAGTTGATACACAAACAGGGAGAATTGTTAGAACTGCAAAAAAAGAATTCAAATCTTTGCGTGGAATTGCAGGAATTTGTAAACGCATTGCTTATACAATCGCGAATGTGCCTTTGCAAACAGGGCAATATAATCTGCGGTCTTTGATTTCTGCAGCGTTGTCTGATAATCCACGGCTTATTAAATTGATTTTAAAACAAAATGTAAACGTTAACGCTAAAGATGCTAAATCATTCACCGCCTTAATGTATGCATCGTATTACGGAAAACTTCGAGCGATTAAAACGCTTTTAAGTTCCGGCGCAAAAACGGAAAATAAAGATAATTATGGTCAAACCTGTATGCACCATGCCACTTCACAGGGGAGATACTTTGCTGTAAAAATACTTTATCAGGCAGGCGCGGATATTAATGCCATTGCAAAGGGAAACACAAATCAAACGCCATTAATGTATGCCGCGTATTACGGGCATACACGTGTAGTGCGTTTTCTCGTTAATAATGGGGCGAATGTGTCCCTGAAAAATTCTATCGGTAAAAGCGCTATTGACATTGCTAAAGCTAAGAAACAAATTGAAATTATTAGAATATTAAATAATGCAGTTAAGTAATGTTTTAAGTAATGTTTAAAATTTTTTTTCGCTGTCAATTAATAAAGTTACCGGACCTGAATTAACGAGTTCAACATCCATCATCGCACCGAAGACTCCGGTTTTTACATCAAAACCGCGTTGTTTGTATTCCTGAAGCAATTTATCGAAAAGCTCTTTTGCTTTATCCGGCTTCATCGCATCACTAAAAGAAGGGCGTCTGCCTTTTCTGCAATCCCCGCAAAGCGTGAACTGCGAAACCGCTAAAATTTCACCGCCGACATCCTTAACGCTTAAATTCATATTTGCGTTTTCATCTGCGAAAACGCGTAAATTAACCGTTTTATTAATAATGTATTTAATATCAGCTTGCGTATCATTTTCACACGCACCAATTAATATTAAAAGCCCTTTACCGATTTGGGATACTGTTTCATTATCAACAATAACTTTTGCTTTATTAACCCTCTGAACTACTGCCCGCATAAAACCACCTTATCCAAAACCGAATATTATAGGAAAAATAACGGCAACGGTAAATGCCCATAATCCGTAAACCGGAATAAAATTTATTAGTTTTTTCTTTACATTCTCATAGTCCGTTTTATTTAAATAATATTTAACGAATTGAATTCCCGTTAAAACTAAATGCGTTAACGTTATTATGCTTAATCCAAGAACCGTCGTTCTGTTAGGAGTAAACCCGTATTCCGTTATCCTCATTATAATCGCGGCAAATATTATTAAATCAATAATAATAACAATGAAAATCAAAGCTGAATTTATTATGTCGAAAAAGAAGCTTGCCTCGCTATCCGTTTTCTTTTCCGTAACTGTAAAAATGCAGATTGCAATGACACCGAGTTTAACAAGGTTGAAAACTAGTAGGGCTGAACGGTCTTTATACGGATTTTGCCCCTGAATTATAATAAATATTAAATATGCGATTAAAACTAGCAAGATAAAAACGCTAAATACGCTCGCAATTTTCGGGGCAATAAAATCTTTTTGCTTTCTTAAAAGGGCAAAAGATACGGATACAAAGATAGCTAAAGGAAAGGCAAGGTATATAAACCAATTGTAAATAAAATACGTTAGGGGAACGCCTATAAAAATAAATAAAGCCGTTGCAATTCCCGTTATGATTATCCCTATTATTGAGATTACTGTAAAATAAAGCACGCTTTCTACGTTTAATTTAATAAAACTGCTAATTTTTTCATGGCTTAGCCACGTTTCGTTTGAGTAAACCATTGCAATGAAAAACCATAATATAACGGGAACGTGTAAAACCATTAAAATATATATATCCCCATGCCTATTAAATATTCCCGTGTATACATTGACTATTATTAGCGTTAATAAGACCCCCGATGCTGATATAAGCGTTGTTTTTGTATCCGGCTTGAATTTAAAATAGAATAAAAACCATGCGCCAATAAAATAAGGAACAACAAAATTAATTGCTGAAAAGGAGTAGTGAATAATTTTTGCCTGTAAACCCGCGTAAAATAACGCTTTAGTTAGAACCGCGCATGCAAAAGTTATCAATAAAACGAGCACGGTTTCTTTTTTTGCGTTTGATATTTTTTCATTAGAAACCTTTTCTTTTTGCTTTTTATTAAGCCTGGCATTCCACGTTTTTAATATGTAATTATCAGGGTGCTCCATGAAAACCGTGTCAAACGCGTTTTCGAAATTCGTTTTATAATTATCATACAGGTTTTCAAGTTCTTCGGGGTTGTTTACGTTTTCTTTAATGAGTTCATATAAATCGCGCATATTTTTTCCTTGATAATCGACTAGATATTATAACACGTTGTTTTTAATCATTGTATCAAAAAAAATCTCTCACGCTTATTTTTCGTATATATCGAATTTTCAATAAATTTTTATTTTAAATGCAATGCGTTGTTAATGTGGTTTTTTCGTTATGTATTTACCCGCGGGAACTATAACGGTGTGATTATACATAATGAACGATATGCAGAGAAAAACCGAACAGTATGTACGTGTCCACCCCTTAAATATAATTCGTGTGCAAACCGTGTGCAAAACAAAAAAAATATATTGAAATAAATGTTTTATTAATTTAAGATGAATTGTTGTAAATGGTGTGTATAAAAAGAGATAGGTAAAAAAAACCGGAAAGGGAGGGATTCGAACCCTCGGTAGTGTTACCTACACACGCTTTCCAAGCGTGCGCCTTAAGCCATCTCGGCCACCTTTCCTGAACAGTATCTTATTCTATCTTATGTTAGAATTTAACACACTTCCATATACATTTCAACCATAAAAATAGATTTATTTGAATACTTATTCCTTTTTTTATTCTTGTTTAATATTTTAACTCTAATTTTTTTGTATAGTTTTGAAGAATAATAATAAAAAAATTATTGAATACACGAATTCCAGTGTAATTTTGTTAGCCGATACTAATATTATAAATTATTCTTGATTAATTAAAAGTTATTATAAAAAATATAGCATTTTTATCTTATTTTTCCTCATTGGTATTCAAAGTATTTTTGCTTCATTTGTAAGAATCGTGTCCGGAAATTCTTCAAACGAGGAATTCAGTTTTACGTTAGAGACAATGAGTGTTTATAACATTAGACCTAAAAGAAAAGTTTGGCATAGTATTAATTTTAAGATTGAAGCAAAACCGGGATATAGAATATTAAATCAAAGCTACGTTAATTTTTTTAAGGAAAAATAAAATTTAAAGGCAGAGAGAAATACGGCTATTATAAAACCCGTGTTGCCAGGAAGAAAAACGCGTTTTTCTTAGGCCGAAATGTAACTTTAGTATATTTTGTTTGCAAACAAGGCAGGGAAATTTGTATACGTAACGAGAAAGTCTTTAATTTTCGTTGGTCGTGTCCTGAAAAGAATAATAGGCGTAATGCAAAATTTATTGTTGTAGATATAACGGGAAAA
>CAYUYT010000233.1:0-5767 GCA_964449345.1 uncultured Spirochaetia bacterium | reverse complement strand
ATCTATGTTAACCGAACTTGCAGATAGAATTAGAAAAAAAGCAAAAGAAGAAGGCAGAGAAGAAGGTATTGCTAACGGAAGAAAAGAAGAAAAAATTGATGCCGCTAAAAAAATGCTAGAAGAGGGTTTTAGTATTGATGTTATAAGCCGAATAACCGGGCTTTCCGTTGAAGAGATAGAGAAATTGAAATAAAAAACCCGTGATTATTTTTGCTTAATAATTTAAATTTAAAACCACGAAGCAACGAAAACCTATAAACCCTACCTCTCTTAATTTCAGTAAATAATTTTTAAATTTTATTTTTTAACCCATAAAATAATTTTCTGTAAGCGTCAACTGCGTAGACACCTAGGGAAAGCCAAGCAAAATAAAAAAATGCTGTATTGGCAAACTTAATAAACAAATACATAACATTAAAATAACGTATAAAATAAACAGAAGGATAAAATTATAGAAAAATAAGAACAGAATCAAATAAATAAAATTTAAAGAGTTCTTTTTATTGCCTACTTTAAAAAAAAGCTTTATAATAATTTATTATGAAAGATAATACAAAGCCCGTTTTAGTTATTGGCGTAACATCCGGAATAGCAATTTATAAAGCTCTGGATGTAATAAGCAAGCTCAAAAACGAATATAGTATTCACGTTGTAATGACACAGAACTCAAAAAAAATGGTATCTCCCATTACTTTTTCAACTATGAGCCGTAATAAAGTGCATTGTGATACTTTTGAAGAAAAAGACTGGATTGCTCATATAAGTTTAGCCGATCAGGCGGATATTTTTGCCGTTTTACCCGCAACGGCAAACTGCATCGGTAAAATTGCAAACGGGATAGGTGATGATTTGCTTACAACCGTTGCCATTGCCTCTCATTCGAGGAAAATTATTGCCCCGGCAATGAACGTTAATATGTGGGAAAACCCCATTGTTCAAAAAAATTTAAATGTATTGCGTGAAACTGGCTGGGAAATAATCGAACCGGCATACGGAATGCTTGCTTGCGGTTATGAGGGTAAAGGGAAATTAGCTTCTGTTGATGAAATCATAAACCATATACGTGGGAATAAACCGCTTTTAGGCAAGAAAGTCGTTGTTACTGCCGGCGCAAATATGGAAGACATTGATCCCGTGCGGTATATTACAAACAGAAGCTCGGGCAAAATGGGAATAAGTTTTGCCGTCCGTGCAAAAGAATTAGGCGCTGAGGTTGTTTTAATTCACGGTAATATAAAACAACGCGTTTCTTCTAGTATCCCGAGTATAAGCGTCAGAAGCGCAGTTGATATGCTTGAAGCAGTTAGAGAATCTTTATCTGATGCTGATATTTTAATTATGGCTGCTGCGGTTGCTGATTTTCGCGTGGAAAAAATTAGTGCTGAAAAAATAAAAAAAGATGTGGATACTATTAGTTTAAAGCTCTTAAAAAATCCCGATATATTGAAAACGTTAAAAAAAGAGAAAGGGGATAGGTTTTTCGTTGGCTTTGCTCTTGAAAGCGAAAACCTGCTTTCCAATGCTGAGAAAAAACTTAAAGAAAAAGGCGTTGATTTATTAATCGCAAATTCAACCGGAGCTGATGTTTCTCCTTTTGGCGGAGATTTTTCCAAGGTTTATATTTTATCAAAAGACGGTGAAACGGAGGAATTACCCGTATTGTCTAAAAAAGAAATAGCAACTCGTGTTTTTGATAAAATTTGTAAAATATTTTAATTGAAATAATTATTTGACTTAAATCGTATAATGAAATACACTAAATTAATTCTCATATGGAGTATAATAATGAAAAAGAAAATTCTAACTTTAATCTTTATATTAACAATTTTCGCAGGGGTTTTTTCTTCCTGTGGCAAGGAAAAACCGGAAAAGCCCGAGGACCCTACTGCTATGAAATTTTTAACCCGCGCTAATCGTGATTTTGAATTAAATAAATTCACTAGCGCGATTACAAATTACAAAAAATCACTAAAACTTTTAAAATACAAAAATAACCGCGAGGCGGCGAATAAATACTTAAACCAAAGTTACATCCAAATCGCGCGCGAAAGTTTTAATAATGCAAGCTGGCAAAAAGCAATCAATTATTACAACAAAGCCATTGAACATCAAGAATATGAAATGTCAAAAGACTTAAAATCTACGCTTTACGTTGAACGAGGATTATGTCAGGCACAAATGACAAACTACAACAAAGCAATTGAATCGTATAAAAAAGCCCTTGATTTAACTCCAAAAGGAAAAAAAATCCGTTTCCACATGGGCAATGCTTATATGTCAAGGCGTAAATTTGATTTAGCAATAACGGAATACAAAAAAGAAATTGCAATAAACCCTGATATGGCTGAATCTTATAGCAATTTAGGTTCGGCATACGTTGCAATAAACCAGAATAAACGGGCAATAAAATATTTCCAGCAGGCAATCAAAAAAAATGATAATTACTATAAAGCGTACCAAAACCTTGCATCAGCGTATTCAAATATCGGTGAATACGGTAAAGCAATAAAAACGTACGACCAACTTTTAAAGAAAAACCCGAACATGAAAGAAGCATACGTATTCATGGCTGAAATTTATATGATAATTCGCGACCAGAAAAAAGCTTATGATTATCTTAAAAAAGCACTTGAAAAAGGTTATAATAACTGGAATTATCTGTTAAATTATTCGAGAGGTTTGCGTACAGCCAAGGAATACGGTTGGTTTAAAAAACTTATCAAAAAGTATAGAAAAAAATAACGCATTTAATAGAATTTGTTAAGCCAAAAGTTATACCATTTCGCTTTAAACTATGGAATATATCTTTAAAAAATGATAAAGATAAATGCCGGTAAGGAACGAAGACCTGTGTTCCTTATGAAAAAAGTTTTTACTAAAAATCAAAGCCAAATGGTATTAGTGTAATTTTCTACTTAAAAAAATAAGTAACCGTGCTATTTTTTGAGTCTGGGGTCCATTGCATCGCGGATTCCCTCGCCAACGAGGTTATACGCCGTTATGGTTATGAATATCATAAAACCTGGAAAAATCGTAAGCCACCACGTAGCGTGAATTGAGTTTCGCCCGTTGTTTAAAATATCTCCCCATGACGCCGTAGGTTGCGGTACTCCGAAACCTAGGAAAGATAAAGCAGACTCGGTTAAAATTGCGCCGGCAATCCCGAATGTCGCAGCAACGAGAACGGGACCCAATGCATTCGGCAAAATGTGTTTAAATATAATGCGATTACTTTTTGCTCCGAGCGCTTTTGCTGCTGTAACGAAATCCCGGCCAACGAGTTTTAAAAACTCGCCTCGCGTCAGCCGGGCAACCCCTGTCCAGCCGGTTATACCGATTACTACCATTATGTTCATTATTGATGGCTTTAACATTGCAAGAACGATTAGGATTAGAAAAAATACAGGAAAAGTCATCATTATTTCAATAAAACGCGATATTAGTATATCCACAGTGCCCCTGTAATATCCGGCAAGGGAACCCAAAATAATGCCTATTAAAACGTAAATTGATACGGCAACGAAACCTACGCTCATAGAAATTCTAGAGCCGTAAATTATTCGGGCTAAAACATCCCTCCCGTTTGTATCAGTACCGAGAAAGTGGCTGTATTTACGGTTTTTAGTTTTTTCCCTTGAAAGAAGCCATGACGGGGCTTCACGTGAATGTTCTAAAATGTTTTCGTTTTCGCCGAAAGGAACTAAGGGCATCATATAGTAATCAGACTGTGTCATATTTTTAATTGCGCTTTTATAATTGAATTTGTCATTTTTTGGAGTAACGGAAACAGCCCATATAAAAGCAAAGAATAAAGCAGGGATTAATATAAAACCAACGCGCAGATACGGCTTAAATTCATTAAGAGGGTATTTTATTTTTTTAATAATAATTTTAATGAGTTTATTAATGCTTTTGTAAAAACACGTTAGTATAAAAAGAAAAATGAAAAAAATATCAAGTGGTTTTAATGCGCGGATAGCGGGAAAAGAAAGCGTTCTTTTTAGTTCTAGTTGTTTAGGATTAAAAGTTCTTATAAAACCTCGCACGTTTTCATTTTGTTTTTTCAAGTCGGCTTTAAAAGTGGTAGTTGATAATACGTTTTTAAACCCTTTTTTGATTTGAATAATATGAGTTTTAAACTTTTTTATATCTTTCTCTTGGAGGTGATTTTCCATAGACGGTGCGTTGTTAAGGAATGTTTTTAATCCGCGTTTTACGTTTTCTTTTGTCTTGTTTTGTTTAATTTTAGATAGATTTAGTAAAAGAGATTGCAGTAAAAATTTTTGCGTTGTATATGATTTTATATATTTTTGTTTTAATTGCGCGTAAATAAAAATCGGTTTGTTGTTGGCCAAAAGAGGAGCAAAAATCGCAACGAAAAAAAGGAAAACAACAACGTATAAACCTGCTTTTGCCAGCTTGTTTTTCTTAAATTGTTTAACAACGTTTTGGCTGAAACTTCCTTCTATCAAACTTTGCTCCCTGTAAATTTGATTCTCGGGTCAACTACAGCGTATAAAATATCAGCAAGGAGTATTCCGAGTAAGGTTAAAAACGCAGAGAAAAACGCAATCGCGTTGATTATTGGGTAGTCCCTGTTTAATATTGCTTCAAAAGCAAGCCTTCCCATACCGTTTATTGAGAATATTTCTTCTATAATAATGCTGCCGCCGATTAATATGGGTAAAATTGCAGATAATATGGTTACGATTGGGATTAAAGCGTTTTTTAACGCGTGTTTATAAATAACGAGTTTTTCAGAGAGTCCTTTTGCCCGTGCGGTTTGAATGTAATCCTGATTTATTACATCAAGCATACTAACGCGCATTTGTCGTGATAAATATGCAAGTGAACTGTACGTTAAAGTAAATACCGGCAAAACCAGATGCCATAACCGGTCTAAAACGTAGTGGGAAAAGCTGAACTTCTCTGCTCCGATTGAGTGTAAGTAACGTGCCGGAAAAATATCAGGGAAGCCGCCGCCTCCGGTTAAAAATAGCAATAACATACTTGCAACCCAAAAAGTAGGCAGAGAATATAAAACGAAAAGCGTTACAGTTGTTATTTTATCTGCGGGCTTGTCTTTATGCGTTGCTGAAAAAATTCCCAAAGGAATTGATAAAATATACGTTAAAAGTACGGATAACAAAGACAGTTGAATGGAAATTGGCAGGCGTTCTGCAATTAACTCAATAACGGGGCGTTTGTAAGTGTATGATTCGTCAAAGTCGAGAGTAAATATTTTGCCTAGCCACATTCCGTATTGTGCGTTTGTAAAAATTCTAAAAAAATTTTTATACCATGGGTAAGTTATAAAACGCTCTTCGTTATATTTCCACCATGATTTCCAGCGGTATCTAACGAGTTGATTATCTTTTTGTTTTGAACGCTTTTGTATTGTCCAGCTTTTTTTAAGTATTGTAGAGAGGGCATTTGTTACGCGTATTCGAATTTTTTTCTTTGTGTTATCTATTTGAGTTATTAGATACGGCACACAAAAAGACCCGTATTGTAAAATTTTTTCTTTGTTTTGTCCTGTTTTTATAAAGGTGTTTGTAAGTTTTTTAATTTTTTCTTGTTGAAATGCGTTTTTATTTTTTCTCCACCATTTTTTCCAGTATTGTATTTTTTCTTTTTTCGTTTTCTTTAAATCATCCCAAAACGGAAAAATTTCATGCATTTTTTTTCGCAAATTTCTCGTAGGGTGATTATCAAAATTAATTTTTGCAAAAATTGCTTCATAAGATTTCTATTTACTTCCACTGAT
>CAYUYT010000232.1:0-5812 GCA_964449345.1 uncultured Spirochaetia bacterium | reverse complement strand
ATATATAACGATTTTATATATTTATTAGACGCTATAATAAAAATGCAGCAATCCATGCTTAATACCATTAATCTTTGAATTACAGATTTTTTTTAAAACAAAAAAGTTAAATCCCTGTATGGAAAGCATATATGCGTTCCCTGAAAAATATTATTTGCAACAAATCAAAGCATAATAGTAAAACGGGAAATTTGATTTAAATTAATTCTAAATAATACTGTTTAAGGTTAAAACTGAATATATATTATTTTTCAAATGACAAGGCAATATTCCATTTTTATTTTGGCTCACACTAAATACTGAACTAAAATAAAAAATTTGCTTGCAGTTTTGCATAAAAAAGAAAAAATTAGCAAGAACGTATATCTATTCCCGATAAATCACGTTTATATGGCTAAATTCAACGAATTGATATCTTGACTAATTTAGTACGTTAGTTTAAATTCAAATGAATTAACCATTTTTAAAACGTCTTTTATAACTTTATTATAATTTTGTTCTCTCAACAATGCGCGTATAATATATGCTTTTCCAATTATTAAATCAGCTTTACCCGGTTTATTTGATGGAAGAACGACTTTTCGGTAAAATATATAATAAGTTGTATATAAAGTGCCTTCCCGTCTGTCATAGTAAGATATTGAGAGTATCCACCCTTCTTTTGCTTTTGCTTTTTTTATAAGAGATTCGGTCATTTTTTTATCTTTGACTCGCATATATTGTTCACCTCGCCGTAATTCCTGCTGAATAAATTCTGCTTCTAAAAGGCGCGCAACTTGTTTTGCGTTAGGAGATTTAAGCCCCTTATAAGTCGAAATTCTTACCTGATTAACACGGTTCATTGTTTTCAAAACGGCAATATCTTTAAAACGCGACTTTCTCGTTTGTTTTATATCTTCTACCAAAAGCCATCCTTTGTTTGGATAAGAAAACGTGAATCTGAACTGCCGCGAAGAGGGTTTAAATTTTTTCATATTATTTTCGGCATAAGAACTTTTTGTTATTGTAGCAATAACTATAGATAGAAAGATTAATAAATATTTTACATTCTTCATTTTTTTTTGCCCCTAACTACTGACTTAATATACCTATTTTATAATAAATCGTTTTACATTTCAATTATTTCCTTATATATATTAATAAAAACACTTATATTTTTTTATTTGCATAAAAAAATAATAATTCGGGGTAATTATGAAAAAAATTGGACTTGGCTTATCCGGTGGAGGAATACTCGGGGCATATCAAGCCGCAATTCTATATGAACTATCAAAAAAACACTCGTTTTCATGTGTGAGCGGAGCATCCATCGGCGCTGTTAATGCTTGTTTGTTATACGGTAATTCAACTGAAGCGCTAAAAGATTTCTGGTTTAGTCTCGGTGATGATATGCCGGAACAAATGCCTACTTTTTTTAACGTTAGTTCCCTATTTTTAACCGGCGCTACGAATTTTACTAAACCTCGTTCGGATTTTTGGAACTTTTTTTTCGACGGTTTATATGTTTCCGATTGCGCTCCGTTTGTTGAAACAATTCAAAAATACGTTGATTTTGATAAAATAAATTCGCTTAAATACCCTTCCATTTATATTAGCGCAACGGATGTAAAAAAAGGCAGTGAAGCTATTTTTACTAATGAAGAGATTAATATAGACAACTTAACAGCGTCTTTTTCAATACCCGAAGTCTTTCCCTTTAAAAAAATCGGGGATAAGGTTTACTGGGACGGCGCTTTTACTAGAAACCCTGCGCTTTTACCAATGCTTGAGCATAAAGTTAACGAAATATGGATAGTACGTTTATTAAAACAAGAAGGTGAAGTTCCTGCTGATAAAGATAAACTTAAATTACGAATGAATGAAATAAACTTCAATACTCCCCTGCGCCTTGAAATTGAATTTATTAAGCGTTTGAATGAATACGCGGAAAAAGTACACGGTTTTGAAAAAGAATATACACCTATTAAAATAAAACAGCAAATGCTAGATATTGATACCGAAATTTATTCTGCTTTGTATGCGGATAAAAATTTTATTAAGGAATTATGGGAAAAAGGAGTTATGCATTCAAAAAAATTTATTGATTAAATATTAAATCCCAATCCAAATTAATTTTTTCAATATCAGATTTATTTGCATTGTTAATATGCTTAACAATACCAGCACACTTAACGCCGGTCAGCCTCGTTATATTATTTGCGTTGGATTTTGCCGTACAAAAATCGCCTTTGCCGTTTAAAATAAAAGCGTTTACTTTAATACCTTTTTGCAGCAAAGCTTTTATGGTTAATACGCTGTGATTAATTGTGCCTAAACCTGCCCTTCCCACAACAACGCAAGGAATATTCAACTGAAAAATAAAGTCAACAATGTTAATCTCAGCTGTTATGGGAACGTAAACACCGCCTGCTCCCTCAACAACGGAATAATCATAAGAATTAATTGTATCCTTTGTGAGCTTTAAAATATTATCCGTATCCGGTTTACGGTTTTCTTTTTTAGCTGTGTCATAAGGGGATAGAGGGTAATAATATTTATCTAAAACGCTCTGATTTTCTTCAATATTTAAAAGGGGGTTAACTTTTTTTATGAAATTATAATCTATTGACCGAAAACTTGCACCTAGCCCCGTTTCAAACGGCTTTATGTAAGCGCAGTTTTTATTATTATCTAATAATTTTTTTAATAAAATGGCGCTGATAAACGTTTTTCCTGCATCAGTATCAGTGGCTGTTATAAAAATTGAGTTTTTCATAAAAATAAATCTAACATAATTAAATAAAACGCGTTTAATTATTTTTTAAAAAATTTGTAACTGTACGGATGAATTTCTGTCTTTGTTCAATAAAGGGAAAATGTGCGCTGTTTTTAAATATTTTGAGGGTTGATTTGTTAAAACATAAGGCAAGTTCTTTAGACAGAAAAGGCGGTGTAACTATATCGTGCTTACCCACAATAATTAAAACAGGCAAATTTAAATCTTTTTCTTTTAATTTTCGCCTTGCATCGAAATTATTAAAATCATCTGAATATACTAAATCCCTGAAAATATTTTTCTTAAAATCAATAGGGCTAATTAATTTTTTAATAAAATTATAATCTCTGAATTCTTTTTTATGAAAATATATCACAGTTTTTAAAATACTAATTTTTTTGCTTTTTTCCCGTTGGCTTAAATTTGAATCTTTAATTTTGTTTATTCTTTTAACTATACTCTCTGGAATTTTAAAATATTTATATTGCTCGGGGTGTTTTCTTGCATATCCCGAAACAAGTACGGCATTTTTAATATTGCCGGGATACTTTAACATATATTTTAAAGCAATAACCACGCCGAATGAGTGAGCTAAAAGTGTAATTTTCTTATTGCTGTTTTTTTGCCGTAATTTTTCCAAATCATTGACATATTTATCAAAAGTAGCTACGTAATCCTTGTTTACGTACGATTTTCCGCATCCTCTCTGGTCGTAATATACTAGTTTGTAGTTTTGCGCTAAAGTATCTAAATAAGGACTGAAATATGAACTATTCATTCCGGGTCCGCCGTGAATGGTTATTAAAACGTGGCCGTTACCTATAGTTTTATAATAGATTTCATTTTTTGATGGCACAGTATTCATACTACTTATAAAAATAAAAAATATATTAAAAAAAACTACAATTTTGTTCATTTTTTCCTTGAATTGATATAAAATATAAAAAATAGGGTTATAAATAATATATAAAAATTTATGTTTTGGCTATTTTTCCTGTAAAATAAAATTTAAAATTCTTCAATTCTACAATTCAGCTTTGATGGAGTATCAAATGAAAAAAATAATTCTCGCGCTATTTTTAATTTCTGCAATGGGTATTTCTCTTTATAGTGAAAAAAAAAGTGAAATACAAATAATTAAATCAATGCAAGCAAAAGATTATGATAAAGTGGTCTCACTTTTCAATAAGAATAAGGATAAATTGGAAAACAAACCCTATTTTGAATATTTAAAAGGAAATGCTCTAATAAATAAAAAGGACTATGAACAGGCATTGCCTGTTTTTAATAACATAATTGAAAAACATGCAAATTCAAGCTGGGCAACGAAAAGTAAATATAAAATAGCTTTTATTCATTACAAAAAAAATAACTTTAAGCAAGCGTATCAAATATATAAAACGCAGTTAGCTTTTATTCTTTCAGGAAAAAGGCGAAAAGTTTATTCAAATTTATATAAAAACCTTGCAACGAAAATGGCTTTTAACAAAGAAAAGGAAAAACGGGATTATAACAAAGCAACGCTGTTTTTTAAACGTGCTTTGGAAATTAATTCAAAAGAAAAAAGACAGGAAAATGCCGAGCTACAGTTTATGCTAGCAAAATCTTATTTCATGTGGAAAAAATATCATAAGGCAATGGCAGAGTTTGATAAATTGATTAAAAAGCATAAAAAATATAAAAACATAGATAAAGCGTATTATTACGCCGGATTAAGTAATTATAAAAAAAGGCGGTACTGGAATGCAAGAAAATATTTTAAATCCGTTATTGAGAAATATACAACGAGTAAAGATATAGGGAAAACGTGTTATTATTATGCGAAAACTTTTTCCGTTTATGCAAAAAATGAAATCTATTTCGAGCAGGCCTTAAAATATTACAAACTTGGTTACTTAAAATATAAGGATAAAAAATTTAGCCCGAAATGCTCCTATGCGGCAGCAATGCTTCATTACTCATATCGCAGAAATAAAATGAGCGCTGTAAATGCTTTGTTAGACCACGCAAAAAGATTTTCTGCACATGAAAAAGCGCCCCATTCCTTGTATCTCGCAGGCGGAATTTTAGCAAACTTAAAACATTTCAACAAAGCCGAATCTGTATTTAAAAAATTACTCGCTAAATATCCCAACAACGAATACTGGAAACACGCCCGAAACCAAATCATTAACGTTGCCTATCTTCGCGGTGTATATAGTTACAATAATAAAAAATACAAAACAGCTCTAACGCATTTAAATGCTTTTATAAGTAAATTTCCTTTCAGTAATAATATTTACAGCGTTGTATATACAAAAGGGATGGCATATTATAAACTTAAAAAGTATAATGAAGCCATAAAGCAATTTAAATCATTGTATTCCCGTTCTAAAAACAATAGCTATTCAAACTTAGGCCTTTTAGTAGCCGCAAGAATTTACACGGATGAGCTTAAAGATTATAAAAACGGCTTGAAAACATATAAACAAATTAAAAGATATAAGTATAAAAAAATTGCTCAAGCAAGAATTAAACAGCTAAAAAAAGAATTTGTAAGCATAAAAATTGACAAGCAATATTTAACAAATCAAACGCCCAAAATAAAACTTAAACTTAGAAACGTTAAAAAGTATAAAATTAATGTTTATAAAATTGACCTTGCGGATTATTTTTATAAACATCACTCTATTGCAAACGTACATAATCTCGACATCCTTTTGATTAAGCCGGACAAAACACTCGATAAAGAAATTACCCCATATCAAAAATACCGTCTTTATAAATTAAACGTTCCTGTTGCTTTGAATAATAGGGGCGCTTACGTTATTCAGGTGGTAACAAAAAAACTGACATCAACGGCATTATTGCTAAAAAGCGATATTGCTGCTGTTTCCCGATTTAATCTTGAAAACGGTTTTGTATATGTGAAAAATATAAAAACTCACGAAGGAGAAAAAGGTGTCGACGTATTCGTTAGCAATGGCGAGCGGGTAGTTTTTAATGATAAAACAAACGAAAAGGGTTTTGTTAAGGTTAATCTTGAAGAGATTTCTAAAAAACGGGGTATAAATTTCC
>CAYUYT010000231.1:0-5874 GCA_964449345.1 uncultured Spirochaetia bacterium | reverse complement strand
TTATAGTCAATATAATAATATAACGTATAATTTTTGTCAAGAAAGTATTAGATTTTCTATTTTAAATTACCACGCGTATGGAAAAAAATGCATAATCATTATCTTTATCTTCAATAGCGTATTCAAGAGGCTGGCTGGCTTTGCGCGCAATGTCTATGAAACCTAGTCCTGCGTGCTCTAAGCTTTCTATGTTTAAATCTTTTTTCAATTGTTCTTTATACATTTTTTTCAATGTTTCTTTATCAGAACTTTTTATACGTTCTAAATGTTTAGAAAGGGTTTGTTTTTGGGATTTTTTTATAAGGTTGCCGCACATTATAAAATACTTACCATTGTTTTCAGTACCGATTATAATAATTCCGGCAGGGACTTTTTCATCAGGATTAATGATGGTCCATTCCTCAGCTGAATAGTTGATAATGTTCTGCACTTGTTCTATGAAAATATGAAAAACTTTTTGCGTTATTGTAGGAGAAGATTCGTGTTTAATTTTTTCTTTCAGGAACATACCTAATTTTTCAATTATGCTTTGTGTAACGGGGCCTGAATAATAAATTATTATATTGTAAGAATCCATTTTTTGTTTTATTTCATTCATTTGCTTGATAAGCATTTCTAAACCTCACAACATAAATTAAACGCACTAGTTGATTATGGGCAATTAATTTTTTTATAAAAAAGGTAAAATTAAACAATTTAATATTTTGTAAATGGACATTGTTATAAGCAAAATTTATACTATAAGTTGAAAGTTTACATTTATCCTATACCATTACTTAATAAAGTGTATAAATTCTAAATTAGAGCAGGCACATTTTTTACAGATTAATATTTTAAATACTTGAGCATAAACTATTGAGATTATCAAAAAATCAGTCCTCAAATATATTCATGGGAAGTTTGTTATCTTTTATACATTTATCCCATACTAAATTAGCTTGCTTTCTGAATTCTTGTATATCAAATGACACGGTACTAATATCATCTTGCGTTTTATTATCAATGTATCCTTTTTCTATGACCTGTTCTCCTGCAGAAATACAAGCATTTATAACGCGTTGAGTTTCTTTTTTATAAGCAAATACATTTAATGTTTCAGAAGCGGGCCGGTAAATTTCCCCGATTACTTGGTTACTGTTTTTTATATGCGACTCCGATAACATATGGAAATGGGCCGAGAATTGTTCAAAGTGTTTTATTTCAGGAAAACCGCAAACTCCAATTACAACGAGATAATTTTTTTCTCTTTCCATACCTTCACGGAACGGGTGAACTGTATAATCCCCGTACTCAATTAAATATGGTTTTAAAGTAAACAAAGTGCGTTCAATATATGCTTTAAGTTTGGAATACATTCCAAAATGATATAATGGGGATGCATATACAACGAGGTCAGCATTTAATTCCTTTTCCACTATTTGCCTTACATCATCATTATGAATGCATTTACCCGGTGTTTTTGTCCAGCATGAAAAACAACCTTTACAATATTTAATATCTTTTTTATTTAGATAAACTATTTCCGTATTAGCACCGGCATTTTCACACCCTTTTAAAAAAGATTCAAGTATAATTTCAGTCATACTGTTTTCAGGTGCACGCGGGCTTGCTTGTATAGCAACAACGTTTTTAATTTCTCCGGGAGCGGCTTTAAAAAATTTTTTTTCAAATCCTCTTAAATCGTTTGCGCTTTGCTTTTTACCGCTTTTATCAGGGCTTTGTTTTTGATTAAAAATTTCTTCAAAATCAATCAATAAATCGAGATCACCCTTAATTTCATAATAACCTTTTAAAAATGCTTCCTGTCCGGCTAATTCCCCACGCGCAACTTTTAAAAACGTGTTAGCAGGAGAATTAAAAATTAAATTAGGAGAAGCGTGTTCTCCTTCTTTGACTTCACATTTTCCGTTTTCAATAACCATATATGCCTGAAAATTTTCATCGCCTGAAATATTATACTGCACTATTATATTTATATTTTTTGCTTTTTTTGCGTTGAAAACGTAAGGCATAGCATAAATTGCTTCTTGGGCAGAATTTATAAAATCCTTGCTTTCTCCTCGCTGAATAAAAGCTAGTTTTTTTTGTAAATAAGGAACACCGAATATAACTGAAGGTAATCCCATACCAAGGTGAAGTATTGCCGGTATGATTATTCTGGCTATAAGTGAATCTGAAAACTGCGAAATTATGCTAAATGAAAAAATCAATGCCCAGAAATAATTAAGAATTAAGTTAATAACCCTATACAACCGCGTTGAATGAAAATGTTCCGGTACCATTTGCTTGGCAAAATAGTTTGTGAAAGGAGGAATTTTAATAAGCGGTGGAAAAAAAGCCACTATAAACAAGGATATGTAAATTAAAATTTCAGGCCGTTTTAAAAGCACAGCAAGAAAACCCGTTGTACCGAGAACTTTGGTATATTCCTGCGGAGTTAATGATAATGAAATTATTGACAATACTAAAAACGTTACAAAAAAACCGACTGGAAAATATATTTTGTTTTTAAAAAATATTTGCGATATTACTATTATTGCAAAAACACCGGCTGTCATTAGCATAACACTGCTCATTAATGAATAATTTTCAATAAAATTTGATACAAAAAACCTATAAACCGAATAAACAATAAACGGCAATAACATAAATATAACGTGTTTAATTTTTGATTTTGACATTTTATTTTCCCTTTTTACTCATAGCTAGATTTTTAATTATTTTAATTATCTTTGAAAATTCATTTAAAGGGATTTCTCCCGCTATTTTATATTTAATCATCCCGATTTATTTATTATAAAAAAGACAGGGGTTTCTTTAGAAAAACCGTAGTTATTAAAATACTAAGCAACTTTTTCATTTTTATCCCCCCTCCCCCCGGTAATTGTTATAATTATAGTTTAATACCCTACAATATTGGAGAGTCAATACTATTTTAATTTTTGCGTTCTTATTTGTAATTCTATAAGAGCTTTTTTTCCTTCTATCCAATGTTGCACATTATTAAGATATATAAAAGCAGGCTCGGAAAGTTTTTCATACCCGTTTTTTTTCATCCATTCAATCATTTCAAAATACGCTTTAATATGTTGTTCCCCGCCGATTGAGCTTTTATACGTTTTTGTTACGTATTTTCCCGCAGGCATGAAAGTAAAATGAGGCATAGTTTTATTAAGCTTTTTATTAGGTTGACTAAGAGTTGCACAAGCAATTATATCAAAATCATTCTTTTCTTTTAGTTGATGTTTATTTAATGTATTCAAGTCTTTCACTATAATCAAATACGGTTCTATTATAGGAATATTTAAGAGCAATGCAGCTTTTTGTGCTGAATTTATTAAAAATTTGATTTTTTCAAGATTAATATCAGTTTTTATATTTCTTGAAAGATACTTACGTTCTGGGATTTCTTTTATAATATATTTGCTATTTATATTTGTATTTTTTTCGAAAAATAAATTTTCAATCAAATCGATTTGTTTGTCTATTCGCGTTTTCACAACGTTTAATGATTCAATTTTTTTTTGAATTTCTGCCTTTTTATTATGGTAAAGTTGCTTAATCGTATTTACATCTTTTTTGTCAAACAATTCTTTGATTTCAGGAGAGGTGAAACCATGTGCTTGTAACTCCTTAATAACAATCAATAAAGTAATTGCATCATTAGTATAATATCGGTAGGAGGAATCAGGATCAACATAAGAAGGCTTACACAAATTAATTTTATCATAATATCTTAGCATTTTTACGCTTATACCGGTCAATTCAGATACCTTCCCTATTTTATACTCGCTATTTTCCTCCGGTATATCATAATAAAAATCATTATCATCCATTCGTTGACTGCCCGAATAAATTATTCTTTAATTTGTATTCCTATCAAAGTAATATCATCACTTATGTTTTCATGGTTAAGCCAGTTTTTTACATCCCCGATAACATTGTTAACAAAAGTGGCAATATTATCTCCGGTATATTTTTTCATTATTTTCCTTATTTCTTCTTCGCTTAATTTGCCTTTGTTGGCTGAAAACTCTTCAAATAAACCGTCTGTAAACAAAACGAGTTTATCGTGCGTTTTTAGATCATGATTTCTTAAAATAAAAGAAACGTTTTTTCTTACGCCCATAAGTTTACCTCCTGCTTGCAGAGTTACTATTTCATTGCCGGATATTAAGTATTGATCAGGGTGTCCTCCTGATGAATACGTTAATTTTTTTTGTTTTATATCAATATCAATAAGGGCGCAGGTAAAATAGGAATATAAATCTCTATATTCATCGTGATAAGCTTCGTTTAATAACGTAAGTATTTCATTCGGCGGACGTTTTTTCACTTTAACTCTGTCATATTCCGATTTAATTATCATTGTAGTTAAAGCGGCTTGAACTCCGTGTCCGGTTGAATCTGCAACGAAAAAGCGGAATTTATTTTCGTTTATTTTATAAATATCATAAATATCTCCGCCTACCTCGATCATGGGTTCAAAATGTATTTCTACATCCAATCCGTTAATATCATCAGGCCCTTTTTCAAGCACGGTTGTCTGGATACTTTTTGCCATATTTAAATCATGGCTAATTATCCTATCTTTTTCGCGTAATTCTTCAAAAACTTTTTTCAATTGTTTTTCGGCAAGAGCTTTCTCGGTGTTATCATAATACATTACTAGCACGTTAATAACTTTACCTTTTTTATTTGTTACAGGTGTAAAAACAATGTTTAACAACAATTCCTTCCCTGAAATTTGCGATTTAAATAAAACGTTTTCCTGCGAAGAAGTCTTGCCTTTTAAAGCATTTTTAAAATCATTTCGCCATTCATTTTGAGTTACACTTTCATATTTTAGCCAATTTTTACCGATAACTTGATTTTTTTTGTATCCGGAAATTTTTTCGCTAGCAGGGTTAGTGTAAACAATGTTTCCTTCAATATCTAAAACCTGAATTCCGAAAGGCGAATTTTCAAGCAAGCTATTTGAAAAAGTCCGTTCCTTTTCAAGATTGACTTTTTCCCGTTCTAATTCTAATGTGCGTTCCTTTACCAAACCCTCTAAGTTCTCGCTATAATGGTTAACTTCGTTTATAAGGATATTAAAATCTTTTGCAAGTTCTGCTATTTCATCTTCTCCTACCACATCGACGGTTTTATCAAATTTCATTCGCCTTGTCATGTCTTTCATTTCCATTGACAATCTATAGATAGGATTTATAACGCTCTTTGTTAAAAACGTTGAGAGAAGTATTATCGAAAGCGTTAGAGTTATAATAAAAATGGTTACCGTAGTATATATTAGATTAATCAAGCTGTTATCGATAATGGATTTTCGAACACCCATATGCACATGGCCGATAATGTGTTGTTGGAAATTAATCGGTAAAACAACTTCATAATAATTTTGAACAGAAACAAACAATTTTTCTTTTGAATTTAAATTTATATCAAAAATATCCAGATCTATATAATTACCAATTTCATCTTCATTATTATGATAAATTATTCGCTTTTTATCATCGCTAATATAACAATAGCTTAATTTTTCATTCATTTTTATTATTTTATTCAAATATTCATGCATACCGGCTAATTTATCCAAATCAAAATATTTAAGCATATCATTTATATCATTTCGTACAAAAAATCCCGGTGAATATATCTCGTTTTTCAATGAGCGTTCTATAATAGATTTACTTTGCAATACATTAATTAGCAAGGACGCGCCAACGGAAAGGGTTAATATAAAAACAATAATATACGTGGTCCGAATTTTTATGCTTTTTTTACTTTTTTCCAAAAATATCATTATTTGTCCGTGTATTTCAATTAATTATATTTTTACCGGCTAATTTTATAAACTTAATTGGAACTCTAATT
>CAYUYT010000230.1:0-5881 GCA_964449345.1 uncultured Spirochaetia bacterium | reverse complement strand
TTCCCATTAGGCTAGCCTAATGGGAATGTGCACCATGTCTGGTAGCTAAAACATTAAATAAAATCCTGTAAAAAAATTAGTTGAAATATATACAATGAGTGTTATATAATAATATCAAATATAAATTTTAAAGGTATTGTTATGAAAAAAATTATTTTTATATTTTCCGTTATTTTCGTTTTGAATACATCCGTTTTTGCAAGTTATATTAAAAAATTTTCTAAGGATTTTGAAAAAAATACTTATGTTCCCGAAGCTAAAGGTGGGATTTACCCAACGGATAATGTAAATTTTCAACGTTTATTAAAAAAACATGGAATTATGAAATTATGTGCAGAGTATTCTATTAATTTAAGGTTTGCACAATACGCAAGAGTATATAGAAATTATTATGTACTCCCTCATACAAATAGCAGTTTAAACAATTTAGATAAACAGCTTAAAATTATTTCTCAAGAAATAAAAAAATATACTAAAAAATTTTTAGGTAAATTAAAAATAACCTTATACATTGCCCGCGGTTTTAGTTACAGACCGTTAGCCGGACTTGCTTCAGGGCGAAAAATAATATTAGGAAGGGCATCAAGCCGCACATTGCATCATGAAATCGGGCACATAGTGCATAATACTTATTATAGTGATTTACGTTTATGGAGAACAACTTTTTGGAAAGGAACAAGCGGGGGAGGGTATTTTCGAAAACCAAAAGGTTTAAAGCGTGAGAATTTTGTAAGCCTTTATGCTATGACTAACTATAGAGAGGATTGGGCTGAAACTTATGCTGCCTTAATAACGTATAATCCGCTTATACGTTATAACTATGTTAATTTAAAAAACGAAACCAATTTGAAAAGTAAAATCCGTGAAAAAATTGGTTTTATGAAAAAAATGTTTGAGAAAATGGACGGACGTTATAATTATAGATTTTGGGCATTTTTTATTAAAACCAGTAACTCAAGAGCTATAGCTTTTCTAAACACAGGGCGAACAACAACTGTTGCTGTTAATAATAATAACCGCAGAAATAATAACGTTAATAATAGCGGAAGACGAAATGTGCAAAATACTGCACAATCAGGGAGCGTTTTAAGTTCTTCTTTCGGTGATGGAATTACAAGTGATGGAAGCGAAAATAATCAAGAGACTTCAAATAATAACCGGAAAAAAACAAATACTAGAAAGCGTTATTTAAATTATTATAGCAAGCTTCTTTTAGTCGCGGTTTATAAAAACGATTATAGTCTCGTTACCCGTTGCATCTCCTCCGGCGCAAATGTAAATTATGCAAACAGTAGTAACTGGACTGCATTACACTACGCCGCGTATCGCGGTAATGTTAAAATTATTTCTTATTTAGTAAATAAAGGTGCGAATGTTAATGCGGTAACTTTCAACGGAAATACACCGCCGCAGATAGCAAAGCGTTATTCAAGAAATAACGCTTACAATTATTTCGTTGGTTTAAATGCAAAAAGTAATAAAGGTAGTAAAGGGCGACGTTACTATGGGAACCGGTATTATAACAAAGGGTATTAATTTTTTCGCATTACTATCAATGTAACATCGTCATTTTTTTTAATTTGTTCTGAAAATATTTGCATCCGTTCTAAAATATAATTATTAATTTCACTTACGCTTTCGTTAAAAATATTTTTGCAAGATAACTCATCAAGAATATTGTAAAGTTTTTGCGTTTGCAAAACAGTTTCGTTTGTTAATCTCTGTTCAATCAAGCCGTCAGTGTACAAAATTAAAATGTCTCCTGAATTTAACTCGAGTTTTTGTACTCCATAAATAGAATTTTCAATTACTCCCACTGTAGCACCTTTGGTTTTGAGTTTCAGAACTTTATTTTTTTTTATTAAATATTGTTCGGGATGACCTGCACTTGAATAATAAATATGAGTATTATAAATGTTAATAAAAAAACCCGTGAAAAAATTTCTGCTTTTTAATTGGTTTACAAATTTATTATTGATATATTCAAATCTTTTATTTGGATATTTTAACTTAGAACTTTCTTTAACGAGTAAATCGATTTGCATAGTAGTTAATGCGGCTTGTATTCCATGCCCGGTAGCGTCTGCTATAAAAATGCCGGTGCTTGAATCTTCTAAATTACTAATGTTATAATAATCACCGCTTATAAGATCATTGAATGGAATGTATTTAATTGAAAATTCGATATTATTAATCTTGTCATAGTAATTTTGCTTGGTTAATATACCTTGTTGAATTGTTTTTGCATAAATTAAATCTTTCTCTTGTTCCATGTAATGCGTTATAAGGCGATCTTTAATTTTTTTTAAAGTAAGTGTTTTATTAACGCGGAAAAAGACCTCTTTATCATTAAACGGCTTGTTAATATAATCATCAAAACTGGTATCGAAAAATTCAATAAGTTTTAAATCATCTTTTCCGTTTGAAATGTAAATAAAAGGTGTCTTTTGTAGTTTTTCGTTAACTTTAATTTGTTCAAAAATATTTAAAGAACCCGTTTTAATTAATGCTAAATCAAAAATAATTAAATCAAAGTTTAACTTTTTTTCAGAAATGAATTTCTCTAAAGAACTATAATAATAAATTATAAAATCTTTATCGAATATTTTTTCAAGTTTTTTTTGTGTATTTATCTCGGACGAAATTATTAAAATAGATTCGGTCTTATCCTCCATAACATTAACCCCCATGTTAAAAAAGATTCATATCACCTTATTAAATTATACATCAATCTCTTAAATTTTGAAAGTAATTTTGTAATAATCTTAAAAATTGTTTTTTATAAATCATTGTAATATACTAAAGTGATTTTAAAATCAAAGTATTGTATATTGTAATTGCTTTTCAACCGACACTTTAAAGTGTCGGTTGCATAAAATTTAAAGTATTATTAGTATAGTAAAAAAACTAATTTTATTTTTATGAAAATAGTGAAATAAACCGAACGTAAAAAGATCTGTTAAACCCATAATTTTAAAAACATATAATATTCGTTAAAGCTTAATTTTTTTAATTAAACCGGGTTTATTTTCTCTCAAATCATTAACATCCACTTTTATTTTCGCATAGGTATGTTTTGCTGCTTTATTAAAAGGTAAAGGATTTTTCTGAAAATTGTATAAAGCTTTTTCTTCTTGTGCAATATCTTTTTCATCTGTTTTTATTAATACGTTGTTGTCATATTTAGGATGAATATTATAAACGAATAAAGCAGTATTTTGAAGCGTTGTAGAATTTTGTTTTATTATTTCAATATGCAGCGTCATTCGTTGATTGATATTTATCTCTTTTTTATTAGTTATTTTACCAACCACATTTTCTTGTCTACCGTTTAAATTATATTCTATTTTTACTAAACGGTTTTTAGCATAAGATTCGGCATTTTTAGTAGCTATATTTAAACCGTTTTCCGCTATATTTAGGATGTAGCCTGACTGCATGGTTTTTTTATGCAGCATTATTTTTTCTTTACCTTCAAAAGTATATAAAGATAAAAGATAAAAACACGCTGTGATTTTGCATTTCTTCCTTAATTTTTTTCTTCTTTGTTTTCTTTCTATTTTATCCGAATGCGCCAGTTGGAAAAAAGTTAAATTTCCAATATTTTTTATAGCCGTTGTGAACGTTGTAAACTCGTAATATGCATCTCCCGGGATTGAAATTCCAACGTTTAAAATCATATCTTGTAAAGTGTCAATGTGTTTCTTCATTTTATCAGGAACGCTAACGAGAATATGACGCGAATTAACATCAACAATTTTTGAATTAAAATTTCCGCCTAGTTCGTTAGTTATAATAACAGTCGTATTTATAGGCAATAGTTTCGTTGATTTTATTTTATTCAATTCAATATGAAATTTCGGGCAAACATCAAGCAGTTTGTTTACAATCTCATTTCTTTCTTGTTTATTTAATCCTGATTTGCTCAAAACTTCTAGGTATTGTTTCGCATAATAGTAAAATAATTCCGGATTTGAAACTATTATTTTAGCACTTGGAATATTTATTAAAGAAAAAATCTTTTTTATAAATCGTATCTCTGAAAATTTAAGTGAAAATCTTCTCTTTAAAAGTAAAAGCGTTATTATTCCGAAACCCTGTTTAACGTTTTTCTCCTTTATAGTTTTAGAACGAGAAAGCTTCAAGAAAATTTTTATTGAATATTTTACTATAATCAATAAAAACATAAAAACAAGTATTGAAGCAGCAACGTATAATGCGCTTCTAAAATCTTCAGGTAAATTTTCAAACATTTTTTTCCTCTGACTTTATAACGTTATTAAATTTAATTATCGAAATAAAACACGTTTTCATTACATTATTTTATATTTTGGCATTAACGCATTGAAAAAGTAGTAAGACAAACCGGAAAGAAATACGCGGTGGCATTGCTGACGTTTATGCTTTCCGTTGTTTCCCGTTGGTTGTAAAAAGAAAGATGGCGAAGGAACGCAAAAAACCCGTACAGCCGCAAACTACAGCCATAAGGGTATTTACACTTTGGGACGTGCAAGAATCGAACTTGCGACCCCTTTTACGTCAAAAAGATAAACGTTGTTTTTACCGTTTCTCATCAATTTGGATTATTGCTCTAATTTACTGCTATTTAACCATTTAACCCCGAATTCCTGCTTCAAGTGTTTTCGTTATTTCCCGTTGTTTGTGGTCGGTGCAAAAAGAAGGGTGAGGGCTGGCTGGCTTATACTAAACGAGAATTAAGCAACGTTATAAGTCATTGCTTCAAATCTAATCTTCTTCTTTACTGTATCTGCAATTTTTTCAATTTCCCTAACAACATCATACGAAAAAGTGTAATTTAAATAGTAAGAAGAACCGTTAACGCTATTTGCTTACAACCTCGTCAATGAGTTCCCGTTCTTTTGTTAGTACAAAGTTAACGAGTTTAGAAACAGCAACGTTTTTCTCACGGGCAAGTTTAAAAAAATAATCATGGTTCGTTTTATCCAGATAAACCGGTAATTGCATATCTTCTTGCGGTGTATAAAACTTTGCTTTAACGCCTTTTGAAAAATCATATTGTTTTTTCATGGTTGTTTCTTTTATATACTTTTTCACGTTATCTATTATTCCTTGTTAACTAAATTTTCATGATGGTCTATGATTAATTAAAACTAATAATTTTAATTTCTGGAATCTTATCGTAATCTTTATCCCTACTAATAAGAATTGACTTATTCACTATTGCAGACGCAGCAATAATTGCATCGGGTAATTTAATTCGGTATCGTGTTCTAAATTCTATAACTTTTTCTATTAAATCAGTATTAAATTTATTTAAATCAATTATATGAATTCTATCTAAAAATTTTTCAAAAATAATTTTATCTTCCGAAGTTAGATTTATAAATGAATAAAACTCAAGTAATGTAATTATCGAAATATAAATGCTTTCAGCAGATTTTAAACAATTTAGGATTTCTTTATTTCCTTTGAGTAAATCTATAACGGCATTAGTATCGAGTAAATAACTACTCCCATTCATTTCGTAATTCCCTTTGCAGTTCCAAACTGTCTTTTGATATACTTAGCTTGCCTGCAATATCTGAAAAATCATAGTTTTTAACAACGTTTTTAGGTGATATGGAAATTTCTAAATCTACTTCTCCGGTGGGTAGATCTGTTTCAATATCAAGACGCAAACAACCTTTATTGTCAATTTTACCAATGGTTTTTAAAATTTTCACGTTGCTTATCCTTTTATAATATTATAATCATCCGAAAACGCTATGTCAATACAACTATTTTGTGGAATTTTGAGAAAGCATATATACTAATAATACTTTAAATTTTATGCAACCGACACTTCAAAGTGTCGGTTGAAAAGCAATTACAATATACAATACTTTGATTTTAAAATCAC
>CAYUYT010000229.1:1355-5921 GCA_964449345.1 uncultured Spirochaetia bacterium | reverse complement strand
TCTGCCCTCTTTACTTAAAGATTGTGATACAGCGGTGATTCTCTTATATACCCAAACTTTTACTAGTCCTCCCTCTTTACTAAAGAGGGAGATAGAGGGTGATTCTCTTCCTCTGCTATTTGCGGTAAAAAGCCGGGGGATTTCTCTTCTTTCATCTGTTTTGCGCGTTCCATAGCGAATTCCATTTTTTAACAAATTTTAGTATAATACGTACTTTTCTTTCGTTGTTTATAGTTGTTTATAAAAATTAAATTTATAGAGGTTTTCTAAAAAAAGTAAAATAAAAAAGCCGAAAGTATTTGAACTTCCGGCCGTTTTGATACCCTTTTTCCACTGATAGGAAACATTTTTATACTTCAACATTGATGTGGTTTCCCACATTTGTGTGGATGCTTCTATAATCCATTCCTCTTACACCGAGAAATAAAACCGCTTCTACTTCTTCCGTTGTAATTAACTTAGGAAGGTCGTCTTTAATAGGCGGATTACCTTCTTTTTTACCGCTTCTGTTGAAAATTTCTTCACCATACTGCTCTTTTCCTCTTTTTTCCCGCCTTGTATCGGAATTTGTTTCAACATTCGGGTTAATCATCTGATAGTTATATGTATTTTTGCCTGTAATATTTACCAGCATTTTACTATCCTTATTAATCCGGGCAATGTGCCCTTTTTAATTGTATCGGTTAACATAATTATGGGTTTAGCAGTTTTTTAAAAAAATAACAATTTTATGTTAACAAAAGGGCATTATATACTCATAAAACTATAAAATAAAAGTCATGGAATTTCTAATTTTCTTTAAAACAATAATTCAAATAATGCGTTGTCTTTGGATTTAGAATTTAAAAAAAATGTATTTATAAACAAAATAGGCATATCAGGCAACGTGTAAAGTGCAAGTTTGAAAATAAATAAATCTGTAAAAGATTCCGTGTTTGCATTTTATTGCCAAAATTCTACTAACTGCTTTTAAACATCAAAGTTTAGGCTGAAACGAATTTAATTCTTATTTTATTAATCACCCTACAATGAGCTAAAATAAAAAAAACTTTCACCATTGTTTGAAATAAGCGGACTAGGTTCAACCGGAATCATTGACCGGAATTGCATAATACCAATTCGTTTTAATTACCAGAAAATATTATATTAAGGATCGTATTTTTTCGTTTTATAAGGTTTTATAAGGTTTTATATTTTTTTCACGAATTATAGTTTTAAAAAATTAATTGCCTCATCCATATCCTCAAAAACGTTTAAAAATTTTGTAAGGTATGTAAATTTAAACATATCGGCAATGCGGGAATTTGGAATCAAAGCGAGTTTTGCGTTTAGTCCGTTTAATGCGAAAGTGGATTTTACGATTATTCCTAATGCTGTACTATCTAAAAAATTAAGCGTAGAAAGATCTAATACAATACTTTGCTTTTTTTCAATATATTCTGTGATTTCATCCTGAACCTGCGTTGCACCTAATAAATCGAAACTTCCTAATATTTTCAAAACCGGTATTTCATCAATAATTTTTTTTTCAATTTTCATAATTTTACCAAAAGTATTAAATATATTTATTCGGGAATTTTACGTTTTTGCGATACATATCTTATCAATTCGTTTATATTTTTAATGGTCATGGTGTTTTGTCCCATAAGAATTCTATTCTGGTTAACAAATTGATTTAATATTTTCTTGGTTAAATCTTCTTTTAACCCACACCAACTCGAAACGGATTGCGTTGTCGCCTCAATCTCAATAGGCTCAACGAATTCTTTTGTTTCATTAGGATTATAACCTTTCATTTCTGCAAGGAGAATTAATGTATCTGCTACTTTTGCTTCATCGTCTTCCAAAGATAAAATCATTAATTTACGTCTTGCGTCATAAATTCTTTTTGAAAAAACTTTTAAAAGCTTGATTGCCATTGCGGTATTTGATTTTAATAAAATTTCAAAATTTTCTTTATTAAATTCCAGAGCCTTAACTTCGGTTTCAGTAAGCGCGCTTGCGCTTCTAGGCGCTTCTTCTATTATCGCCATTTCACCAAAAATATCCCCAGGACCTAATATATCAAGATTTTTTTCCGTCTCACCTACAATTTTAGTTATTTTAACTTTTCCAGAATGAATTAAGTAAAAACTATTTCCAGGCTCATGCTCGGAAAAAATTATCTCCCCGGCTTTATAATTTCTGCCGTATTTATCAAACATATTCGATGCCATAACTGAAATCCCCCGGGTTTATTGTAATCTGTCAATTTCGTCAAGTTCATTTTGCGCTTTAGATGTAATTTTATCCTCATTGCCCATGGCAATTACTTTCTCAAAAAACCCTTTTGCTTTGTCTAATTCTCCCTGAGATTTATAGCAAACCCCAAGGTTATATATAGATTCTTTGGTAAGAGAATCATCAGGATAATTTTTTACAAACTTCGAAAATTTATCAATAGCATTATCATAATCCTGCATTTTTAGGTAACATTTTCCCAGCTGGAAAAAACTTTTCCGGTAAAACTCTCTATTTTTTTCATTCTCGCCCTGATTAACAATTTTTGAAAGTGATGCAGAAGCTTCTTTAAATTTATTTTGCGAAAACATACTAACGGCTTCGTAATATACCTTAGTTGGATCATTTGTGGTTGCCGAAGTGCCTGATTTACGTTGTTTTTCCGCAGCAACGGGATTAGGGTTGTTTAGCCCCATTGTCATGCCCTTTTTTGCGTTAGCATATCTTAATTTCGCTTCTTCTGCCAACTCTCCGTCAGGATAATATTCAAGATATTTTGAATATACATAAGCAGCCTGGTCCATACGCTTGTTTTTCATATAAAAATCGCCAATTTTAAATAGTTCCACATCGCGTTGTTCAATAACATCCTGTGTTAAATACCTTCGCACATAAGAATGCACATTACGTAATTGATTAGAAAAAACGCGCAACATTTTCATAAGTATTGTCATATTTTTAGATGCAAGTTGTTCAAATTCCTGCACACTTAAAACGAGTATTTTACAATTTGAAGCTGCCGTGGCAGTTTCTTCTCGCGGAAAACTACCAACAGCGCTTTTTACACCGAAAAACTGGCCCGCATTAATTGTTTCTGTTTTTTCAATAAAATTTTCTTCTATGGATATAAATCGAAGAATAACCTTTCCTTCTTTTAAGATGAAAACTTTATCCGACTTTTCTTTCTCAAAATAGATTACTGATCCAGCTTTATACGTTCTCGCTATTGGCATTATTTTCTCCGCTATTCCACCGGTAAAAACGGCAATATTTTATCATATCCTACGCTTGCTTTAACCCTGTTCATTATTTCTTTTAGATCAGGATAAAATTTATCCGTTTTTAAAATCTTTTTAGTTTTATCTATATTAACTCTTTTATAAGAAATTTTCAAGGTTTTAAATAAACTTTCAAAAGTTTCATCGCCGTATATAGGTTCGCCTTTGTGGACAACGAGCATAATATCGGAATGTTTTGCTTCAACTAAAGAAGTGTAAGGATCGTTCCCGGTATCCTTGATTAACAGTAAATCGGCAATTTTCCCTTCTTCAATCGTACCTAATTTATTTTGCAGACGAAAACAACGGGCTCCGTTAATAGTTGCCATTTTAACTATTTCTTTATCATCGAGTATTTCACCGTAAATTTCTTTATATAACCGTTTTGCAAAACGCATTTCTTCAAGCAAATTCAAGCCGCCTGACATAGGAGAGTCAGTACCGAGACCTACATTAACGCCGTTGCTAAGTAACTCTTTAATTTTACTCGTTTTGTTAAACATATAGTAATTAGAAATCGGGCACCAGACGTGATTAACGTTATTTTGGGCCAAAGTTTTAATATCCTCATCTGCGTAAGCAATCCCGTGAATTAATACTGTATGGTCGGATAATGCCCCGACTTTGTTTAAATACTTTACGCCGTTTCTCGCTTCATCATCCCATCCCTCACAAATGTGTGTAATAAAAGGCCAATTGTTTTCAACGGAACGTTGATACTCTATTTCCACGCCGTCTCCCCATTTCAGATCATAGGAAGATGCTTCATGAGCCAAACCGAACTTTTGTATAACGCGAATTGGCATTATCCCGTTAAAGTTATCCGTTAAAATATGCGGGACATGATCGGAAACCGTTGTTACTCCACCTATTAACAAGCGATAGCAAGAGATATAGTATAAATCGGGAACGGAATTTTTGCCGCGTTCTTCATATACCTTTGCTTTTTTTAAATCATTATCCCACGGAAGCCAGTTAAGATAGGGTCCCGCTCCTGCCTTAGGGTAATAAGCGCCGATTAAATGGTCGTGCGAATTAACAAGAGCCGGAAAAAGCAAATAATTTCCAGAAGCAACGACATTTTCAGGCTTAGACGTTGATATTTCTTTAATCAAGTCATTCTCAATTGAAATAAATGCGTTATCTATTACCTCATCCGGTGTAATAATTTTTGATACACCAAGTGAAAAATTCATAGTTTCATCTCCAAAAATAATTCGTTGTATATAGTTTACACTATTACCCATTAATTATCAAGATACAAATTCATGCATCAGTTTAATTATCG
>CAYUYT010000229.1:0-1345 GCA_964449345.1 uncultured Spirochaetia bacterium | reverse complement strand
AATTATCGTTAAAACTTTTTTTATATATCTTAAAAATATATAAAAAAAAGAAATAATTGACTTTTATAAATATTTTATAATATAATACTTTTATTATATTTATATTTATTTAATGAAAGTTTAATTTCAGGAGAAAAATATGTCGGGTGAAACATTAGGCGAAATTGCAGAACAGGATATTGAAGTTGAAGCAAAAATTATAATAAATACTTCTGCTAGCGGCAAAATAAAATTACTTCTAACGAGAAACATTAAAGGTGAAATGGATTTCCTCACAAGGCATTTTAATATTTCAAGAAAACAAGGCGCAGATAAACAAATTAACAATAAAGTAAAAAATATTGTAAATGAATATATTAACCCTAAAAAAAATGAAGTTAAAAAAATTGAATTAATTAGAAAGAATAAAGGCAACCTTAAAAAATTCGTTATAGATTGTCTTGTAGATGTTAAAAACGATAAATCCAATCCTGATAAAAACGAAGATTTTATGTCTTTAGAAGATATAACGAGAAAACCTTATCGAAAATCCATATCATTAATAAACACCCTTGTTTACTTTACGGAGAAGAAATAATCTTTGATTAATAAAAGCCAAAAGCGGTAAAAATCCATACCGCCTTTTTTATTCTTATCTATTTAAAGAAGCGCTTAATATCCTTGCATAATAGTATATGGTTTTAAATCCACCTATTGGATAATTTGCACGAGGGTTTTTAGGATACCACGTATGGATTTTCATTCGATAAACTTTAATACGCGCTTTAATTGCTGCTTTTGCATTTGGATTTATATACTGCTTAAAGTTTTTTATTGAAAATAAATATCGTTTGAATGTGGCGCGTCTACGGTAAGGGTAACCGTGTTTATAAACATATTTGCCCATACTTTTATTTAAAGTTACTTTATCAGGACGAATCGTTATAGTCAAAGTTTCATCAACCGTTCGGTATTCAGTTTTATCTTTTTTACTATTGCCGCCTATTTTAGTCAAAACATTTGCATACACGGTTTTATTTCTAAAACCACCAATAGGCATTTGTCCGCGCTTTGGTTTATAAATTCGCCTCTTGATATACCGAATGCGTATTCTGATAGTAACTGGACTTTTAATTGAATTAGGCTGTCCTAAATTCTTAATAAAACCTTGTGCGCGGAATTTATACGTTGTATATCCCGGCTGCCGGCGGTCTGTATCAGGGGTATAAGTTACAACTCCCCTAAATACGCGTTTTGATAAATAACGCGGTTTAATTCTTATTGTTTGTATTCTGTTTCTTTGTGGTCTTTTTTTATATCCTTTGCCCTTTTGTTTTGTTTGCTTTGGCCTGTACTGCTGCGGGCC
>CAYUYT010000228.1:0-5935 GCA_964449345.1 uncultured Spirochaetia bacterium | reverse complement strand
CTTTACCTAAGATTTTATTGCTCTAGTTTAGTACAAAATCTGTTATATTTAAATTTCTACATAAACAGAATAACAAATTATTAATGCCTATTGATTAATCAAAAAAATTACATTTATTATTACACTATAAAATAACTTTACCGGGTTTAAAGTTCTTTTAACGAGAATTAATTATCTAATAAATTAAAACCTTACAACCATTAATGTTAAGTCGTCAAAAAGATGGTCTTTACTTGAAAAGGCCATAATATCATTTTTCATTTTTTCAAGCATTTCACTGCATTCAAGGTTATTATACTTTTCAACTAACGTATAAAAATTTTCTTCGCCAAATTCTTCATGCTCATCGTTGTTAGCTTCTACTACTCCGTCTGTAAATAATACTAGAGTATCCCCATGTTCATAAGACATAGTCTTTTGCTTAAAATCTATATTTGGTAAAACGCCTAAAGGAACCCCCGGAGATTTTATAAGTTCAAGGCGCTTTTCTTTAGCTTTGTAAAATATTTGCTCGTTATGCCCTGCTGAGACGTAATTTATAGTTTTTTCTTCGTGGTTAATTACAAAAATCGCTGCGGTTACGAACATTCCTGCTTCCGAATCCATACAAATGTATTTATTTCCGTTAGAAAATACTTTTTCTGCTGAT
Organism: uncultured Spirochaetia bacterium; assembly: GCA_964449345.1. Classification (GTDB taxonomy): domain Bacteria; phylum Spirochaetota; class CALGPD01; order CALGPD01; family CALGPD01; genus CALGPD01. Next base: position 5,286 of record CAYUYT010000228.1, on the reverse strand, counting down.
ACAAAATTCGTTGTTTCTGCACGAAGGGTATTTCTTGATAATGCGGCAAAAAAGGCCGCGGGAATACCTTTACCGGAAACATCGGCTATTAATACTGCAAAACGTTTTTCGTCTATTTTAAAAAATTCGTAATAATCCCCTCCGACACTACGAGCAGGCATGGTTAAAGCTTGAATTTGAATTCCAGCTTCATTATCAAAAGATTTGGGAAGAATTCTCCTTTGAATTGCAACAGCAGTTTCAAGCTCTTTTTTAATCCTCTCCTGCTGTAAAATTTCCTGATTAAGTTTATACGTGTTAAAAGCGGCAACAAGATGATTTCCGATAGACGTGCAAATCATAAAATCCGCTGAATTAAATATTCCACCGTCCTTTTTATCGGCAAGGTTTAACAAACCAATTATTTTGTCATTTATAGTTAGGGGTATTGCCATAAACGATTTAGAGCTAAAAATACTGCTCTTGAATGATGAAAATCGGACATCTTGTTCAATATCTACGACTAAAACGGGATAACCGTCTTTAAATACCTGCCCCATTATTCCGGCATCATCACCAACGGCATATTTTTTTCCTTTTAATTCGGGTATTCCCGTTGATGCGTAATGTATGAAATTATTTTCGCTCTCATCGTGTAAAAATAAGCTACATCGATTTGCGCCGATTATTTCAGAAATACTTCTTATTGCTGTATCAAAGAGTTTTTCAAGGTCATAATACTGTGTAGCTGCCATGGAAATTTCATAAAGCGCGTTTAATTCTTTAACCCTATCAGCAAGGGCTTTGTTCGCCTCTTCAAGTTCTTCAAACATTTGTCTGTTATTTATCGCAATGGCGGCCTGGTCGGAAAGAAAATTTAATATAATTAAATCGTGTTCCGTGAATCCGTCTCTGCCCAAAGCATTAACACCCTCTAAAATGCCGATTAATTTATCTTTTATTTTCATGGGAACGCAGAGTAAATTCCGAGTTACGAATTTTGAACTTTCATCAACTTTACGGAACACACGCGCATCATTTTCAGCATCGTTTACTATAATAGGGTCGCCTGTTTGTGCAACAAGCCCTGCAATTCCCGTTCCCAAAGGAACGCGAATTGATTTAACACTTTCTTTTGAAACCTCTCCGGTAATAATGTCAAATTTTAATTCGTTGTTCTCATGGTCCATAAGCATTAAAGATGAACCCTCACAATGTAAAATTGCCTTAGCCGCTTCCATAATAACGATAAGCAACGTATTTAATTCCATAGTGGAATTAATTTTATTAGTTATATTCCATATTGTTGAAAGTTTGATACTTGTATTGTTAATGTTCACTTAAACTTCCACCTCTAACCTTTCTCTTGCACAAAATATAGTTTGATTGTAACCAATTTTATTCCCGTAATCGATTGCCTTTTGCTGAAACTCGTCAACTTTTTTATCGTTTCTCATGGGGTCGTGATGGAATAAAGCAAGTTTCTTAACTCCGGCATCCTTTGCAGCGTTAACCGCATATTCAATGTAACTATGCCCCCAGCCGAGCTTTTGATAATATTCGTCTTCCAAATATTGTGCATCGTAAATAAGTAAGTCCGCATCTTTTGCATGAATTTTTTGCTTTGAAACACGTTTATTTACTTCATCTTGTGCTTCTTCAAAATTTTGTTTGTCAAACTCATCCATTTCCTCTTCTTCAAAATCCTCAACAAAAACGTTTCTGTATGGTTCTGTATCAAACATAGTAACAATGGTTTTGCCGTTATATTCTATCCTATAGCCAAGATCAAGAACAGGATGGTTTAAATACATAGATGCGACTTTAAACTTGCCTATCTTAAAAATAGATTGCTGTAATTCCTGAAATTCTATATTCGCTTTTAAATCGTCAAGTTTAATAGGAAAAAATTTTCTGTTAAAATCACCAATTAATATTTCCTCTAATTTTTCGCTAAAATTAACCGGTCCGTACACTTTAATATTCGTATTATTTAAATAAGCGGGTGCAAAAAAAGGAAACCCCTGAATATGATCCCAGTGGGTATGGCTTAGTAAAATTTTTATATTTAAAGGCCTTACCGGCGCATCGTATTTCATAATAAAATCCCCAAGAGGTTTTATCCCGGTGCCGGCATCAATAATTAAAAGTTCGTCATTATCGCCTCTAATCTCAAGGCAAGTTGTATTTCCGCCGTATTTAATCGTTGTTATTCCCGGAGTTGGTATAGAGCCCCGGACTCCCCAAAATCTTAATTTCATAATAAGTTCCGTTTATGATATTTTTAAAAATACGCTCGCATCGGAAATGCGTTTTTCTATTTCATTTTCCCAATTATATATATCGGCTTCTTGGATTCCTAAAAACTCAAGAATTTCTTTGTCTATTTCTTTTGGACCCATATTCCCGGAAAAACCTATTGAATTTTGGTTGCACCAAATATTAGCAACGTAAACGCAATAGACTACTTTTCTACTTTTATCTGTGCATTGTTTTGGATTATGATGTAATAAAATGGCCTGCTTTAAATCGTCGGATAATTGCCACTTATTGCAAATATCCACTGAAATTTCAATGTGATCAATTCCTAAAAGTTCTTTTTCACATTCAATTAAAGGTTTTTCTTCAAGATCAGATTTTTTTATTACCTGAAAATAATCTTCGGCAATTGCTTTGTTTAATACAATTTTACCAATATCATGTAAAAGACCGGCAATAAAATATTCTTCGACGTTTTTAGGGTCTTCGCCCGTTGTAGCGGCAATCTTTTTTGCAACTACTCCAACGCCTAAACAATGCCGCCAAAATCCTTCCATATCAAGAGCGCCAACATTGCCCATTTTTTCAACATGACCTAAAACTGCTGTAGTTAATGCAAGGTTTTTAACCGTATTAAATCCTAGCATGATAATTGCTCTAACAATGCTTGATACTTTTTCCGTTAAAGCGTAGTATGCGCTGTTAATTAATTTTAACGCTTTTCCCGTTAATACAGGGTCAAAGGATATAACTTTATTTAAATCTTTTGGCTTTAAAAGAGGGTCTTTGCAAAGTTCAACAACTTTCATTACAGTATTAGGCAATGGGGGGAGTTTGTCTATTTCTTTTGAAACTAAATCGTGTATTGACGACATATTACACCTTAAAAATAACTATTTCTAATTTAACTAAATTAATGATTTCAATCAATTCAATAATTTAAAACATATACTGAAAAATATTATACTTTAACTGTTGATTCGTCAATAGAATTTCAAAATTGTGTGTAATAAAACAAAAATCAGGCAATCATTGCGGCTTTTGCAAAACCTTTTACCATACGCCTTTTTGTCTCGTTTATACGTTTTTCATAAGCCGTTCTTTTATCAGGCGCAATTTTCATAAGGGTTTCATAAAGCTTTATTTCAAAGGATAAAGCTCTGGCGCAAGCTTCTTTTAAATCAACTCCGCTTTCAAGTGAAATCACAACGTGCCGTGAGTTTGCTCTGTGGGATTTTATATTATCACGTACGTTCATAATACTTTGAGGGGTTAGTTTACCACCCACACTCGTTATTTTACCTGCTTCACGCATTGTACTAACAATATCAGCAGAAACGCGCGTTACTTCAGGGTCGTCTACGCTTTGTTTCTCCATTGAACCGGATAAATCTCCCCGGCCAACAGTAACGTAGTCTATTCTACCGAAATAAGAATTTTTAATTATTTCATGCATATTATTATAAAAAGTGATTGTTTCCGCGTTAATGCATAAAAGAGGACGAACACCGTATTCTTTTAAAAGCGACATTGCGGTTAATATAAAATTCCTGAATGAATAAGGGCTTTCAATCATTGGGGCTAAAAGTCCGTCCACCTTTATTTTAAATAACTGCCTCATGTCGTTTCTTGCCTCAGGCCCGCCGATTTTTATAATAAGGGGAACAATTCCCTTGGAAATATTATTAATAAATTTTATTTCTTCAAAATTCAAATCCTCAACTTCAGTACCACCCTTTAATCCTACTATACCGAAAGATTCCTTTAAATATTCAAGTTCTGTTCTTAATTTTTCTACACTATGCATATTTCCCCCTTAAAATAAGGTTATTTTTATAATATAATTATCGAATTAAATTAATAAATAGTTAACATAATTCTGAGTTATTAAAAATAAATTGGAATTCTGAACACAAATATTCCCAGCCGATTAAAACGTAAACTAATTTTTCTAATTTGGCAAGAATCCAGATTACTAAATTTATAAATCCCTTAAAAATATGTTTAAAATTATTACCACAAATAGAACATCCCTATGTGTAAGCACAGTTGTGGACTGCAAAAATATTGAATCCAGGTATTATTAGTAATTAAAACAAAAATCATTTAGTATTATTCAATCGGTGAAAATCCGGCTGTTTTTAAAATTTCAGGAATTTTCTCTTCAAAATTTATAGCCATAACGTGAATTCCATGAGCAAAATCCCTGATTTCCATAATTAGTTCGGCGGCAAATTTTATTCCGTCTTTAATTGGCTCTTTGGATTTTTCCATAAAATCAATTATTTTTTCCGGAACTTCTATGCCCGGTACATTTTTGTTCATGAAACGTGCCATTCGCGCTGATTTTAAAGGTAAAATACCTGCAAGAATCTTTGCATCTAAGTACGCTGTTTTTTCCGTAAACTCTTTATAACTTTGCGCAGAATAAACTGCCTGAGTTTGAAAAAACTTTGCGCCGGCGTTTACTTTCTTTTCCATGGTCATTATTTGAAGTTCCATGGGCACATAGCCGGGATTACAAACAGCGCCTAAAAAAAGGTCGGTAGAACGGTTTAAAGTATGACCGTTTAAATCTTTTCCGTTGTTCATCACGGAAATGCATTCAAGAAGTCCTATTGTATCTAAATCGTAAACCGGCTTTGCTTCTTTATGGTCGCCTAATAGAGGAAGGTCACCGGATAATGCAATAACGTTTTTAATATTAAATTCCCGCGTTGCAAGCAAATCGCTTTGAAGAGCAAGTCGGTTTCTATCCCTTACGGTTAATTGATAAACCGATTCTATACCACGTTTTTCAAGCAACGCACAAAGCGCTAATGAAGAATATCGCACAACGGCTCTCTGATTATCCGTTATATTTACAGCGTGCACCCAATTTTTTATCAAATCAGCTTTTTCATAAGCTCCAGAAACATCAGTGCCTTTTGGTGGAAAAATCTCCGCAGTAATAGCGAATTCCCCCGATTCCAAAATTTGATTCAACGTTTTCTTTTTCATAACCGTTATAAGTTATTTAAAAACGCGTTTATGGGCAATTTTAACAAT
>CAYUYT010000227.1:0-6015 GCA_964449345.1 uncultured Spirochaetia bacterium | reverse complement strand
ATCCTGTTTAACATTAAGAATAGATTTGCAAAAAATACATTTAAATTTTCCGGGGTTGGAAAACTTAAGCATTTTTCCACAATTCGGGCAAGACGTTGACAAAGGAAAGTTTGCCGTTAGCGAAGTAGCACTTTCCTTTTTTTTAACATTTGCCCCGCCAGTGTCTGCGCCGCTGTTTTTTTCAAGGTCTTCTATTGCGGATTCGACAGTGGGAAAAATTTTAAAGAAATTCAAAAAACCTAATAATTTAAAAACTTCGAATACTTTTGGAATTAGATTAACCAGAACTAAACTTCCGTTTTTAGGAAGAAGCACTCGATTAAAAGCTGTAAATGAACCGATACCCGTTGATGATACATAAGTTAAACCGCTACAATCCATTATAACGTGATGATAGCCTTTATTAATAATATCATTAACGTAATCTTGAAATGGCTTACTGTTGTATGTATCCAAGTAACCGACTAATTGAAGGGCTACGTATTCTTTGCTCCTTTTTATTATTGTCGGTGTTATTTTAATGGAGTCCCTTATATTAATCGCTTCCATTGTATTCTCCTACTAAATGTATAACCACATTAATATATATTCGTCAACTATTAAACATTAATTATTGTGATTTTATTTTCCAATAATTTTTTTTCTTTTTTTATTATCGGTTCAATTTCTTTATTAACAAAATTTATTACTTGAGACGAAGCACGTCCCGTAAATCGTTCTGCTTTTAGTATATCGTTTATTATTTTTTCGTCAAGTTTTATTCTCTTATCATTAACAATTTTTTTTATTAAATCGTTATTTTTTCCTTCTAATTTTATTTCTTTAGTAACTTCATGTGAAATTTGGCGTATAATCTCATGTATTTCCTGTCTATTTCCCCCGTTTTTAACTGCTTCCATCATTATATCTTCTGTTGCCATAAAAGGAAGCTCGTGCGATAAATTCTTATTTATCATATTTTTATACACTACAATTCCAGATGCTATATTATCATATAAACGCAATATCCCGTCAGTGGCAAGGAAACTTTCTTCCATAGCAATCCGCTTTATAGCTGAATCATCAAGGGTCCTTTCAAGCCATTGCGTTGCCTGTGTATGTGAAGCGTTTAACGCGTTGTTTATTACATAACGGGAAAGGGAATTTATCCTCTCAGAACGCATGGGATTGCGTTTATAAGGCATTGCGGATGACCCTACTTGTTTTTCTTCAAACGGTTCTTCCAGTTCTTTTAAATTCATTAAAAGGCGCATATCATTTGCAAATTTTGAAGCCGACTGGGCAATCCCTGATAGTATTGATAAAATTTGATAGTCAATTTTTCTTGAATAAGTTTGCCCTGTTACTTCCAACGTTTTCTCAAACCCCATATTTTGCGCAACGCTTTTTTCAAGTTTATCTATTTTTTCTTGGTCTCCGTTAAAAAGCTTCATAAAACTTGCCTGCGTACCCGTTGTGCCTTTTACACCGCGTAAAGGCAGGTTATTAAGCCGGTAGTCGAGGTCATGATAATCTAAAATTAAGTCTTGAATCCACAAGCAAGCGCGTTTCCCCACTGTGGTTAATTGAGCCGGTTGAAAATGTGTAAACCCAAGGCAAGGAATATGTCTGTTTTTCAGGGCAAAGTTTTTAAGTTTGTTAATTACGTTTATTAAGTGTTTTTTTATTAATAATAAAGCTTGCGAATATTGAATAATGTTTCCGTTATCCATAACAAACGCGCTTGTTGCGCCCAAATGTATGATAGGTTTTGCTTTTTTGGCAAAATCTCCGAATCCGTGTATATGTGCAATTACTTCATGTCTTGTATCTTTTTCGTATTCGGCAATTTTTTCCCAGTGGAAATTATCTATATTGTTTTGTAGGTCTTCAATCTGTTCATTTGAAATTTCAAGCCCGCATTCCTTTTCACCCTTTGCAAGAGCTATCCATAATTTTCGCCAAATAGTGTATTTATTTTGCGGGGAAAAAATGAATGACATCTCTTTTGAAGAGTATCTCTGCGTTAATGGACTTGTAAACTTATTTTTTTCAGTCAAAACAAATTCTACCGTAATTTTATTTTTCGTTCTTAATTCAGGGAATTATTAGTCCACATAGGAACTTCTTTTTTGAACATCACCCTTTTTAATTTTAATTATCATCCTTGCCGCAAGAATTCGCGGCGCTCTTACGCTGTGTTCATCGAGTACAACGCGGAAGGCTTTTAATGACTTATCAAGTTCCCCTAAATGAAAGTAGCAGAATCCAATTTCATAATCAGCCCAAGCTCTGTATTTTTCCGCGTTAGGAAATTTCGCTTTTAAGTCTTTAAAAGTTTTAATAGCGTCTTGGTAATCTCCCTTAACATAATGATCGATGCCTTTGTCATACATACCTTTGGGAGTATGAAGGTTGCGGTAAATTTTATAATTTTTTACGCATCCGGCAAATAAAATTCCTAAAAATATGATAAAAAAAATAAATTTCTTTTTAAACATGTAAATATCACTCTGCTTTAATTTATTGCAATAACATCTTCTTTGTAAATTTCATCTTTTATAGGTAAACTTTTTCGCAAATCTTTTAGAAAACTTTTTAATTCACCCATGGGTTGATATTTTTCGCAAACGTCTATTGTGCGTCTAGCCACAGTAAAATATTTATAAAGTTTTTCTTCTCCAAGTTTCTTTTTCCATTTCTTTTCTTTACAGCGGATTCGTAAAACGTATTGATTGTTAATGCCTGTTCGTTCTTTAATCAACACACAATGCGCACAATTGGCGCAATAAATTTTTTCTTTTTTTGAGTTTTTTTCAGCCATAGGTTTTCCCTGAAATTTAATAATGAAATTGTTGACAACGGATAAAATAATATATTACTAATATAAAATAGTCAAGAAAAACTTGATATATTATTGATAGAAATTTTATTAAGATTGCATGAAAAAATAATAATTTTGTATTTTTTTTATAAAAATCCGTTTTTATTACAAGAATAATAAATATTATTTTTTATTTTATATTTTTTGAAATATATTTTAGTTTGAGTTTTTATATAATAAAAAAGAAAAAAAATATATATTTATTATATAATTTTTTCTTTTAACCGATTAAGTTAAAAGTAAAAAAACTTTTTATTGACTTTAATTTTTTTACTAATATAATATAAAGTTGAGTAAAACAATCAGGTATTTTAATATTGGCTGAAAAATCTTTACAACTAACAACGGCAAATTATAACAAAGGCACCTGGATAATGATAGAAGGCAAAAAAGATGCTGATGCTTTTTTTATCATTAGAAAAGGTTCGGTACGTCTTGTCAAAGAAAATGAAAACATTGTGGAAGAACAGGGAAGCGATGTGCTAAAACCCGGAGATTTTTTCGGGGTTATTTCCTGTATGAGCGGACACCCGAGAATTGAATCAGCAGTTGCTTTATCCGATGTTTCTTTAATCGTTGTAAAAAAACATCTATTCGGTGTTCTTATTCAAAAAAATGCTCCTATTGCTTTGAAAATTATTAGAAGTTTTAGCATGAAATTAAGAACTTTTGATGAAGCATTAACCAAGTTAAGTTTTCAGCAAAGCATTGAATCCGACCCAAAAGAGTTATACAATATCGGCCTTTACTACTTAAACGCAAAAAATAATAATCTTGCAGTATATCCTTTTTATAAGGTGCTTAAACTCGTTAAAGATGATAAAGAAATGTTAGCAAAGGCGAAAAAACAGTTTGAAGGACTTAAAAAATACGCAAGAGAAGCACTAAATTTAGACCAGCCAAAAGAAGGTTTTACACGTTCTTTTTCACATAATACATTCATTTTTTGCGAACATGAGCCGGGAAACGAATTATACATTATTCAAGGCGGAAAAGTTAAAATAACGAAAATTGTTGCTGAAAAAGAAGTAATGCTCGCTGTTCTTAATCCAGGTGATATTTTCGGTGAAATGGCAATTTTAGATAATAAACCAAGAAGCGCAAGCGCTATTGCTGAAGGAAGCGTTCAGATGTTCGCTGTAAACAGACAAAACTTTGAGGGTATGGTTACAAAGCAGCCACAGCTTGCCACAAAGCTTATAACCCTTCTTGCAGAGCGTATATGGCTGATTTACCGTCAGCTTGCAAATATTATGCTTAAAGACCCAACAGGGCGTTTATACGATACCTTGTTAACGCAATTGTTAAAGCATAAAATCGAAATTAAAAAAGCTGCGAAACACATTTTTGATTTCGGCGTTTCCGACCTCCTGAGAATGACAGGACTTGATCCCGTTGCTGATAGAGTTGTAGCTGATCCTATAATGAAATCAAGTAAATTTAAACTCGCTGAAGGCGGAAAAGTTCAGTGCAACGATATTGAAGAAATTCAAAAACAAGTCAATTATTATAAAAAAATGCAGTTGATGGAACAAAAACGAAATAAGAAAAAACAGTCCGGTCTTTAAAAATACCCACGTTGTCATTAAATAATACTGTAATTGTTGCGGGGATATTAACATTTTCTCGCGGTAAATTTATTTATAAAATTTAAGAGTACAGATTTAAAAATTGATAAAAATTAAATTCTTATAAATTAAGAGAAAATTCGTTCTTAAAAGCAATTTTGTGAAATTTTGAAAATAAGCAAGAAAGAAGCCAAGTTCAGGCGGGAAAATTAATCTTATTAAGAGTGTAAACGCGGTCACTTTTGAAGCCAAAACAGAAATATGTAGGCGATAATGGGCCAATGCTGCCTCTATTGTGAATAAAATATCATTAAGGTTTGATAATAATATGTCTTGAAATTCGCTTTAATATGTATGGGTAAACTAGAAAGGAATATAGAATTTTTATGTATTTTAAAATTTACGCTCAAAAATTTAAACCTCTCTTGACAAAAATATTGACCTTTATATAATGTTAAACTGAAAAATTATTATAATGGGATTAAAATATGGCTTATATTGACGAACTTGATTCACTTCTTAAAAAAATAAAAAAAGAACACTTTGATACTGTTCATAAATTATCCGAACTTTATAGAAAAGCTGAGAAACTCATTAGCGAAATTAAAGAACAAGGTGAAGAAAATATTGAACAAGGAATGGAAAAATTAAAAAGCATAATTGCCGAAAGCGCAAATGTAAAAGATACGCAGGTTAATGATATGAGTGAGTATTTTAAAACGCTTTTTAAAACCGTTATAAATAAATTTAACAACGCAGAAAATCAAAATAAAACTGATAATTCTGTGGAAAATTCTTTTTTTAATTTTCCTGAACCCGGGACTCTTGAAGGGTTTTTCGGTATGAAACTGGAAAAAGAAGACACGGACAAACTTTTTAAAATTGCGCAAAATAGTATGGGCGCTATGTACGGTTTATTTAAGCGCTTTGGTGAGATTATTGGCGAAGATGCTGGAAAGAAAAAATAACGAACCAAAATTATGTTCTTAAATCAGTAATCACACCACCCTCGCTTAGAAACTCGAATTATATACGCTGTTATGATAATGAATAAGAGTGCTCTCAATACAGGATTTAGCAGATGATTTACAATCAAGGTGAGAGAAAGGATAAAATGAGAAAAATCATAAAAATAATTTTAGTTTCATCAATATTTTTAGCAGTAAATTTAAATTATAGTTATAATAAAACCAAAATTCAATAATCCCTGTAATTTATTATACGCAATTTTTTTTAACAACATGATTAACGCATTAGAAAGTAAAGCATAAGAAATCATACAGTCATATAATTTGCCATAATTTTTAACTAAAATCTCCATGCAATTTATTTTTAAAATCCAGCCAGGGTGATGCGTGGCTGCCGGGTTTTAAAAATAAATGTTCTGTTATTCAACAATATGCCTTTTTTTTGCTATGTTGACCTAATATTTCAGCATACAATTAAGCTTTTATATTAATAATTTTATAAAGATTGCAAAAATAATACGTTTTATTTTCCCGTTTTTTATTTTACTTTGGTTTAGTTCTTTGAAAAATGCTTTTGTTTGCTTTTTTTACAGGAATATATGCCCTGCTTGCCCTG
>CAYUYT010000226.1:0-6054 GCA_964449345.1 uncultured Spirochaetia bacterium | reverse complement strand
GATGCAATTTATCACGGACAGGGTGTGGGCATTGATGAAAAAGATAATAATATCGGGCGTTATGTACATGAACTTGAAAGCGGTGTTTATGATGTTATAAAAAATATGCATTTCCCTTTAATAATTGCAGGCTTACCTGATATTTTAGCAAAATATAAAAAGAATAATTCGTATCAATACTTATTTGAAAAACACATTCTAAAAAATCCTGACGGAATATCTTTAGAAAATCTGCATGAAGAATCGTGGCAAATTATACATAGTTATTTTTTTAAAGACATGAGAGAATCGCTTGAAAAGTATGCGAAAAATTCAAATAACGGCAAAACCCAAAATGATATTAAATCTATTGTGCCGGCATCCTTCAACGCTAGAATAGATAGTTTATTTATAGATACTAATCAAGACCGATACGGAGTATATGATAATAAAACCGGTGATGTTGTTATACATGAAGAAAACCGGGGTGACAATCGAGAACTGCTAAATACCGCAGCGGTTCAAACATTACGAAACGGAGGCTCGGTTTTCGCTGTAGAACAGGATAATCTCCCTGTAAATTCTCCTGCAAAAGCGGTGTTGCGCTTTTAGTGCCGCACTTTAGGAGTAATAATGCCCTTTGGTTAATTTTAGCCGGGGCATTATTTAATTACAATAAAAAATCATTTGAAAAAATGGTTTTTTAAAACTAAATTTAAAAAACTAGTGTTTACATCACTAGACTTAAAAAATAAGGAGTTTTTATGAAGAGAATCACAGTAATATTAATTGGAATATTGTTTTCAATATCCGTTTTTGCGTTATCTGACGCTAAAAAAGATAGAATAATAAAAAATAATATTAAAATTAATCAAGAATTAGTCGGTGTTTTGGCTAAAATACAAAAAAATCCCGATGTAGAAAAATATTCTCCTAAACTTAATAAGGTTATTGACAAGCTTATTGTTATGCGAGAAAAAATTGAAAAACATATCGGAGAATTAAGAAAACGTATTAAAAAGTTAGGTAATAATCACCCATTCGTTAAACAACTTCAAGCAACAGGAAGGAAAATGACAAGCCATTTTCAACGTATAAAAAATATTAAACCCGACGGCATGAAGGTATTAAAAATGATGAACAGATTATCATCAAGGCCACGGCGACCTAAAAAAGCTCGTTAAGTTTTTAAAGGGTAGGTTAGGGTCAGGCAAGTTTTGTTTCCTATCCCGAAAATATTAAAACTTTTAAGCGGTTCAATCCCTTGTTTGTATAATCGGGAATCAATCATTGCTAGCCCTAGACCTGCGCTTTCCGCTGTATCTAAGTTTTCAATGAAAAAATCCTGCTCTTTGCCCTGTTTGTAATATTCGGCAAATGTTTCGCGTTTTTCTTTAATGCGTTCAAGCGCTTCTTCTGTTATAGGCGCGTCATTTACAATGTCAATAATAACGTCGTTTTCTTCAAAATTAAAATTTAGATATATTTTTATTCCCTTTTGTTGAGCGCGTAACATCATTTTCATTTTATTCTTAATTTCGGATTTTTCCGTTTCGTTTAATTCACGACCTTCTTCCTGAGCTTTTGTAATAATTTTACCCGCTTCTTCTTCCTGCTTAAACATGCGCCTTACTTGGCCGTTAATTAAGTTCATATCTAATTTTTTTATATATGCGTTATAAAGCGTTTTGTTTTGCATTATTTGAGTGGTTGTATGCGCGGCATTGGTCTTTTTTACTAAATGTTCAAGTGCATCTAAGGTGATTATGTATTTATAATTGGCTTTTATAGCATTAAAAACGAGTTCGGTAACAGTAACGAATATTTCATCAAGCAAATCCTTTGCATCGTGTTTTTTTAAGATTTCCCCGATAATGTATTTAACGCTTTCTTTGCCTTTTGACGCTAAACGCCGGATGTTTACAGCAATATTTTGTCCGGTTTCAATTTCTGTTCTTATTTTATCGTTTTCAGGCATTAAATTAAATTAATGAAAAAGAAAATTAATTTCAAGAAAATTTTATATTTTTGTTTTTTTATTTATGATTTAAAAATCAACGTAAAAAGAAAGGAATATTTTCTTTGCGTTTTCCGGGATATGAGGATAAACGCATTTTGAACAATCCCATATTTTTTTCTTTTCGCCGTTTTTTTCAAAATTAAACCATTCGCCTGTGCCGTTTTTACTTAAACAACCGCCTTGTTTACTCTTTCTGTCATAATAAGGGCAGTAGCAAAATATACACGTAAAATTATCTTCATCGAGTTCATGGCAAGGGAAATAAGGGCAGTCTTTATAAACAGCGTGTTTAACGTTTAATTCAATTTGATATTCTAGTGTAAATTTTTCTTGGTTCATTTTATAAAATTAAAACATTCTCGTTAAATAATGAAGTGATAAAAAAATATCATTTAAAACCGCAGGTTTGTGTTTCTGCGGCTTTAAATGATTGTAGCGGGAGTAAATAATTGCAACATTAAGTTATTCCTAATATTCTATCAATTCTATTTTTATCAAAACCCACAATTTTTTTGCCTTTCATGTAAATCACTGGCACTCCTGTTTGACCGGTCTTTTTCATTAATTCTTCGGCGTATCCCAGGTTGCGGGCTATATCTTTAATTTTAACTTTAACACCTATTTCCCTTAAATAATTTATTGCCTGTTTGCAAAAACCGCAGTGAGGCGATGAGTAAACCTGAGCTTCCATTCCTAACCTCGTATATTCATAATGTTGTATATATAATAGTTTAAATTATTGCGAAAGTCAATATTTTTTTCGTTGATTTTATATTTTTCATAGTATATTTTTGTTTTGTGTGATAATATTAAGTTAATAAAAATGCTAAGTTGTTTACAATTAATAGTTTGTATGGTTAATTGTTTTTGAATCCAAAGTTTAATGTTTATATTTTATTTAGGAGAGAGTTGTGGTTGTGGCTTTAGTTGGTTTATGCGGTGCAGGAAAATCCGAAGCGGCTAAATATTTTGAAGATAAAAGCTATGAAAAAGTATATTTTGGCGGCTTAACCATGGAAGAGTTAGAAAAGCGCGGACTTGAAATTAACGAAAAAAACGAACGCATGGTTAGGGAAGATTTGCGAAAAACTTACGGTATGGCAGCTTATGCAATTCTTTCATTGCCTAAGATTAAATCCATTCTTAAATCGGGAAACAACGTATTAATAGACGGGCTTTATTCCTGGAGCGAATATAAAGTTTTAAAAAAAGAGTATCCTGAAATGAAAGTTATTTCTATCTACACAAACCCTGAATTGCGTTATGAGCGTTTATCAAAGCGTCCTAAAAGGGCTTTAGGCAAAGAACAAGCACTTTCCCGTGATTATTCCGAAATTGAAAACTTGGAAAAGGGCGGTCCGATTGCTATGGCTGATGTAACCATACTTAATAACGGGACAATTCCCCGGCTTTTAACTAATATTAAAGGGGTTTTTGAATGAAACGGCCTTCATGGAACGAATATTTTATGGAATTTGCCCGTATTGCGAGTACGAGAAGTGATTGCCTGCGTGCGCAGGTTGGCGCTGTAATTATCGATCCTTTTAAAAAGGTAAAAGGTACGGGATATAACAATACACCTGTGGGCGTAAAAGGGTGCAACGAGATAGGCGAATGTTACCGTATAAAAAATAAAATAAAATCCGGTACAATGTACGAAACCTGCAGAAGCATACATGCAGAACAAAACGCGATTATTCAAGCAGGCGAGGAAAAATGCCGGGGCGGCAGTATTTACGTTTACGGGCATAATCAAGTTTGTATTTTATGTAAACGTTTTATCATAAATGCAGGGTTAAAAAAGGTATTTCTTAAGAAAAATGAAAATAGTGAAATAATTGAAATCAACCCTGAAGAGTGGAAAGAGAATTTATAAATAGGCGTGAAATGAATAAACTAAGAAGGAAAATCAATTTGTTCGATTCGGAAGATGAAATAATTATGAGGTGCAGGGAAATTGTGCGTTCCCCTGAATTCACTGATAACGCTTTGCTTGAACACTATGAAAAACTTTTAAGTAAATATGAGAAACTCGTTAACGATAGCAAGAAAATAATTCGTTTGTCAGACCGTCTTCAAAACGGATTAAATAAAGCAATTGATGAATTACATCGTCAGGATATTTTAAAAGAATACGATTTACAATCCGCAAAAAGCATACAGAAAAATTTAATGCCTGATAAACCGCCGGAAATTGAAGGCTTTTCCATAGCTTCAATATATATTCCTACTGACGAGGTGGGCGGCGATTTTTTTGATTACACCATAATTGATAATAAAAGCACAGGATTTTTCATCAGCGATGTTTCAGGCCACGGAGTTTCTGCATCATTAATAACGTCTTTAATAAAATCCGCTCTTGATATGGATAAGAAAAACTTGAAATCCCCTTCTAAATTTATGAATAATTTGCAAGCCAAATTATTGCCTTTGCTTGAAGAGAAATTTTTTACTGCGTTCTACGGTGTTTTAAATAGAAAAAATTTAACATTAAATTATAGTTGTGCGGGGCATCTTGACCAGTTAGTAATTAGAAATAAAAGCAATGACACGGAAAAGCTTTTTATTAAAGGACCTGTTATAGGATTTTTCGACTACCCGGGTTTTTCTTTTTCACAATCCAAAGTGCAGCTTTTTTCGGGCGACCTCGTTGTTTTATTTACCGACGGAATTATTGAATTATTCAACGGGCCGAAAACGTATAAAACGCAATACGGCCATGAGGGCTTGATAAAAGTTATACGTAATAATTTTGAAAAACCCGTTCACAAACTCATTGATTTGATAATTAAGGATGCCCAGGATTATCAGGGCAGAAAAGATTTTGAAGATGATATCGCTTTAATATTGGTAAAAATTCCGTGAATGTATTGATTTTTTAATAAAAATTTCACATTCTTTTATTGGTATTGGATTAAATTTGAACTATGTTAGTACAAGGTATAAAAAACGGGAAACCGGATAAAATGGAAAGAGCATTAGATTTATTTGAAGAAGAAGAAAACGTTGCGGAAAAAGCAACCTGGATACGTAAAAATTTAAAAGACTTTAAAGGCGATTTACAGGATGAGTATAAAACTCTTGCTAAAAAATATAAAAAGCTATTAAAAGAAACGAAAAAAATTGTTAAACTCTCAGACCACCTTCAAAATAAATTAAATGTCGCTTACAACGAATTAGACAAAAAAGACAAAATTATAACCAAAGATTTATTAATGGCTAAGAAAATTCAGGAAAGCTTGTTGCCAAGACAAGAGCCTAAGATGAATTTCTGTGAATTTTCATCTTTTTATCTGCCCATGGATCAGGTGGGAGGGGATTTTTTTGATTATATTGAAATTGACGAGCATAATATAGGCGTTTTTCTAAGCGATGTTTGCGGGCACGGGGTTTCTGCTGCGTTTATTACTTCCATGATTAAAACTTATATAACTGTTGATAAAGAAAACGTTCTTTCTCCAAAAAAGTTTATTTTAAATCTTAGAAATAATATTTTGCCGCTTTTAAAAGACAAACACTTCACCGGGCTTTACGGTGTTTTAAACACAAAAGAAAAAACTTTTACTTTTTGCAATGCCGGGCATGACGACCAGATTGTAATTAGAACGAAAACAAATGCGATAGAACGCATTTTTGTTAAAGGCTCAATAATCGGTTATTTTGAATTCCCGGATGATCTGTATCATGAAAAAACCGTTAACCTTGAAAGCGGTGATAAACTCGTTTTTTTTACAGACGGTGCAACGGAAATTTTTAAATCCGGTAAAAAAACTAAAGAAAATCAATACGGTATGAAAGGGCTTTCAACGTGTTTGCTTAAAAACGCAGATAAACCACCAAAGCAAATCATCGTAAATATACTAGAAGACATTAAAAACTTTCAAAATAAAGACGTTTTTTCCGATGATATTGCTCTAATCGTTGTTCAGATGTTATAACAATAATTTTTATTCCCGTTAATTTGAGTTCATCTGTAAGAAAAAAGAGAAAAAATCCCCCGAAATCCCCCTCCAACGTAAAGGGGGACTTGAAGAGAAGAAATCCCTGCCCGAACT
>CAYUYT010000225.1:0-6077 GCA_964449345.1 uncultured Spirochaetia bacterium | reverse complement strand
AATGCGAAATTTTTTGGATATAAACGAAAAAAAATACTATTTTGAAAAAAAAATAAGGTTTTTCTATTTTTCGCACACATATAAGGAAATGAAAACCGCATGGAGCGCAGAAAACGCTAAGGAAACCGTCGAACGCAGGCAAATTTATCGCCATTCTTTTAGTGATAAAGACAACGATTTAATTGAAAGTACGATTGTTGTTGAAGACAAGCAATATAACCTTAATGATCAGGATTTAAGCCTAACATGCATAACCTGTTCTCTTGAAAAAGACGTTGCTGAAAGAATTACAAAACTAAATATTTATAAAACTGAGTTAAAGCTTAACGGTAAAGACGTTATTATAAAAGGGCAAATGATGTAGCGTAAACCCGTTGATAATAACTAAAAAGAGCTTTCCGTAGGTTTTTACAATTTTATTCCCGGCTACGGTCATCACAAGAATGTGCTTACGTTTTTGTGATAATCTGTTTAAGCTATTATTTATACTTCAAGCGTAAAATTTTATCATCCCCATGCTTTACATTACCTTTTTTACATTATTAAAAGACGAATTTTCATGCTAAATTGAATCGGTTTAAACTAATCACAGATTGGCTAAAAAATGTAAAACGTGTTTGCACTTTTTATCAAGAGTATTATAATGCTATATAAGTTTCAGGAGGTATAAAGTGTCATTACTCACGTCTATTATAGTTACCGGAGGGTTTTTACTCGTTAGTTATATTTTAATGGGATTACCTTCAATTTTTGTGTATGCTCCTGCGTCAGTATTTATAAAATTAATAATCGGCAAGGATAAATACGAAAAAATGCACGATGAAGTATGGCCTTGTTTATTAATAACGTCATTAATTTGGCCTTTATTTTTCCCCCTCTGGAATTTCCTTGCATACAAAGTAATTACAATCAACGTAAAAAAAGTTTGGGTACTAATACTTGGATTTTATTTAACCGGTGTGATTATTTCAACAATAGTGTTTTTAATTATCTCAAGACGATACAAGGAAAATTAGGTTTTAGGTACGACTTTTCTTTTATCTCCAACTTTAACAAACAAAAGAATAATTAATCCCGCAAGGAAAAAACCAAGCGTGGCAAAAACTGCGATACGCCTTGAATGCGTTAACAAAACGAGAAGCCCGAAAGAAAAGCTTCCCACAATTGCAGCGAGTTTACCCGAAAATCCCCACAAGCCGTAATCCTCTCCGAAACGCCCTTCTTTTGTCAAAAGCCCGATCATAGCTCTTGATGCGCTTTGCGTTGAACCTAAACTAAGCCCAACGAATACACCGATAGCAAAAAATGCTGTTTTACTCGTTGTTAGTACAATTCCTAAAATAACAGCGCACCAAATAATAAGCGTTATTAATACGGTAGGTTTTGCCCCGATTTTATCCTGAATAAACCCGAATAATAGCGCGCCTACGCTTGCAAGTAAATTCACGCTTATAATTAAAAGCATTAATTCCGGCATTTTAAACCCAAGTTCCTGTTTTGCGTAAATTGCCGAAAAAGTAAACACGATTGCAATTCCGCAAGAGAAAAAGAAAAAAGATAGTAAAAAAACCAGCAGGTTTTTATTTTGTTTTACGTTTTTAAAAGTGTAAATCAAATCCGAAAAAGATGCTTTAATAACGTTTTTATCCGAAGCCAGAGGTTTTTTTTCAGACCTCTCTTTTAAGTTTATAAACGCGGGCAAAGCAGAAAGCAAAAAGAACGCTGCAATCATTAACATTGAAACTTTGACTCCGGTAATGCTGCCAAATTTTTTTATTATTAAAATTGCGATTACGAGAGAAATAACACCGCCGATATACCCAAGTGCCCATGCATATCCTGAGATTTTTCCTATATTTTTTTTCGTTGATATTTCAGGCAGAAATGAAGAAATGAAATTTTCCGTTAAATTAAAAGCCATGTATGAAAAAGCTAAGAGAAAAATAGCAAACCCCACGTGTCCGCTTGAGGGGAAAAACAATAACGCAGTTGTGAAAATACATAATGCGGATGTTATTATTAAAAATTTTTTTTTCTGCGCTTTATAATCCGAAATTGTGCCTAAAATAGGGCCTAAAATGACAGCCATAAAATTTGCGCTTGCCGTAGCAATTCCCCAAAAAAAATCCCCTTTTTGCCCTGCAACAATGTAAGAAACGAAAAACGTTGAGTAAACCGTTGTAATTACTACGGTTATATAAGATGAGTTTGCAAAATCAAACATACACCAGCTAAAAATTTCTTTAAAGGACGGTTTTTTAGCGTTTTGTTTTTCCAATGTTAATCCACTACTTCGAATTCATTTTGTGCCTGTTTTTTTTCTTTCTTTTTCATAATAGATGCAACGACCACAAAACTAATTCCAATAATTAAGAAAATAACCGCTTCAATTGCAACGGGTTTTAATAAAATATTACGTACGGTTGATTTAAGGTATTTTAACGTTATAACGTGTTCGTTAAAAAAAGCGCGTAAATCCGGTACAACGCTTAATTGTTCGTATAAATATTCGGCTGGAGCAAGACCGTAGAAAATAATTAAATTATAAGCAGCGAAAAGCGGAAAACTTATAATCAAGCTAACGCCTAACCAGCCCGTAATTTTGCGTGGAAGAAAAGCTAAAATTCCTATTAATATTGCAAGTACAATAGGTAATATTAATGCCCATTTTGCGTTTGTGTCATAACGCGCAAGGCGGTCCCTGACCTTATCCATATTCCGTCTTACTTTTGGTATAATAATTCTTTCAGCAACGAGAATATTAGGGAAATGTTTGAAAATTTTTCTGTTCAAGATTAAATTTGCTTGTTTTCTGTACTTGTAAGGTATTTTTTGAGATTCCGATGCCAGAAGCTGTGTCATAAGAAAATAAAGTTTACTTTTTTCCGTTTTCAAACTAACAGGTTTAGGCAAAGATTCGTGTTTTTTTAATAAATATTGCGTTATTTTTTTCATAAAAGGGCGGAATTTTCTTTCAATAACGTATTCTTTAAAATATTCATTCAGTTTTTCGCTATTATCCTCGAACTTAGGGCTTGATTTTATTTTTTTGCCTTGTTCTTCAGGCAAATTTGATAAAACAATGTGCGTAAAATCAGCGCTCCCGATTATACCAACCCAAAAATCTTCGGTAAATAGTTTAGAATGTGTAACGTCATAAGTACGTGCAAGCGGAAAAATTAAAATAAAAATAAATGCAAAAATAACGAGAAAAATATAGCGCAAAAGATATAAAAAATTTCTCATAAAAACGTTTCCCTTTTTAATTATTACAATATTAAATAACAAACTTTTGGATTATTTTCAATGAAAAAACATTTAAATTAACATTTAATACGTAAATAGGGAGTCCCCGAAAGTAATTAACGCCCTAAAACTTTTACTTTTTTAAATCCGGGAAATTTCAAAACATAAATAGCTCCGCTTTCGTCTCCGGCAGCAATTAATTTTTCATCATTATTAATGTCTAAAGCAGTAATAGCGCGTGATGATACTTTGTACACCTGCTTTTGTTCTAGGGTTTTTGCGTCGATTGAATAAATATTACCGTTTTTAGCGCCTGCATAAACCGTAGTATTTATTTTCAATAAAGAAAATATTCCTGATTGAATTTTTAAGCTTTTTACTAATTTAAACGTTTTTAAATCCCAAAGTTTTATTATTCCCCTGTTTGAAGATGTCAATAGTTTGTATGGTGATACAAAAACCGTTGCGTAAATATAGTTTTCATGAGCTTTTATTTTTTTTATATATCTTCTGGTTTTTACGTTAATTATTCGTATAAATCCGTCAACGCATCCAGCGGCAAGAAATGCAGATTTTTTAGATAAACTCAATGAATCTATTCCAGGAACGCGGAATTTAAAAGCTCCAATACGGTACATTGCAGGAAACTTCCATAAAAATATTTCTCCGTTATCGCTTGCCGTTACTGCAAGATTGTCCTTAATTAAAACGTAATTAACAGCATCGCTGTGCCTGCGTATAATTTTTATTAATTTTCCGTCCAGTTTTCTCATTGCAATCGTTTTATCCCGAGCAGTAGATAGAAGTATTTTATATTTATCCGAAATTGCCATACTTGTCATAAAACCGCGTTGTCCTTTCATTTGAGAACTCGGGCTACCTGTTTTTACATTCCACATTATGCCGGTTGAATCAAAACTCGCCGAATAAACGTATTTTCCGTTTTTTGAAAAGAGCGTTTTTGATATTGTCATATAATGAGCTGTTTTTGAAAATAATAAAGAATTAATTAATATAAAAATTAAGAAAAATGCTTTTTTCATTTGTTTCTCCAATAAAAATAAAGGGAAAAATAAATTTACTGAAATAATACACGAATAAAACCGCGTTACTAAGTTATTTTTATTTTTTTTTGTTTTCAGGTAAAATTATTGTATGTTATAATATATCCGTACTTTTGGAGTAAAAATGAAATTGCCATTACAAGTAGATGTTATTATTTTTTGTAAAATTGACGGTGAATATAAATATTTAATGATGCAACGTACGGATGAACGCGGCGGCTTTTGGCAGCCCGTAACAGGCGGAGTGGAAGACGGCGAAAAAGTTATGGACGCCGTTTACAGGGAAGTCTACGAAGAGAGCGGGTATACTAAAGACCGTATCAACCGTTTAATTGACCTTGATTATTCTTTTCAGTTTAAGCTTAAAAATAAAGATTTTTATATTACGGAATACGTTTTTGCTGTTGAAGTTAATGACACTGATTATGAACGCCTTCCTAGAGAACATCAGAAAGTTGAATGGTGTTCGTATGAAGAAGCTGTTGAGCATTTAACGTGGGATACTAATAAAGATACTTTAAGAAAATTAAACGAAATCCTAAATAAAGAATAGATTCCGGCAGGTTTTAATTTTGACAAAAAACGCCTTACTAAATCTAAAAAACGTAAAAGTTCACTTTCCCCTCGTTTCGGGATTTTTTAAAAAATCAACGCAATTTGTTAAAGCCGTTGACGGAGTCAGCTTTGATATTTATAAAGGTGACTCCGTGGGCTTAGTTGGCGAATCCGGTTCGGGAAAAACAACGCTTTCAAGAAGTATTTTAGGCCTTATTGATGAAATATATAACCATAAACACGAATCTGAAATAATTTACAACGGAAAAAACATTCTCGATATGGATAGAAAAGAATTAAACGCGTTGTGCCGCCATATTCAGATTATTTTTCAAGACCCGTTTGAATCATTAAATCCGCGAATGTCAATCGGCAAAATAATCGAAGAAGGCATTGCTATTCATTCACTTTATCCGAAAAACGAACGCATGGAAAAAGTTAAAGAGATATTAAACCTAGTGGGCCTTGATGCTGATTATTATTACCGATATCCTCATGAGTTTTCCGGGGGACAGAGACAAAGAATCGGAATTGCGCGCGCACTCGTTTTAAACCCTGATTTTATTATTGCTGACGAACCCGTTTCCGCACTAGACGTTTCTATTCAGGTTCAAATTTTAAAGCTTATGCAAAAAATGAAAGAAGAATTTTCATTAACATATCTTTTCGTTGCTCATGATTTGTCCGTTGTTGATTATTTTTGCGACCGCATTGTGGTCATGTATTTAGGGAAAATCATGGAAATCGGCACAAACGAACAAATAATAAGCAACGCAAAACATCCTTACACAAAGGCGTTGTTATCTGCCGTGCCTATTCCTGACCCTGAAAACGAAAAAGAGCAGATTATTTTAGAGGGTGATATTCCCGACCCGATTAATCCGCCGGCCGGGTGCGTATTTAAAACGCGTTGCCCTAAGAAAATGAAAGAGTGCGATAATGTCCCGCCCGAGATTGAAATTGAAACAGGGCACATTGCGAATTGTTGGCTTTATGAAAACCGCAAAAAAACATAAAAATCTGTACATTTTACTGATGATTTATTAATATTATTATATACGTTTTTTTGAACATAAGTTTAATAACGCCTGATAATTATAAAACGTAAACTTGAAAAGAAATTTAAACTGTTTCAAAGTAACGCATTTAACATTATTTATATATATACTAATAATACTTTAAATTTTATGCAACCGACACTTTAAAGTGTCG
>CAYUYT010000224.1:0-6106 GCA_964449345.1 uncultured Spirochaetia bacterium | reverse complement strand
CATTTTATTTTATATTACCAATTTTGTAAATTTACAAATTTTAAAACTTGCACTCCATTGTTAGAATATTGTCAAGGGCTTGTTCAAAATTGTTCATCTCAATACTTTCTTCTAAATCATCGTACTCATCAGAATAAAAAGTGTTTTCCAGTAAACCCTTTAATTCATCTAACAACGTATCGGCATCAGGGTCAAAGTTTTTGCAATAATCATACATTTCTTTTAATATAGGTATTACGCGTTCAACATCCAAAGGAGCATAATCGTTGCGTTCTAATTTTATTTTCTCTCGTTGTTTAATAACTTCTATAATTGAATTTAATACAATATCGAGTTGTTTTGAAATTTTATCAACCAAAATGTTTAGTTTTTTATGAACACCTTTTTTAAGTTTATCATTTAATTCTTTTGCGCTTTCATAAACTTTTTCAGCGCCTATATTTCCGGCAACGCCTTTTAGGGCATGTGAAATTTCTTGTGCCTTATTATATTGCCTTTTTTCTATTGCGTTTGCTATTTCTTCACCGGTTTTAATATTATCTCTAGCAAAGTGTTTTAATAGACGTAAAAAAAGTTTTTTGTTTCCGGCTAAACGCGCTACTGCATTATTAACATTTATTCCGTCAAGTTCAACGGGAAAATTTATCGTATCAAATACACATTTTTCCCGTTGCTTTAATATCTTTTTCTCAAGTTCCGGCCTTTCTTTAGGAACAACCCAATTTCTTAATACACTGAAAAGCTGTTCTGTATTTATGGGTTTTGCAATGTAGTCATTCATGCCTGCTTTTAAATATTTTTCCCTATCACCTTTCATTGCATTTGCTGTCATGGCAATTATTGGAAGGTTTTTGAAACGTTTGTCATTTCTTATTGCTTGCGTTGTCCTTATTCCATCAAGAACGGGCATTTGTACATCCAGCAAAATTGCGTCATAGTCTTCATTTTCAATGGCTTTCAAAACTTCATTGCCGTTATTAACAATGTGAACGTATATGCCCGCTTCGGATAAAACTTCAAGCGCAACTTTTTGGTTTATTTTATTATCCTCAGCAACGAGTAAATAAGCTCCCTTAACAGCTTTTTTATCAAGTGAAACACGCGTTATTGTGCCTATTTTTTTCGTTAGTTCTATCTCAGTTTCTTCAAAGAAAATGCTTATTATGGTATCAAACAATAATGACTGTTTGATAGGTTTAAATAAAAAACCGTTTATGCCGACTTGGGTAGCTTTGTCAAACTCTTGGTCTTTTCCAAACATTGTCGTTAAAATTATAGGCGTATCGGGAATTGTTTTATCATTTTTTATTTTTTCCGTTGCTGTTATACCGTCAATGCCTTTCATTAACCAGTCCATAATAACGAGTCCGTATTCATTTTTTTCCGTTGTTGCGGTTTTTAGTTCTTTTATGGCTTCTTCAGCCGAACTCACAGCATATACATCAAAAGAAAAACCTGTTAACATATAAGAAATTGCTTGCCTTGCGGCATGGTTATCATCAACAACGAGTACCCTCAAGTTGTCTATCTCCAGCGGTACAATTGTATGGGGTTCGTTTTCCTCCGGTTGTCTGCTTAGGGTTAACGTAAATTTAAACGTTGTGCCTTTACCCTGAGTGGATTTAGCCCAAATTTCTCCCCCCATTAGACTTACCAGTCTTTTGCAAATGGCTAGTCCTAATCCGGTACCGCCGAATTTTCTCGTTATTGAGCCATCTGCCTGGGTGAAAGCATCGAATAAATTTTTCATTTTTTCTGCTTCAATACCAATACCCGTATCAGTAACGGAAAAAAGAATTTTAGCGTTTTGCCCGGATTTAATAACTGATTCGACTTTAATGACAACTTCACCTTTTTGCGTGAATTTAACAGCATTTGAAACTATGTTTATTATGATTTGATTAATTCTCAAAGGGTCGCCAATTAATGCAACAGGCACGTTTTTATCAACGGTAATAATTATTTCAATGCCTTTATCAGAGGCTTCTGTCCTGAAAATATCGCCAACGTGTTCAAGTATTTCAAATAAAGAGAAGCTGATTTTGTCAATCTTTAGCATACCCGCTTCAATTTTTGAAAAATCAAGAATTTCATTGATAATATTTAATAAAGTTTTGGATGAAGAATCAATTATATCCAAGTATTCCCGTACTTTTGGGGAAAGCTTTTGATTTAAAGCAAGTCCGGTCATGGTTACAATTGCATTCATTGGTGTACGTATTTCGTGGCTCATATTAGCGAGAAACTCACTTTTTGCGTTAGTTGCAGCAACGGCATCCTCTTTTGCGCTGCGCAACTCTTCTTCAACCTGTTTTAAACGTGTTATGTCCGTTGATACTCCTCCAATTCCGAAAATATTATTATTTTCATCATACAAAGGAAATTTAATTGCCAGATAAGTATGCATAGTATCGCCGTGGGGAAATAATTCCTCTCTTTCTACAACGTTGCCCGTTTTTATCACACGCTGGTCTGTAACATATCTATTATGAGCAATTTCATCCGGCAATATTTCATAGTCGGTTTT
Organism: uncultured Spirochaetia bacterium; assembly: GCA_964449345.1. Classification (GTDB taxonomy): domain Bacteria; phylum Spirochaetota; class CALGPD01; order CALGPD01; family CALGPD01; genus CALGPD01. The sequence continues at coordinate 3,579 of CAYUYT010000224.1, read as the reverse complement.
ACCTATAATATCGGAGGATTGCATACCGAGTAAAGACGCCATTCTTTCGTTAACAACGAGAATTCGGCCTTCTTTATTTTTTGCCGTAACAAGGGAAGGTGAGTTGTTGATAACGCCTTGAAGCAAAGCCTGACTTTCTCTTAGCTTTTTCTCAACATTAATTCTCTCAAAATTACTTAAAGCTTGTGCTAAAAAATCAGCTAATTTTCCCGCAAAAGATTTTTCGTCGTTTGACCATAACCTGAAATCACCTGTATGTTCAAACCGGATAACTCCTGTAATTTCACCGGAAATACGAATAGAGGCATCAAGCATGGATGTGATTTTATTCGGTTCAAGATAATTTTCAGCAAATTCTGAAGTCCTCGGGTCAATTAAAGCATCATGAGCATCTATTGTCAAGTCAGCGTTTAAGGCTTTAAAATACATAGGATAATCATCGCATAATATCATATCACCGAAATAATGTTTTTTTGATGTCCCTTCGTATAAGTCAGCGCATTTTAGTCTTGATTTATCATCACTCATTAACCATACACCTGCGCGTTCAACCTCGAGTACTTCGGTGCTAATTTCTGTAACTTTCTTAATAGCAATGGTAATATCGGAATCCATGCCAAAAGTTTCACTTTTTGCAATATTTAATAAAGCGTTTTGTTGCTTGCTAATTCTGTTAATTCTATACTGACGTTCGGTTTCTGCTAACTTTCTGTTGCTTATATCTCTGATGTAAGCGCAATTATATTCATTGCCTCCGAATTTTAAGTAATTAACGGAAATCTCAACGGGAAAAACCCATAAATCTTTAGAACGGTAATACGCCTCCGTTCTAAATTGTCTGCGTTGTCTTATTTCCTGCCATTGTTTTTTCCACTTTTTACTATCCATTTCAATATCAATTTTCATGATATTCAGGTCGGTTAACTCTTGGTTTGTATAACCGAGAAAATCGCTAGCAGCTTTGTTGGCATAGTGAATTTGACCGTGAGGGGAAATCCACAATATTGTTTCTGCGGCATTATCAACTGCAAATTGATAAGAACGCATAATTTCTTCCGAACGTTTTCGCTCCGTAATGTCCTCGGCAATGCCGGCTGTTTTTAATTTGTCTTTTTCTTGACTTACTTTAAATATTCGAACCCATATCCATTTTATTTTATTGTTTTTAGTTTTTATTCTAAATTCAGTATTTAATTCATCGTTTTTGATGAATTTTTTATTTTCAAATTTCTTTCGCTTTTTTATAAAGTTTTGTTTATCCGGTTTAATAATTAGAGAGGTAAATAATTCAGGAGATTGATATATTTTGTTAAGGGGGATTTCCCATATTGTTTCAAAAACGGGATTGATGTAAATTATTCTTCCGTTAAGATTTAACCAAAAAACTTGCTGAATATTTTCGGCTAAATCTCTGAAATTTTCTTCGCTTTCTCTTAATGCCGCTTCAACGACTTTTCTTTCCGTTATATCTTCAATAGTCCAGATAATACCGTTTTTATAATCCCACGGGTCAAATGCAACACCTACAAAACGGAAAATTGATTTTGTACCGTCCGGTTTTATAAATTGCGTTTCAAACTCATAACTGGATTTGCCTTTAATTTTTTCAGTATTAAGTTTGGCTATTTTATCAAGTACATCCTGATTTTCGAAAACGTCTTCTATTCTCCAACCCTGTATGTTTTGCATTGATTTACCGAATAATTCCGTTGCTTTAATATTAATCCATTCAAAAACGGATTCTTTTATAAATGCAATGCCGAAAGAATTGTTTTCAAGAATTATTTGTTGCGTGGCATATAATTGTTCAAATTCCTGTTTTAAATATTGCTGTTCGGTTATGTCAATAATAAAACCTTCTATGTAAGACATATCCCCGGTATTTGAATCAAAAATTGGTGTACCGTGTTCGTTTAACCAACGGTATTCGTTGTTTTTAGCCGTTATGCGGTATTGCAATTGAAAGGGTACTTTGTTTTTTACTGACGTTTTTATTCTTTCATTCACTCTATCGCAATCATTAGGATGAATTAAAGTATTGAAATTAACTGTATTATTTATAAATTCGTTCTTGTTTATTCCGGTAATTTTTTCAATCCAGTCGCTTAAATATACAATTTTGCTCCGTTTTTCATCCCTGCTAAGGTATATCACCCCTGGAACGTTTTCAGCAAGCATTCTAAAACGTTCTTCGCTTTCCCTTAGTGCTTGTTCCGTTTTTTTTCTTTCCGTTATATTAAGAACAACGCTTAAAATCGCCTCAAGTTCGTTGTCCTGATTGTAAATAGGGTGAGATGAATACATACCATGGAAAATATCACCGTTTTTTCTAATATATTCGGTTTCTCCGGTTAGAGGTTCTTTACTTTTAATTATTTGTTCATATAAGTTAGTGAATATTTTATGATTTTCTTTTTTGTGTAATACGTTAATTTGTTGTCCGATAATATTTTCTCTTGAGTATCCGAAAATTTGTTCTGCTCCCGGACTGAATTCAATAATTTTACCGGATTTTTCTTTTGCATCTGTAAGTATAAATGCAATGTTAATCGCGGTATCAAAAATTGTTTTAAGATGTATTTCTTTTTCCCTTAGCGCTTCTTCTGCTTTTAGTTTTTCTATTGTTTCAACAATGAGCATTTCGTTTGTTTGGAGAATTTCCATTGCTCTGTCTTCAACGGTTTCTTCAAGTTTTTCTCTATATTCATCGAGCTTAATTTCAATATTTTTTCTGTCGGTAATATCCCTTATTAATGCTTGTATATAATTTTCACCGTCTAGGGTAAATGATTTTAAACTGATTTCTCCGTAAAATACGTTGTTTTTATATGTTTTAAATTTCCATTCAAAATTTGGGGCATTGCCTTTAAAAGCGCTGTTGATACGTAAATCCATACTTTTGTTATGAGATTGATTTTTACCCGGAGTAAATAAAGAGTAAATAAGTTTACCCTGAAGTTTATCATTTTTGCATTCAAAAAGCTTACTTGCTTTATTATTGCAATCAATTATTTTTTTATTTTTTATTATAATTATACCTTCGTCCGATGTCCTGAATAAAGTTCGATATTTTTTTTCGTTATGTTTTAGTTCTTCATTGCGTTGTTTTAATGCTTCAACCTGATTTTTAAGTTCCTCAAGTTCTTTTTCAACATTTTTATTTAGCTTGTTATTCAAGAATGTTATCCCGTTTTTACTATTTGCTTTTAATAGTTCCCTGCTTATAATATAAACTACCAGCCAAATTCTATTATAAAATCTTTAAAAAATCTAGCGATTTATTTAAATGGAGTGCAAATTTAAAATTAAAGAAATCTTTAATAGTCAATTTATACTAAAATTTGCTAGAGTAAAGAGGGCGGAGGAAGAGAATCACCGCTGTATCTCCCCCTTTGAGTAAAGAGGGCGGAGGAAGAGAATCACCCTCTATCTCCCTCTTTGAGTAAAGAGGGAGAATTAGTAAAAGTTTGGGTATATTAAGAGGAATCCCCCGGCTTTTTACCGCAAACAAACAGGTTTTTTCACCTGCCCCCTTTAAGTAAAGAGGGCGGAGGAAGAGAATCACCCTCTATCTCCCTC
>CAYUYT010000223.1:0-6215 GCA_964449345.1 uncultured Spirochaetia bacterium | reverse complement strand
ATAAGTATAACATAATTTATAGCACCGCTAACGAGAGTTATTAGGTGGTATTTAAAAAAGCGTATAAAACCTTGCTTTTTACCTTTTTGTTTTCTATCTTTCCATGTCCAAAGGGTATTTATGAGTAAATTAAAAAGTATTGAAGATTCGATTGCAATTATAGAAGAAATTTTATAATTTAAATTAATAAAAGTATTTAATAAATAAAAAAGCCCCATGTTTACGAGGATTCCTGCTCCCCCTACAATAGCAAATTTGATAAAATATTTAATGGGTAAGCCCGTAAAGGTTTCAAGCTTGAGTACAATACTTTCAATGCGTTTTATCATCTCTAGTTCTCTTTAATAAATTTTTTTACATTCATAAACTTAAACTTAATTACTTTAAACATAGCTTCAATGAATACAGCTTTAGACATTTTTGATTTACCTTCTCGTCGTTCTTCAAATACAATAGGTATCTCTTTAATGTTGAATCCGTATTTATAAAATATGTATTTCATTTCAATTTGAAAAGAATATCCTTCCGAACTAATTTTATCTAAATCAAAATTTTTTAATTTATCCACATCGTAACAAATAAACCCTCCTGTCAGATCCTTAACGGGGCAATTCAAAATTATTTTTGCATATAAATTACCGTAACGGCTTATTGCCCTTCTGAATTTACTCCAATTTGAAACTCCTCCGCCCTTAACATAACGAGAACCGATAACCATATCGTTATTTTTTATGTTTTCTAGAAAATCAGGTAAATACTTAGGATTATGAGAAAAATCTGCGTCCATTTCAAATACGTTTTTAAATGAATTTTTTATTGCAAATTTAAATCCACATATGTAAGCGGATGCAAGGCCTAATTTACCAGGGCGTTCAATTAGATGAATGCGTTGGTTGTTTTTTTTGAGATTTTTAACAATATCCGCAGTTCCGTCCTGAGAATTATCATCTATCACTAATATGTCTATATCTATGTATTTATAAATTTCTTCTATAATTCCTGCAATGTTATCACATTCATTATAAGTAGGAATTATTATTAAATTATCCATTTAAGCCTCTTTAATGCTGATATTTTATATACGCTTTATATAATTTTCAAATAAAAATTAAATATAATACCAAAGAATAGTAACGTAAAATGTATATTTTTAATCATACTAATATTTTTTGATGATTTAACAAATTGATTTTTATTATAAAAATACATATTATAAAATGTTTGACTTTTTTATCTGAATAACGATAATAAGAAAAAGGAGAATAGACATGAAAAAAACAATACCCATTATTATTTTGGCATTAATTGCTTTTATAAGTTTTCCCATTTTTGCTGATGTACACGGAACGGATACATCCGGTGCACCTATACAAGGTGGGGATATTGACAGAAACCCCGCAATAGGGCTTAACTTTTTAGGCGGTGTTTTTAAATGGGGGGCTGAATTTGAGCTCGATTTTGCGCTTTCAAGAAAAATTTCCCTTGCACCGCGTTTAGGATTAATGGATTTCGGCTGGTTTGCACCGGGCTTATCCGTTCGCTTTGCTATTATTAAAGGGAAGAGGCCTCATGGTTTTTGGATAGGACCTGCAGTCGATTTTATATTTGCTTCCGACAGAGAAATTGATAACGGAATATATAGAAGAGATTCTGAATTTTTAGTCGGTGTTTCCGGTGAATTCGGGTATAAATACACATTTAGTTTCGGTTTATACTTACAAGCACTTGTCAGGTTCGGATATTTTTTTGCAAAAGAGCATCCTGGGTTTTACTGGACTGGGGGAGTCGGCGCAGGATACGCATTCTAAATTAAGTGTAATTTTAAAATTAGGCAAATGTTTAAAAACAATGCGTTTGCAGTATATTTACTAGAATTTCTAATAAAAATAACTTTTCAATTTATAAAAATAGTTATTAAACACAGGCGGCAATGGCCGTTGTCGCCTCTATAAAAGTATATTTTGTTTCGATTTTAAATAAATCGAATTTTCAATTAATTTGGACGTTGCTTTCTTTTATATTAATTTGTTTGCAATAAAATTTATAATATGATATAATATTTTAAAAAGTATTTACGGTTGTTTATTATGGCAATTCATGTAAAAGAAATCCACGATGTAATAATTCTACGTTTAAGTGAAGAATCAGACCTTACTGGTAGTTCGGAATTTGATGACACCGTAAAAAAATACGTAGATGAACGCGGCAGAAAAAAACTCGTTATTGATTTATCTGGTTTTCATTTAGTTAATAGTTACGGTATCGGACTCATTGTTAAACTTTCATTAAAACTCGATAAATACAGGGGCAACCTTGCTATAATTAATAATGATCCTATGGTTACAAATTTATTCACGCTTGCAGAAATCGATAAGATTGTAACAATTTGCCATAATGAGCAACAAGCTTTAGATTATCTTAATAAAATATAGAGTTATAAAATTATCCCGCATATTTTTTGTTATACGGTTGACATATTCCCCTAGACTGATTTAAAATAATATTATGCATGAAATAACTAAACAAAATGAAGCTTATCTGGGCTTAGATGGTTATACTTTAAAATGGGGAACACATATCGCAGGTTTTTACGATAACTACACAGAACGTGATGAAATTATTTTTCCGTTTTTAGCCAAAGGTTTTGATAGTAAAGATTATCAACTTTTTAGCCCGGATGAGAAAGATATGGAATATTTTAAGACCGATTTTGAAAAGACTTATCATGAGTATCGTGAATTTTTACATGACAAGGATTATTTAATTATTAAATCTGCCCAGGAATTTTATGCTCCCGACGGATTTTTTGACCCCGAAAACATGATAGCCAAATTAGAAAGGGCTTATAAAAAAACGCAAAAAAATGGTGCGCGAAATGTAAGGGCGGGTGCGGATATGCTTTGGGCGGCAGAATGTTTACAAGGAAAAGAACAACTAATGGCTTATGAGGCCCTTTTAAATAGTTTTGTTGAAGACAAACCATGGATTAGTATTTGTTTGTATAATATCAACGAATTTTCAGGAGCAGAAATAATGAATGTTTTGCAGACTCATCCTTACACCATTCACGAAGGCAAGATTATTGAAAATCCATATTTCATCGATCCGCAAGAATGGTTAAGAGAAAATGCGCCTGAATATTTATAGGAATAATTCATGAATAAAACCAATATTGTCAACGATATATTTTTATTAATGATTACTTTGTCTAGCATTAAGCACAGGGGAGAGTTAGTAAATAAATTTACCCATGCCTTGTCTTCATTGTGGGAAGAAATTAAATTTTTTCATTCGTTTGAAAAAAATGAAGAATGTGATAAAGCAATAGAATTAAAAACGGATTATAAAGATTATGGTTATATTTATATTCAGGGTGAGTATAAAAATTTGTCTGCTTATGAAAAATCATTAATAAACAATTCTATACACTATTTAATATTGCTTTTATCTGATATTGATCAAAGAGAATTGCTTGAGAATAAAGTTAATAAACTTGAAAATGCTATCGAAGAACATCCGGGACAGTTTGATCAGGTTTTATCCAAAACAAAGGAAAGCGTAAACGTTTTTAAAAATGATTTATTGGGAATAATGTCTCATGAATTAAGAACGCCTTTAACCGGTATAATAGGTTTTAGTGAATTGTTTTTAAATCAGGCAAAAAATAGCGGAGAGTTTGATTCTCTAAGTAATTATATTGAATACGTTAATTATATTTATAAATCGGCTCTGCGGCTGAATGAAGTTTTATCAAATGTAATTGAACTCGCTGCAATTAAAGCAGGACAAAAGAAAAAGTTGCAATATCAAAATGTTGATGTTGAAAACTTAATCTGCAATATTTGTAATATTTTTGAGGATAAAATTAAAATTCTTAATCTTGATATAAATATTAAAATCAAAACGGATAAGTTAATACCTCTGCCGATAAACCGGTTTAAACAGATTATGTACAATTTAATAAGCAACGCAATAAAATTTACTCCTAAGGGGAATGTTACGGTTACGGTATGGCAAAAAAATAATGACTTTTTATTTAAGATTAAAGATACGGGTATTGGAATAGAAAAAAAATTGCAAAACGAAATTTTCGAGCTTTTCACCCAATTAGATAATAATGTGAATACCCGAAAATATGAAGGCGCCGGCTTAGGGTTGTCGGTTTGCCATAAATTAATTACTGAACTTAATGGAAATATAGGCCTCGAAAGTGAGCCGGATAGGGGAAGTGAATTTTGGTTTTCAATTCCAATGAAAAATGCCGTTCACTTTGATGAAACGCATAAAGACATCGCAGAAATAACGCAAGAAAATAAGAAAATACGCGTTTTATTTGCAGAAGATGAAGAAATTAACTATAAACTTCTTAAAACGCTTTTTGATAAAGATAACGACTTTGAAGCAAAGGGTTTTTCAAACGGAAAAAAGCTGCTTGAAGAATATCAGCAAAACAAAAATTTCGATATAATCCTGCTGGATATATATATGCCTGTGATGGACGGTTTTAGTTGTTTGCATAAATTGCGAAATATGGACAAAGATATTCCCATAATTGCTTTTACTGCCCTGTCCGTTGATATTGATAGAAAAAAAATACTTCAAAGCGGTTTTAATGAGTACATTTTAAAGCCAATAAGCGAAAAAGAATTGAAAAATAAAATTAAAAACGCACTAAATAAAAAAACGGAAAATAAATAGAAACGTGAAATCGGATTTTAAGATGCATTAAAAAACACAATAGCTATTTTTTCAGAGTTTACTATAAAAAAATGTAATTTACTTTATATAATATTCATTTTTTTTATATGTATTGATATATTTTAGTTAAGCAATTTTATAGAAAGGTGTAAATGGCAGTTCAAAGTGAATTTATAAATAACATCCCGGTAATTACTGTAGATAATGAAGAAGACCTCATAAGAGGAACGGATTATTATAATACTATTAATAACTTTATTAATAATGACGGCATAACAAAGTTTGTTATAAACATTACCGAATTAAAAAATTTAAACAGTTCCGGTATCGGAGTAATTGTTAAAACGGCTTTACGTCTTGAAGAATTGGGCGGTAAAATTGCCGTAGCAAGTATAAGCCCGCGTATTAAACAGCTCTTTACTCTGGCTAATATTACCGATATTGTACAGATTTTTGAAGTAACTCAGCAAGCAGTTGATTATGTTGCAAATTGGAACTCTAAGAAAAATTAATTTTTAATCTTTACATCAATTCTGTCGGTTTTTAAAAAATAATTCTTAATACCGTTATGCGAAAATTTAACAGCAACGTATTTAACGTATTTAGGACCAAGAATGTATTTAACGTTGATACTGGTTTTCGTTTTATATATTCTGTTTTCATCAAAGGAAAATAATTTTAATTCTCCCTTATAATTAATCCATATCTTCTTTAATTCAATAAACGGGGGAAGATTTTTGCTTTTTGTATATAAAGAAATAACGAGAAAAAACGGATTATGTTTAGGCGTTTTGTGTGTTCTGTCTCTGTTTATAGTTACTTTTATAAAAATTTTAATCCTGTTTATTTTTACGCTGGATTTTGCCTGCTTTATTTTAGATTTATCTCCGGTTTTAATAATACAATGGGAAAAATCAGGCAGAGTAAGAACAACGATAAAAAATATTAGCGTTAAAAATGTTTTTTCCCGATTCATAATACCTCAAATTATTTTAAACAAATATTCTCTCTACTATTATTTTAAAACATTATAGGGCATGAAATCAATATCAATACTTATATTTTATAAAATCATTTATTGAAATCTTATATCAGTTCGATTTAAACTATAAATATATCTTGAAAAAATGATAAAGATAAATGACGGTAGGGGAGGCATATCTGCGCTCCTTACGAAAAATATTTTTATTAAGAAAGCATAAGGGTAATATAATAAATATATTTAAACGTTGAGGGTAGTTTTATGAAAAATATAAACGTTTTGATTATCGGCTATGAAATGGGCATTCGCAAGCAATAGAATATGACTGGATTTTCAGGACGGTCTGTAATAAGGAAATAACTGATATAATTTATAAAGCGGCAACTGGCGGTATGAACGTTGAGAATGGCCGGTAAGTGAATTGCATGAATTATTTAATTGGTAAAATAACGCAAAAATCGCTACCTTTTCCGTATTCTGATTGAACTTTAATTTTTCCGCCGTGAAGTTTTACGATGTTTTTGCAAATGGATAA
>CAYUYT010000222.1:5985-6227 GCA_964449345.1 uncultured Spirochaetia bacterium | reverse complement strand
GAGGACAGAAATGACAGGGCATTTTTAGACGTTTTTAATATAATCAGAAGGCGTATCGAACTTTTTACAGCTCTGCCTCAAAAAGCATTAAAAGACCTTTCATTAAAACAGGAACTTGTTTCACTGGAAAAACCTGTGAAAATTGAAAAAAAAATAATGCCAGAAGAAAAAAACTTGGATAAAGGCAAAAAAAAGAAAAAGAAGAAAAAGAAGAAAAAAAAGAAAAATAAAAAAAAGAATGA
>CAYUYT010000222.1:0-5975 GCA_964449345.1 uncultured Spirochaetia bacterium | reverse complement strand
GAATGAATAACACATCGAAATTTTTCGATGTGAACTTGACATATCGAAAAATTTCGATATATTAATATCATGAATATTGTTAGTTATATAAAAGCGTTATCGGATGAAATAAGAATCAGAATTTTACACTTATTGCTTAAAGGTGAATTATGCGTTTGTAAAATTGTTCAGGTTATTAATATCCCTCAATCGTCTTTATCGCATCATCTAAGCATTTTAAAAAAAAACGGAATAATACAAACGAGGAAGAGCGGCAAATGGAATTATTATTCGATATCTGAAAATATTTCATCTAAATATAAGATTATTTTAAATCAAATTTTCGAAATATCAAAAGATGACAAAATTATTAAAAGTGATGAAATCCATAAAAATCAGTTGAAAAATTTATGTCATTAGTTTAGTTTGCAGATGATAATCAAATTATTAAGGAGTTAATTATGTCTAAATTGAACGTTCTTTTTATTTGTAGTGGAAACTCATGCAGAAGTCAGATGGCAGAATCTATTCTAAAAAAAATCGGTTCGGATCGATTTAACGCTTTTAGCGCGGGTTCAAATCCTGATGTAGAAAAATATCCCGAAACAAAGGGAGTTCATCCGAGAGCATATAAATTATTGAAAGATAACGGGTATCCGGTTGAAGGTTTACATTCAAAAAATTGGGATAAATATATAAAAAATCAAGATGAAATTGATTTCGTTTTCACTCTTTGTGATAAAGCAAAACAAGAGATGGACGAGCAATGCCCTGTATTTCCAGGGCAACCAATGAGCGCTCATTGGGGCGTTTTTGACCCTGTAGCTATCCAAGGACCTGAAGATGAATTAAAAAGAGTTTTTCGCGATACTTTTGTTATTATTAAAAGAAGAATTGAATTATTTTCTGCGTTGCCTTTAAGTACTCTCAAAGGCTTAGCGCTTCAGCAGAAATTAGACAATATTGGTAAGGAGTAAATTATGTCTAAATTTAACGTTTTATTTTTGTGTACTGGAAATTCATGCAGAAGTCAGATGGCAGAATCTATTCTAAAAAAAATTGGCTCGGATAGATTTAATTCTTATAGCGCGGGTTCAAATCCTGATGTAGAAAAATATCCCGAAACAAAGGGAGTTCATCCTAAGGCATATAAATTATTGGAAGATAACGGATATTCCGTGGACGGTTTACATTCAAAAAGCTGGAATAGTTTTCTTGAACAAAAGGATGAAATTGATTTCGTTTTCACTCTTTGTGATAAAGCAAAACAAGAGATGAACGAACAATGTCCTATTTTCCCGGGTCAGCCAATGACTGCTCATTGGGGAGTATTTGACCCCGCAGAAGCTTACGGTTCTGAAGATAAAATTAAAAGAGTTTTCCGCGATGCATTTACTATAATAAAGAAAAGAATAGAACTTTTTACATCATTGCCGATTTCTTCATTAGAAAATTTAGCTTTGCAAAGAAAACTTGACCAAATTGGAAATGAAAGCTAGTAAATATTTGTTAATTATTTACTAATAAAATAACCGGTTTTCTTTTGAGAAATTACAGCAATAAGATTTTAAAATCTTAATGCGGATTTGATATTGAAATTTTAGAATTAACCGAAATTGTTGCGTGCGCTCAAGAACGCATTAATTATAGAAAATAATTTGTATTAAACTTAAAGATTACATTAAAAAACCTGACAAAAGGAGAAATTGTGACAACACCTAAAGTTAAAAAATTAAATCTTTTTGAAAAATATTTAACGTTATGGGTACTAATTTGTATCGGAGTAGGAATTTTTTTAGGAAAGCTATTTCCTTCATTTGGTCCATTTGTAGAAAGCGAATTATCGTTATTTCAGGTATCCATACCTATAGCAATATGTTTATTTTTTATGATGTTTCCAATAATGGTAAAAATAGATTTTTCCCAAATTATAAAAGCAGTAAAAACGCCTAAACCCGTTATTCTAACTCTAGTAGTAAATTGGTTGATAAAACCTTTTACAATGTTTGCTATTGCTTATCTTTTTTTAGGAGTATTTTTTAAAGATTTAATTCCCGGATTAGATACATTAAAAAGTGGCGAACAAGTTGAAATGTGGCGAAGTTATATTTCAGGAACAATATTATTAGGCATAGCCCCTTGTACTGCAATGGTGCTAATGTGGAGCTATTTAGCAAAAGGTAATGACGGGCACACTTTAGTAATGGTTGCAATTAATTCTTTAACAATGTTATTTCTTTACGCACCTCTTGGCGGTTGGTTGCTGGGAGAAAATTCTATGCCGATACCCTGGCAGACTATGGTTTTTTCCGTTTCTGTTTACGTTGCTCTGCCCTTAATATCAGGCTATTTTGTAAGAAAAATTATCATCAGAAAAAAGGGAGAAGCATGGTTTAAGGAAAAATTCTTGCATTACTTAACTCCTATATCAATCGTTTCTTTATTATTCACTCTAGTGCTTTTATTTTCGTTTAAAGGAAAGCTTATATTAGAAAAACCCTTATCTATATTATACATTGCGGTACCATTATTTATTCAAACTGTATTTATTTTCTTTCTAACGTATTTTATTGCAAGAATTTTAAAAATGCGATATCAGGATGCCGCTCCTAGCGCTATGATAGGGGCTTCTAATCATTTTGAGGTGGCTATTGCTACATCAACTATATTATACGGATTAAATTCAGGTGCCTCGTTAGCAACAGTAGTTGGTGTGTTGATAGAAGTTCCCGTTATGTTAATGTTAGTGAAAATTTCCTTGAATACAAGACAATGGTTTAAAAAATGATTGAAATATATTTCATTTTTTTTATCTTATAAATAAGTAATACAAAAATATAACAGGAGTAAATAGTGAAAAAAAACGTTTTATTTTTATGTACCGGGAATTCATGCAGAAGCCAGATGGCAGAAGCAATTTTGAATGAATGGAAAAATGCTGATTACCGTGCATACAGCGCCGGTTCTGCGCCTAATAAAAGCAACTATAAAGAAACGAATGGAGTTCATCCGATAGCAATAGAAACTCTAAAAGCTAACGGGCTTTCTACAGACGGTCTCGCCTCTAAATCATGGGATAGTTTCATTAAAGAACAGGATATGTTTGATTTCGTTATTACGCTTTGCGATGAAGCAAATGATGAACTTAAAAGCGATACTTGTCCGTTTTGGCCGGGAAACTCAATTAGAGGGCATTGGGGATTATTTGACCCGGATAAAGTTGAAGGTGATGAGAAGTTTATAAAATCTAAATTTCAGGAAGCTTTTGATATTATTAAAAAAAGAATAAAAGCGTTTCTTGAATTAAAACTTGATACAATGGACGAAAGAGAAATGACGAATAAAATAAACGACATTGGCAGGTTAAAATAAAACTTTTTTTTTCAGCGTATTTTTTCCTATAAATGATATTATTTATGAAATTTTATCCGTTTCTCACAATTACGGTCAATTATGGTATACTACTGAATATATACACATGGGGCTTTATTTTGGATTAATAATTGGTATGAAAATTTATATTTTACCAAATTTTTTATACCAAATAAACCCTATATTATCTCGTTAAAATTACAAAATAAATTAACGTGTTTTTATTGCAACGCTATATGTGTTAATTTTTCAACAAACTTAAAATATCCATATTTATAAATTTTACTGATTTTTAATTTCAATCTATATAAACAATTAAAACATAGATAAAATTCTAGTTTTGGCACAATATTTGATATATAATAGACAAAGAACTGGAGGTATAAAATGAAAGGTTTTTTGAGAAAAATATTTATACGTATGGAAAAGTTCGCAGGCAAGGGAGTCCGGACGTTATTAAGTTGAACGGAGGTGATTTTATGTTTAATAGAAATATTGTGAAAATATTTAAACGTGTTATTTTTATGAGTCATATTTTTTATAAAAAGCTTAATCATAATACTCGTTGCACAAAGATACATGATAATTGCAAAAATAATCTTTATTTTAGCCCGTATTTTTATCCTTATTCTAATTCAGGGCAAGGGCACAAGGCATCTTTTAATAAATTATTAAACAATAATATTTAGGCTTAATCTTTCGTTTCGTTTATTTTGCCTGCCAAAGCGTTTATTGCTTTCTCATTAATGCAAGACTTATTTTCTTTAATTTTTGCAATTTTTTTTATAATTGTTTTTTCAAAAATATTCATATCTTCTAAGTTGTATTCATATCCGAAATTTTCTTTTGCAATGGCGCTATTATAAAATTCTTGAGGAAAAACGCTTTGCATTTGTTTTTCCCATTTCTTTTCTTCTGCACCGCAACACAAGAATAAAAAAATATTTTTCTTTAAAATAATGTTTTTATATTCTTGAATAAAACTTTTCATCTTTTTATTAATTTTACCCGCATAAATCGGCGCGCCAATTATTACGTTATGGTATTCTGATATATCATCCGGCTTAAAAGCATTAATATTTGCAACTGTTGTTTCTGATTCAAGGTTTTCTTTAAGTTTAAATACGCATTTTTCCGTTGTACCGTGCTTGGAAGTGAAAAGAATTAAATTTTTCATAACTAGCCCTTTTAACGTTTTATTTTATATAATGTTTTGTTTAATGTTAACGCGTAAATATATTCTTTGTCTATTGCCGGATTGTGGCTTAAGGGCCCATCGAGTTTAACTGCCCATTTTATATTTCCTTTAATATCCATATTTAATAATAGATTTTCTTTATGGTTAACGTAAAGCCCGTTTTTATATGAAACAAACCGGGGCAAATTTTTAGTGTTAATACTGGATATTTTTTTAAATTTCGCAATATCTACTATACTGATACCGCGTTTGGAAGGATAATAAACAATATTACCAACGCGTTGCGGGCCAATAGTTATTCCTAACGCCGAGCTATAAGCAACGCCTCCTACATTAATAACGCGTCCGGTAGCAGTACCGTTGCTTACTTTAAATTCCCTAATAGTTCCATCGTGAGAGTTGACAATAATTTTATTATCAGCAATGTAGACACGGCCAATTGTAAAGCGTGCAGTTTTTATATTCGTTTTCCATATAGTTTTCCCGTGAGATAAGTTGTATGCAGTGATATTCCCGCTTTCGTCAGCAACAATGATTCTATTATTAGTAATACCCGGTCTTGTCCAAATATTAGATTCAATTTCTTTAAACCATAAAACTTTTCCTGTTATTCTATGAATTTTAAAAATTCCTCCGAGAAGTCCACCGAAAAAAAGAAAATCACCTTTTGCAACTAATGTATTTTGCATAATGAGCAAAGAATGAAAAAATTCTACAAAATCTAAGTTTAAGGTATCTACGTTAATTCCTAAAACGCGTTGATGATAGATGCCAAAATATAATAACCCTTTATAAAAAAAGGGGCTACTGTCACAAGTTGAATGAATTTTAATTTTTTTAATTATATGAGGTATGGAACTTACATTTAAAATTATAATTTCTTCATTATTAGAAAAAACAAAGAGCTTTTTATTGTGTACAGATATACCCGTTGTTGATAAACTTTTAAGCTTAATTTTAGAAATTATTTTATTATTAGAAATATTAATATTTATTTGTTTCTGCGAAGAAATTCTGCTATTACTGATGAAAATAAATGCAATTATAATGCAGAATTTCATTATATTTAGCAATCTATTATCCTTGTTTCGAATTATTATGAATTTTAAATATATATATTATTAAAGTCAACTAATAATAATAGCAAATAAATTATAAATAAAATTGATTTATTTAAAAGTATAATATATTATTTATAGTAATGGGAAATAGTGACATTGATGATTTAAAAAATGAAATACTGGATTTAATTTCAAATTTTAATAATGAACAATTAGAACAAATTCTTGATTTTATGTATCAAATGGTAAACGGGGATGACTGACAAATATTAAATATTTTTCAAAGTTAATAAATCTTTACATACTAAGTTGAAAATATATATAGTAATAATTTTTGCATGAAATTTGTTTTTAAAAAATTTTAT
>CAYUYT010000221.1:6040-6239 GCA_964449345.1 uncultured Spirochaetia bacterium | reverse complement strand
GATTTAATATTATAGCAAAAAAAAGAACTTTTACCTAATTTTAAATTTGCACTCCAGTCATATAATTTGCCATAATTTATAACTAAAATCTCCACACAATTTATTTCCAAAATCCAGCTGCCACGCATCACCGAGACCGGATTTTAAAAATAGATTTTCTGTTATTCAACAATATGCTTTTTTTTTGCTATGTTGGCTT
>CAYUYT010000221.1:2994-6030 GCA_964449345.1 uncultured Spirochaetia bacterium | reverse complement strand
CTTAATATTTCGGCATACAATTAAGCTTTTATACTAATAATTTTATAAATATTACTTTTTAAAGACGAATTTCAGGCTAAAACAAATTCATTTTTTATTTTAGCTCTCGTCCGAGCATGAGCTAAAATAATACAGCCTATATTCAACTTTTATTCTACTTTGGTTTAGTTCTTTGAAAAATCCTTTTGTTTGCGTTTTTACAGGAATATACCTTAATTATTTCTTACAGAAATTTTCTATAGTTAAAAGCGAAATGGTATTACGTTTTATATACAGAGGTATTGTTATAAAAAATTTTTGCGGCTAGTATTCTCAGTTTACTAATTGGGTGTTCTAAAACTGAAAGTAAAATTGTTAAAAGTCAAAGTGAAAAAACGCTTTCCCGTAATACAAAGCCGGTAAAGCTTAAAATTATTAATAAACGCGCGGTAAAAAAATTGGACACTAAAAACAATAAGGATAGTTATAGAATTAATTATGCCCGGATAAAAAATAATACATTAATTTTGCTTTTAAGTTACGGTGGCGGATGTAAAAAACATGATTTTAATATGGTTTGGAGCGGAAAATATCTTGAGTCCAAACCGCAGCAAGTGTACTTGCACCTTTACCACAACGCAAATAATGATACTTGCGAAGCCGAGATAAATACAACGCTTTATTTTGATTTAACAAAACTATTGCCCTGTATTATCGTTATAAACGGATATGATAATTATAAGGCGAGAATTAGATATAGACTGAATTAAAAATTATTTTTTTTTATTCTTTTTGCTAAATCCGTCTACCACGTTAATGCATAAATCCGTTATCTCTAATTGAGAATTAAAAATATTTTTAATCCATGTTTCTAAAATTTCTTGATAATTTTCCACGGTTTCAATGTTTTCGTTATTAACTAAATAGTCAAAATATTCATCAGTTAGATTTAAAGCAAGCTTTTCTGCAACATTATTCATATGTTTAGAAAAGTTGTTTAAAATATTTTTCATTTCTTCCCATTTTTCCACACCGTCTTCAAATGAGCGGGAAATCCGGTCCATTAAATTTGAGGGCAATTTATAACGAGCAGAATTTTCTTCCAAGTTTTCTTACCTCTGTTTTTGTAAAATAACTAACAATATAAACACTAAATAAAATAATATATTAACAAAAAATAATTTGCAATATTTTTTTAACAAAAATGTAATTTAATTAATAATTAAAACCCTAAATTCTCGTTTATAAAAACAACGTAAATTCTATTTTTAATCCGGGAAAAATCTACTTTTAGGGTGAATGAGCAAATCCTGTCATCTGAAAGGCAATTTGTGTCTAAACCTGTTTTAGCGCAAGGTGTACTCAAATTTAACCGGATTGAATTAACGGGGCAGGCGAAAAATTTCATCCGTTTGTTGGCGTATACTGAATCAGGGCAAATTTTATTAACACCGGAAACTATGATTACTTTTTCAGGTCCGTAAATCACAGGGGCAACGCGGTTTCCTACACCGTCGATAAAAAATAGTTCACCTTGTAAGGTTACTGCATTAACACCGGTAACGAAATAATCAGCCGTAAGGGATTGTTTTTGGATTTTGTGTTTTTGTTCTTTAGTAATGCCTTTGGCAAGGCGGTCAAATAACTCAATATCATAATTTCGTATGTGTTCATGAAATTTTATTTCTTCTAATGTCGTTGACCCGCCATAGCCAACGCTACTACCGCGCTCAATTAGGGATAAAATATACTCGTTTGCTTCCTGCATATTTTCGCATAAAACGCTGTTGATGTTTTTGTCTTTGAATGTTTTATGTAATTGTTTAAAAATTTTTCTGTAATATGCCTTTATATTGCCGTTCATAAATATGCCTTTATTGCAATTTCTTTTTTAGTTCATTTAAAACATGTTCAAAAATATCATCCGCATTTTTTATTACCTCATCTGAAAGTGCCAAATATTCTTCCGTATTTTTAAATAAGCTTAAACATTGCCTAAGGTTGAAATTTTTATGCGTCCCGTATTTAACGTAAATGCCTTTTTCCTTTGAATACCCCAGCAAATCATTTTTACCGTGGATAATCAAATCGATTTTTTCAAAATCAAAAAATTTGGCTTTGCTTAAAAGAAATCTTTCTATTTTTTTTAGACGTTTACGCCTTTGTTTAATTTTCTTTTCTTTTTCATAAATTTCGTCTTTTTTGATTTTTTCTGCTTCTTCAATTAGTTCATCAAACTTGTCTTCGTATTTATCAATTATCTTTTTAAATTTCATGGATTGCTCCCCTTTTAAAAATCATATTCTTCTGGCTTAATCGAATCAATGTCCCGTACAATTTCTCTAACTTTTTTAGAACGTGCAAGATATGCACCTTCGTCAGTTAAAAGTTTATAAATTTTATTTAAGATTAGTACTATTTTTAAAATAACTTTATCATCAACTTCCTTTATTAAATTAGATATTGTAAATTTCTCTATACCAAGTTCGTCAAAATTGAAAATGTATTCACCTTTTTTAATTTTTCTATAAAGACTAAAATAACGCATATATTTACCGATAGAAGATAAATTATTTAAGGCGGTTTTAATTTTATTTCCGCTCATAGAATCACCGAAAGTTAAGAACTCAACGTGCTGAAGCATTGCTGTTACTGTTTCATCGCGCATACAGAAAATCCGCCTCCACCACTTCTTGCTATAAGGAATGCGGATGGCCTCCGAATAATTATACCAATCCTTATCCTTACTCTTCAACCAGTAATAACTAAAACTTATTTCTATACGTTGATGGATTATATTGTCGTCTTTCAATTTACCTGTGTAAATTAAATTGTTTTCAATGCGTTCGATAATAAAATGAATAAACCTGTCCGCAAAAATATGTCCAACAATTCCGCATAAAAGAGCAATGTGTTTTCGTGCATTTGTGTTATTTTGTAAAACGGTTTTCCTGTCATAATAACGCAACTCATCGTCTACACTTTTGAAAGCATTGGTTATTAAATCACAACCTTTAATGTGAACGAGGTTAGTACGTTTGGTTATCCTACGATAAT
>CAYUYT010000221.1:0-2984 GCA_964449345.1 uncultured Spirochaetia bacterium | reverse complement strand
CTGATAACCGAATAAAATGTTTTTAACAACCATTAAAACCATTAATTTAACGATTGCATATTCCAAATCCGGCACAAAATTTCCTACGTTAAAATAAGGTCTATATTCTGATAAAATATCTTTTAACTCAGTATCTAGGTCAGGGGATTTCAAAATCTCTTCCGCGACCTGTAAATGACCGTATATATCCAATTTTTCCTCTCTTACAAAATCTTTTCATCGTAAATATAGTTAAACGCACTATAACTACAAACAATTATTCTGTGTATTTTCATTAAATACCGGTTAATATTTTGTTTCTAAATATATACAAAAATATTAAATCAAAACGCTAAAAATATTAGCACAAAAATATCCATATACACTTAGGTTCGACATAACACTCAGGCTTATGGCTACCGGTTCTTATTTTTTTTTAGTTAGTGAAAGAATAATAATTTCCTCTCCGTAGTATAAATTAAGTTAAATGAAAACCTTAAACAAGGAGGTAAATATGAAATGCCCTGAATGCGGATACGAAAACCTAGAAGGCGAAGCTTATTGTTTTGAATGCGGCGCAGTATTAGGAGATGAAACCATCATTTCTATTCCAGATGATAATATAATGGTAACGGAAAAAGCCGTTGTTGTTATTAACGGAAAAGAGTATGAATTAAAACCGGGTGAAAACGTTGTTGGCCGTGAAAAAGCAGACATTGAATTAAAAGACCCGGAAGATTACGTTTCAAGAAAACACTGCGTAATATCTTTTCATAACGGAAAATTGTCTCTAGTTGACACAAGCCTAAACGGCACTTACGTTAACGGGGAACGCGTTGAAAAAAATAACGTTGTCGACCTTAATCCAAACGATGATTTGCGTTTTGCGCGAGCTAACGCAAAATTAAAAGTAAGTTAATATAACGAATAAAAAAAAACATTAAAAAACAAGGAGAAAAAAATGAGTGAAATCTTAAATCAAATCCCGGAAAAAATCCACTACCATATCAAAGCGTTGAGTAAAAACTCTGCCTTTGAAAACGAGCAAGACGCTATTGACAGAATTTCACAGGCATGGCTTGATAAAAAAGCTGTTTTTGACGATGAAACGGAAACAATGGGTATGGTAAAAGTCGATGAATTGGAATTAACAGACGAACAAGGCGCTTTGGCAATAACATATTCAGGTTCTTTAGTAAATATCGAACCCGTTATTGACGGGAAACGCCGTGTTTCATATACAAGCATAGGACTTAGAACCGATGTCCCCGAAAGTAACAGTGAAGAAGAATCAGAAGTTAAAGACGGTTTTATAAGCATTGACAACCCCGTTTACTTTGAACAAGGGCCTGTTAAAAATACATCGCAATTATTGGAAATCGCAGTTTTTGAAGAAGAACTCGCTCCAGTAGTGCAAACGCAAAAGCTCGATGCGGCTACAAAAAAACTCGTTGAAGAGTTCATTGATATTAACGCGAGCATCGAAGAAGAATTGCAAGAAGAACCCGTTATGGTTGAATAGGGGACTTAGGTAAAACTCAAAAAACAGGGAGAATACGCTCCCTGTTTTTTAGTTTGTGTAACGTGTGAAGAAAGAAAGTAATTAAAATCCTAATATAAATAACCACTAAAGGTTAGTAAGCAAATAAAAATTAACGGAGAAGAAAATTGGAACCAATACAAACGCAAATATTACCGGATATGATTTATAAAACGAAAAGACAAGCCCTTGTAAAAAAGAAATTATCGAACGTTGCAAATACATCAAATTTAAAACTCGATTTATTAACAACGCATTTAATCCGTACACTCGATATACTTAAAAGTGAAAAGAAAGAGATACGCCCTTATGATAAAAATAATATGCCAGGAGGGGTTGTAAAATTAAAAAAAGATATTCCAACTCTCATCATTTCCGATTTACACAGCAGGCGGGATTATTTGATTAATGCGTTGTTTGACCAAAGACAAAAAAAACTTACAAACCTGACATTAATGGCAAAAAATGAACTCCAGATAGTTTGTCTTGGGGATGGTATGCACTCCGAGCAACGAGGCGCGAAACGCTGGAAAAAGGCATTTAACGAATTTCAAAACGGTTTTAAACAATCTGAAGCAATGGACGAAGAAATGATGGAATCCTTTTCCACAATGTTAATGATTATGCAATTAAAAATTACGTGCCCGGAAAACTTTCACTTTTTAAAAGGCAACCATGAAAATATTTTAAACGAGCAGGGACACGGTAACCATGCTTTTGCAAAATTTGCTTTTGAAGGTGCAATGGTGAGGGAATACGTTCGCATTAATTACGGCGAAGAATTTTTGCAAACTTATTCTGAGTTCGAAAAAAACTTGCCCCTTCTTGCTGTTGGTAAAAATTTTCTCATTACCCATGCAGAACCGCTTGAAACGTATAACGAATGGGAAATAATAAATTTTCGTGAAAACCCTGACGTAATTGAGGGACTTACATGGACGGACAATAACGAAGCGGATAAGAACAGCGTACAGAATATGCTAAAAGCGTTTTTACCCAAGCAGGATTTGAAAAAAGTGTTTCATTTTGGCGGACACAGGCAGGTTTCAAAAAAGTATAACCGCCGCGGGGGTGGAAACTACATTCAGGTAAATAATCCGGAACATCAATTTGTTATTTATGTCCCTATCGTCAAAGAGTTTTCACCTGAAGTGAATATTTATGACGTTTCTAAAAACGCAGGTAAAAACAGAGCTTTAAAAACCGTTAAACTAGCGTAATTTTTTGCTGAACTAATCACGATAAAAGTTGACAGTCAGATAACGAAAATAATCACGGGCATTTTATTTCAGTTTTTCTATCTCTTCAACGGAAAGCCCGGTTATTTCGCTAATCAACGCAACGTCCATACCTTTTCGGAGCATTTTTTTAGCGGCATCAATTTTTTCTTCTTTTCTTCCGTTAGCAATACCTTCTTCCCGGCCTTCTTCTTTTGCTTTTTTTCTAATTCTATCTGCAAGTTCTG
>CAYUYT010000220.1:0-6280 GCA_964449345.1 uncultured Spirochaetia bacterium | reverse complement strand
ATAACACTTCCATTGAGGTTTACATCACCGCAGTTTTAAAATCACCTGATACTGATATTAGAATATATGCAATACGCCAGTTAGGTAAAACCAACAAAGTTAAGGCGTTAAAAGCGTTACTCATTGCTCTTCGATTAGGCGTTGGCGATGTGCAGGCGTATGTTCCTCAAAATCAGGAAGGTCCTGTAAAAATAAGAAGCGAAGCTGCATTTGCTTTAGCTAATTTCAGTATTCAAAAAAACCAAATTCTTCTTGAACTTCGAAAGGCAATGATGAATGACCCTAGCCCTGCTGTACAAGGAAACGCGGCTCTTGCAATGGGTATGCTTGGTTTTAGGTCTGGCCAAGAAACAAGGAAACGCATTGTAAATTATTTAAAACGTAAAGTATCGCGGACGAGTAAAAATAAAACCCGTCTTGTTGCAATGGTAATTCGCGCTTTCGGAATAAACCGTCATCCTAGCGCAAGATTGTTTTTAAACATACTGCGTTCAAGAGGTTACGGTTCAATTGTGAATAGAGAAATACGGCGGGCATTAAAAAGAATCAGATAATATACTTGAAAAAATTATTATAAAATTTTAGAATATCTTAGTATAAAAAGTATAAATTGCCGATAAATAGCGTAAGCGATATTTCTAATATATTAAGTAAGGTTAATCATGAACAAAGATAATCAACATGAAAAAATGACAGCAGAGGAAGCGGAAAATATTTTAGCCGAAACTTTTGGAGGAGATTCAGTATTAGGGCTTTATGAGAAAAAAATAATGAAATTGAGAAACCTTTTGGAAGTTTCTAAAATCATCAACGCCACCCTCGAAGAAGATAAACTTTTACAGACAATTCTTTATTCATGTCAAGGACAATTTCTAATAGCAACTTCATCCATTTTTTTACTTGAAGATTTTGATGGCGAAAAAATAATACACAAAGTTTCCATTGGAATGTTTGAAGACGAACATGAAGAATTAACCTATACAAAAAGCGATGAATTAGCTGAATATTTTAAACACGGAACAAATAAAGACATTAATTCTACTTACAGAATTGATGAAATGCTTAAAGACCCAGCTCTTAAAAAATATGAAGAAGATTTTGAAAAACTAGGTTGTCAATTGGCTTTTCCAATAAAAGGCAAAAAGGATTTCTACGGATTTCTCTTTATCGGTACTCGCCTAGACGGACAAAAATTCGAAAACGAAGATATTGCAAACATAAAAGTTTTTACGGAACTTGCATCTATTTCTATTGAGAACGTTGGTCTATTTGATGCCGCAATAAAAGACCGTATGACCAAACTATATAATCATCAATGGTTTCAAAACACTCTTTATACAGAAATCGAAAAAAGTAAAAAAACGGGCAATTCACTTTGTTTGATAATGTTCGATATTGATCATTTTAAAGTTTTTAATGATACATACGGACACCAACAAGGTGATGTTGTGCTTAAACTCGTTGCTGAAATAATAAAAAAAAGCGTAAGAACTAAAGATTTTGCGGCGCGTTACGGCGGAGAAGAATTCGCGGTTATTTGCCCGAATTCAGGGTATGATGATGCTGTTAAAACCGCTGAAAAATTGCGCTCTTCTATTTATAACACAGAATTTCCAGGTCAGCAAAGCGCTTTATACGTAACCATTAGTTTAGGCATTTGTAAGTTTGACCCTGAAAAAATGTCTAGCAAAGCAGAATTTGTTGAACTAACTGACCAAGCTCTTTATCTATCCAAAAATCAAGGACGCAATCAGTGGAATATAAGTTTAGATGTACCGGCATCCGCAGAAATACCGCAAAATAGCGGAACGAGTGAAGCAGGCACTAAGGCGTATATTCAATATATTACCAACCTTAAAAAAATTGAAGAAGCAGAAAAAGGCGGCAAATAAGTTTTATATATGCAAATACATAAAAATATTATTTTCATATCTTTTTTTTATTAGTTTTTATAAAAAACAACGCGTTATACCGTTAATATTAATAACGGTGTTTTAAGGAGTTTCTTATGGAAAAGTTTTTGCAAGGTTTATCAAACGTAACGAAAATCGTTTTCTCCGTTGTTAAGGCAATTATAGCTTTTGCAATTTTAATATGGTTGATGGATAAAATTTTCGGTATGAAGCTAAACGTTGTTCAACTGGATTTTATAAATAAAGTATCTAGCAAAGAACTTACAATTATCGTTGTTCTTGCTTTAATTTACTTAGGGTTTAGAGAAGTTAAATAAAAGTGTACGCACTTTCGCTTTAAACGATAGAATATAATTTTGGAAAACCGGTAAAGATAAATGCCCGTAGGGGACGCAAAGTTGCGCTCTCCCTATGTGTCAGAGTAGTTGTCGCCTCCGATAAATTATTAGCGTTTCTTCGCGTTCATTGTGGTTTCATTATAAATAATTGCAAAGTTTAAATTTACAGACTTATGGGTAGACTGGAGTATTTATTTTAGAATTCATTTTTTTAATGATTAAATTTGCTAAAATGCAGATAATTTTAATCCAAATAAATAATGACAAAAGCAAAATTAGTGCATATATTATTTGTATGGGCGCAAGAAAAAAAACCGTAAAAGTATCAATATTAGGCCTTGACGGAGCGGGAAAAAGTACAACCGTTGCTTATTTCACCAAAAGATTTTATAAAAATTATTTTATTGTTAAAATGGGCAGAAGCGTTTATTATTATGATAGAAATACGGGAGAAAAAGTTCAGCTATTTACTAAACTCTTAAAAAAAGTTGACAATATGTATGCTAAATATGAGGCAAGGCAAAGCAGGATAGGCATTGTTTGGGCAAGTATTTTCTACGTTTTTGCTACACGGTATATGGAAAGCTGGGTTATAAGGAAATTAAAACCTGATATTATTATTGCCTCAAGGGACATATCCGTTGATACTGTTATTTACGTTGATTATTACATTCCTTATATAAAATACGTACCTAAACCCGTATTAAGATTTTTCATACGTTTGTTTTCTTTGTTTCCCAAAAAAAGCGATATGATTGTTTATTTGGAATTAGACCCGAAAGAATCAATAAAACGTATCAAAAAAAGGGAACTTAAAAAAAAAATCGACAAATCAGTTATGAGAATAAAAAGCCGCTACCGGCATGAAAATTTTAAAGACTTGAAAAAAATTGCAGAAAACTATGATTATTATCTAAAAGATTATTTATTCAAAAAAAAAGGCATAACTGTAGTTTACGTTAATGCAAACGAAATGCACACTAAGGAGAAAACCGATTTTTGCGGCAAAGTTATCGGAAGTTTTATGAATAAACACGAGGGCTGGAACAAAAAAAGAAAAAAACGAAAATACTAATGCTTTTACCCTCATTTAGCCGAAAATAATAAAAGATATATGGAAATGTTTTTGCATCACGGAGGATGCTTGTATGAAGTTTTTAAATACGCTATTCTTTTTATTATTAACTGCCCCGTTTATTTTTTCTGCACAAAACAATAGGGGAAACCTTCCCCCCGACGCAAACTCTAAGCCCCAAAAACACCAAAAGCTTACCGTGCAGTATTATAAAGTTTGGAGGCAAAAACATAACCGCACCGATGAATTCGAACAACCGATTCAGCCCGCTGAAATAAAAAAAACAATGCATTTTAGGGTTACGCGAGATGAAAACAATAGAATCGTAAACGTTGCATACTATTATAAAAAATTAAAAATCGCGCCTTATGTAAATGACGATGACGTGTGGTTTCACTTTGCAAAGTATTTTTACGATAAAAAAAATAGACTTAATAAAAAAGTTTTTTACAGAGTAACAGGCCAGCCGCAAGCTCAATACAAATTCGAATGGAACGAACAAGGGAAAATTATTAAAGTTGAATTTATGGAATACGATTTAAGCCCTTACCGTGAAAAAGCTTTTAATACAAAATATTTTTTGCTTTATGATTATTACCCTGACGGAAAAATTCGAAAATCAGGCAGGTATGATAAGAACGCAAAACCGGAAGAAAAATTCGTATATGATAAACAAGAGCGCCTTATTAGATATGAACGTTTTTTCGATTCAACGGATACTTTAAATTATTATACAACTTTTCAATACGGTGCTAACGGTAAAGTGAGTATGCAAACCGTTTATAATATCGACGGAGTTATGGTGGAAGTTCCAAGTACAGAAGAACAAAGAAAATATAAAGATTTACTTAGAACGCGTTATCCCCGTCCGGGAAGAAGAGGACCGGTTGACGAAAACGGCGCAAATAACTAATATTCATTAATATCCTGTCCGTAATCTTCGAGTAAATTTTTTACTGCGTTTCTAACTTTTAAATTTTCCGCACAATTTAAAGCTTCATAATATAAAAATTTTAAAGTATGAATGTAATTGTAAACGTTTTTACGGTCATTTTCTATTAAATATTCCAAATTTTTCTCCTTTATCAAAAATATATCAATATTTAATGCAATTTATGTACCAATAACACTGAAAAATTCATTGAAAATTACGTTAAAAACACCCAAGTTTTACTTAGTTTTATCGTTATTTCATTGTAATAAAAATTCGCTGTGGAAAAGCAACAACACTGTGCAACGAATTTACTACAGAGTAGGCAAATGAATTTTTCGTTCTAAATGTGATGCAAGGGATATAAACAGAGCATTGATTTTTTTAAAAAACTCTTATACAAATAATTTATAATATTAAATTGAAGGTGTTTTTAAATTCTTTAAGATTCATATTTATTTTAAAAAAATTTATGCAATTTGTTATTTTGCCGATACAGGAATTGAGAAAACTATAATTTTTTAAGAAGGTAAAACAGTGGTTTATAGATTTTTCCTTTTAATAAGCATAATATCAATTTTTTCCCTGAACGTAACTGCTCAAGGGTATAAAGACGACCCCGGATTAGAAGATAAAAACGGTGTCTATATGGAAAGGAATCCGGAAAGTGATGAAACTCAGCGATATAATATGCGCGTTTTTATAAAAGTTCATAAGGTTGTTTACGAACAACAGGAACCTGTTTTTGTACGTTTTTTTGTAAAAAATCAGGAGAGAAAAGCCATAGATTTAAAAATTGCGAAAATGAATTTTCTTAACTTTTCGTTTAGCGTAAAAAATCTGAAAAATCAAATGATAGGGGAGCGCAACAATTTTTACTTATACAAACAACGTAACAGCGATAACAGAAATTACCGTACAATCCGTCTTGCTCCGGGGGATATTTACGGCAAAACAATTGATATAAGCAAACTTTTCCGTTTGGATAAAACGGGATATTACATTGTTCAAGGTTATTTTTACCCCGTGCCTTACGGTTTTCACGATGTAAACCATTACCCATCAAATAAAATTCGCATTCAAATAAGATACGGCACTCGCCGTTTGCGCGTTGCAAGGGAAATAAAGAAAAAAATGAGACGGGAGCTTGAAAAACAAAGAAGCCCTTACGAAACAATTGAATTTATTTTAAAATCCAAACTTAAAAAGAACTGGGAACACTTTTTCCGTTATATTGATTTGGACAGGTTAATTGAAATTTATCCGGATTATTACAAACGTTATAAGGACGTTCGCCCTTCAAAAAGACAAGCCCTTATTAAAAAATTTAAGGATTATTTAAAAAAATATCTTGAAGAGCAAATGGTATCTTTTGAAGTTTACCGCACAATAATAAACAGGGATGATGCTAAAGTCTACGCTAACATAATATACCGTTACCGCGGGTCAAAGTTTAAAAAACGGTATGTTTTTAGTCTATACAAAAGAGGCAAACACTGGTATCTATACTATTACTATGTTATGAACTTAAAACTAACGCGTCAGGAATTAAGAGCCGCAGAAGAACGGGAACGGGAAATGAACACGCAAAGCAAAAACACCGAGCGTCCTGGTGTAGTGCCTCGTTACGATTGATAAAATTTATAATTCTACGCTTAGCAAATTTTTAATATACCTTAACTTTTTAAACTATGGAATTTAATATTGACTAAGTAAAGCTAAATAACTCTTTGTTGGCACCATAATCTTAATAAAGCAAGCTAAGAACGAACTAATGACGGTCAAAATAACAAGAATTAAGTAAGGTGTTTTATGTGACAGGGGATTACTAATTTATTGTATTTATAAATATTTACTTGACTGAAACAAACAAGTAAAAAGAGATAATACGCCAAGTAACAAACACAAAATATATAAATCAAAGTTTGTTTTAAATTTAAAATGATGAATTATATGTAATCAACCAGTCAAGTACTTTTTTCACGTTGTTACATAGTTCCTTCGAGTTTGGCATACAATAAGT
>CAYUYT010000219.1:0-6406 GCA_964449345.1 uncultured Spirochaetia bacterium | reverse complement strand
TATGGTTTTTATTAACAGTATTTTCATTTTCTTCTGCATTATTCAAATTGGAAACGTGGCTATTGGTCCCGGGTTTTTCTATCTCAGTATTATTTTGCTTCTTGTTCTGGTTTTCATAATTATCGAATTCGAAATCCGGCTCGTTTTCACCAATAATTTTTTCTTCAAGCTTTTTTAATCTATTTTGAATTTCTTTTATTAAAGCGTCTTTATTTTTGTAATCAAGTTCGTCCGTGTTGTTTTTTTCCGTATAAACAATGAGCATGTTTAATACGTCTATAACTCTATAAATAATATTTATATCAATATTATCCGGCCTTAGTATCAAATTTGACCTGAAAAAATCAAGAAGGTTTTCTGCAATATGCGTTAAGTCGTTAATGTTTGAAAATCCGAGAAACCCTGACGTTGCTTTTAGAGTGTGAAACAAACGGAAAACTCTGTTGATAAAATCATTGTAATCTTCATCATTTAAATCCTTATCGTAATATCCTATTACTTGAAGTACATCGTCAACGAGTTCCCTTGCTTCGCTAATAAAACCTTCTACTATCTCTTTGGTTTTGAAACTATCCACGTTTATTACACCCTTTAAATTTTTTCATAATCCCTAAGAATTACTTTTTTTAAAAATTCTAACTTTTTTAAATCAAGCGGCTTTCTGATGAAATAATCATACGGCATTTGCCCGTTTGACATTTTTTTTATCTTTTCTTCTTTATTTCCCGAAATTGCTATGCAAAGCGTATCTTCCGATTTACTTTTAACAATTTCAAGCAAGTTTAACCCTAAACCGTCATCAAGAAAAATATCGCTAATAACAGCGCTGAATGTTTGTTCTTCTAAAATTACAGTTGCTTTAATAAGCGAACTTTCTGAAATAACCTCAAAAAAACGGTTAAAATACTCAATTAATTTTTCCAGATATTGTTTGCAATCATCAACAACGAGTATTTTTTTGTTCATCTGCCTTGCCTTTAATTTATCTACTATACTATAAAGCAAATTGCGTGCCAGCCTGATGTTCATAGCGTTTTAAATCTAAATTGTTGTATAATAGTCAGTTAAAGCAGATGAATGTTTGGCTACTATTTTTACAAGACAAATTGTGCTGTTCAAAATTTAAACAGTGTTAAAAATTTGTGCATATTTATTTATGTTTAATTTATCTTGAATTATTTTTATTGAATTGTTTTTGTGGAAAATTGATATGGTTGAATTGTTTTATACGGTATTTTAATCATCGTAATAAAAAGCGGGTGATTTATACCATTTCACTTTAAGCTATGGAATCTATCTTAAAAAAATATAAACATAAATGTGGGAGTCGGAAGCAGAACTGCGTTCCTTACGAAGAATATTTTTACTAGCAATAAAAGTAGATAATTATATGCCTTATATGTAGTTTTAATTTTGTAATTATTGTTTTTGTAAAATTCATTCCATACTCCCAATGATGTAGAATAAGTTTTTTATGTATGTGTTTAAAATTTGGACACTTTTTTAATTTTTAATTTTTGACAGAAGCGTTGTTCTTGAAATTCCTAGTACTCGGGCCGCTTCGGAGCGGTTGTCTTTGAATAGTTCTAAAACCCTTTTAATATAGAGAGTTTCAACTTCCTTTAAAGCGGGGGTGGTATTTTTAGATAAATCAATGCTAAAAATATTTTTACTCTCCTCATCGTTGTTGTAAGAATTTTCTGAAAATTTATTTTTATCAGTTATGGCGTTTGAATGAATATTTAAATCCCCGCTTTCAATAATATCGTTCCTGCAAAAAATCATTGCTTTTTCAATTGTATTTTTTAATTCACGGATATTCCCCGGCCATGAATGTGATTTTAGAGTTATAATTGCTCCTTTTGATAATCTGTTTATATTTTTGGAAAAAGTTAAATTAAAAATATTTCTAAAATGTTCTGAAAGTAGTTTTATATCTTCTTTCCGTTCTCTTAGGGGCGGGAGTTCTAATTTTATACTATTGAGTCTATAAAACAAATCTTTTCTAAATTTATTTTCATATACCAATGTATTTAAATTCGTATTCGTTGCTGTTAAAAGGCGTACATCGCATTGTTTTGCTTGTACAGCGCCAACGCGTCTGATCTTTTTGTCGTCGAGAAAATTAAGGAGTTTTGACTGTAATTCTAAGGGTAAGCTGTCGATTTCATCTAAAAATAAAGTGCCTCCGTCAGCGAGTTCAATAAGGCCTTTTTTCGTTGCTTTTGCATCTGTAAAAGCGCCTTTTTCGTAGCCGAAAAGTTCCGTTTCAAGCAGGTTAGGGGCAATATCAGCGCAGGAAAGGTGAACAAATTTATCCATGTTTTTTTTATATTGGTAGTGAATGTATTTTGCAATAGATCCCTTGCCTGTACCCGTTTCTCCGGTAATCAAGATTGAAGAAAAAGGGTGGTCTGTTATTGTCTGTATCTGTTCTTTGATTTGAATTATCGGCTTTGATTCTCCGATAACAAAGGGTTTATCAAAAGAAGATATTCCGTTTTTTAGATTCGTTAATTGCTGGTCAATTTCAATTTTATCTAAAGTTATTTTTATAATATTTCTTAATTCTGCGTTGTTGAAAGGTTTAGTAATAAAATGATGAGCGCCTTTTTGAATTGCGTTTACAGCGAGTTCAACGGTTTTCGTTGCTGTTATCATAATAACGTAAATATCTTGATTCTGTTTTTTTATTTTTTCAAGCAAAGTTAAACCCGAAGTATCAGGCAGGCGTTCGTCTAATAAAACGAGATGCGGTTCAAAATCGGTTATTGATTTAACCGCTGTTTTACCCGTATAAGCAAAATTGAAAGTTCGGTTATCAGTATTCAGTATTTCGCTGATTTTTTCACCGAACATAGGGTCGTCATCCACTATAAGTATTCTATAAGTCATATTTTTTTCCTAATATTAATATTTTCTATGGGTATTTTAAATGTAAATTCGCTTCCTTTACCTTTTTCGCTTTTAACTAAAATTTTGCCGTTTAAATTATCAATAATCTTTTTGCAAATATTTAAACCGAGCCCCATGCCTTTGACTTTATAATCTGTAGTCTTTTCCCTGAAAAGGGGTTCGAAAATTTTATCAATGTTTTCATCTGAAATACCTATTCCGGTATCAGTAACGGAGCAAACAAGTTCGTTGTTTTTTACTTGAGCCTTAACCTTAATTTCTCCTTGTTCTGAGTATTTTATGGCATTTGATATTAAGTTATTTAAGACTTGTTTAATTCTTTTTTCATCACTAAATATTTTTATTTTTTGCGTTGTATTTATGATTTTCAAATCCTGATGTTCTAAATCAAACGCGAATACAGATACAACGGAATTAACGATTTCTTCCAAGTCAAAAATTGATTTGCTTATGTTAAAACGCCCGGACTCTATTTGTGAAATATCCATTACTTCGTCTATTATTTGAATAGAATTGTCAACGGATTTTAAAATTTGTTCTATGTTTTTGTTGTTTGATGAGATACCTTGAAGTTCGGTTAAAGATTGGGTGCACATCGTTATTAATCCAAGAGGCGTACGTATTTCATGTGAAATATAACCTAAAAATTCCTCTTTAAGTTTATTAGAACGCTCCGCTTCTTCTTTGGCAATAATTAACGCGTTTTCTGTTTTCTGCCTCAATAGTATTTCATTATGAAGTAATTCCATCTTTTCTTCAAGGTCTTTTGTGCGTTCTTTTACTTTTTGCTCAAGATTTGTTTTTGCTTTTTGAAGCTCTATTTCCGTTTCAATCAAAGCGGAAACATCGCGTAAAATTGAAATAACTCCGATAACTTCCCCTGTTGCGTTTTTTACAGGGTTTTTAATTTCGTAAAACCATTTATGCGGTTTATCCGTTTTAATTATATATTCTCTGTGTTTATTTCTGCCTACAGGGTAAAGTTTAGTTATGCGTTCTTCTAAAATTCCTGTTTTCATAACGCGGCCGTATTCTTTTTCAATTTGCTTTGCTACTTTTTCTTGGAAAATTTCTTTGATATTTTTATTTATGATTTCATCTTCAGTTAAACCTATCCATTCAAGATATGAGATGTTTACCATTTTTATATTGAATTCGGTATCCGCATAAGCCAGTAAATCAGGGAAAGAATTATATATGGTTTGAAGTAAATTTTTTTGTTGGTCAATAGATTTTTCAAGTTCTTTTTTCTCCGTTATGTCTATTAAAATAGTAATTATTTTATCTTTACCGAATAACTCAAATATTGCACTGGATAATAGGGCTTTTAATTTTTTCCCGTCTTTATTTTTAAATTCAATTTCGTAATTTTTAATATTATTTTTTCCCTTCAATTCCTGAATAAATTCATCTCGTTTTTCAGGGTTTCCCCAAATTTTAAGTTCGGCTGAACTTCGCCCCAGCATTTCGGTTTCTTTGTATCCGAAAAATTGCGTTCCTGCGGGGTTAACTTGAATAAACATACCGGTTTTTAAATCCGATATAAAAACGGGGATAGGGCTCGATGTGAAAATCGTTTTAAATAAAATTTCAATTTGCTTAATATTTGTTATATCAACAAACACGCCGAAAAGTTTATTGATATCTTCATCAACCGTATTATCGTTTTTACCTCTGAACAAAAACCAGTTATAACCACCGTGTTTGTTTTTTATTCTAAGTTCAACTTCGCAAACGCATTGTTTGCAGCTTAAACAATACTCAAGTTCGTTTTTTAATATTTTGTAATCATCTTCATGAATATATTTTTGGATATTGTTTGTAAAGTCTTCTTTTATATCAGCAGAATAACCTAAAGTGCGTATAAAATTCGCGCTAACACTAAATTTATCTGCTTTCTTATCGTATTCCCAGAGATGAATATTGCCGCTAGAAGTAGCGAGTTCAAGTTTATTTTTCGTTTTTAACATTTCTTCGTTAGCATTTTTTATTTCAGTTATATTTCTGCCTTCTGCTACTATATATATTACTTCCCCATTTTCATCATAGATAGGCCTTGTACTAACGCTAACGCTAATCTTCTTTTCATCTGAGTTTCTAATGTGGTTGGCGTAAAAATTGCTTTTTATACCTTTCCCGGCTTTATTGATTGCCTGCTTGATTTTATTCATTTCCTTCCCTGAAAAATTCCACCACGGGGTATGGGGAAAGTATTTACCCTTAACCTCATCAATAGTTACACCGGCAAAATCAAGAGCGTTTTTATTAACATCAATAACGTACCCGTCCGGTGTCAATACTCCAACAAACTGAAAAGTCTGCTCAAATACTGCTTTGAAAAACAGTTCGCTTTTTTTTACTTTATCATAAGCCGTTTCAAGCTCAAATTTAGTTCTTCCGATTTCTTTATTCTTTCTTTTAAGCCGCATTACGTTTTCCGCTAATGCTTCCTTTGCAAGTATTTCTTCCTTAATCGAATCTATTAAATCAAAGCGTGATTTTTCAAAAAACGATAAGAAAATGCCGAGTGACGTAGTAACGAATAAAAACATTGAAAAAGAATAAGCCCAGTTTGCAAGCGTTTTATAATTTGTAAAAAACGGATACACGATTCTGTTTATGCCCCATAAAATTAATGAAATGCCCGCAACGTAAACTCCTATTGCAGCGCCTTTTCTCTGCTTTAGAAAAATTATTCCGCAATAAAGCGTTAAACCTCCAATTATAAGGTAAAATATAGACGAAGTTATTTTGATATTTATTCCAAAACTAAAACCAACAGCAAGCCATACTGCTGTAACCACGAACAACGCGTTTTCTATAATACCCGCTTTCTTTTGAGCCCATGAATACGTTCCCAATATTAAAAAGTAAACCGAAATTAAAGCCAAAGCCAAAATAACGAATAAGGGGATTATTTCTTTCGCTGTAATTGTTTCCAGGGTATGTAAGAAAACCCATAAGGAAACGCTAAGCCAGCTTACGCCCCAGAATTTAAACGCGTTGTGTATTTTTTTTCTGTAAAAATGAAAAGAAACGTAAGAGAAGAAAAGCATTATTAACGACAAGAAAAATAAAACGGCTTCCATATTTTAACAACCCCGGCGAATGTACTTTTACAATAGCACGGATTTGATTTACATTCAACGTTTATTTTTTTGTTTTAGGACTATGATGAATAAAAATTACATTATTTGCACCACCGTAAATTGTAAGATTTTTTTAGTTTACCCAAAACTATTTTACGTTTTTATTAGTGAAAGAGTCTACCCTAAATCCGTATAAAAAATGCTTTAAAAAGTGCAACCTCTTGCGCTATAATAATTTAAATAAAAAAACTATTTCACCCAAGAGGTGCATATGAAATTCAGTATTAATACTACCACAGAACAATTAAATAGTACAGGCGGAATTATTCTAGCAGGAAAGATTTTCAAAAAATTGGTTTAAATTCCAAGAGTCATTATGAAACCATCCGTAGTATGCTAGG
>CAYUYT010000218.1:0-6416 GCA_964449345.1 uncultured Spirochaetia bacterium | reverse complement strand
AAAAAGGACGCTGATAAGTATTATAAAGAGTTTTCATATAAAAAAGCATCAATGCGCTATGATATTTTATTAAAGCGTAACGAAGCAAGCGAAGAAATCCGTTATAAAATAGGGGATTGCTATTTTCATTTACGGAAGTTTGGTAAAAGCCGGTATCATCTATCAGAAATCATTAAAAAAAGATCTAAAACAAAGTATTGGGCACTTGCAAACCATACCATGTTTTTATTATCAAGGCATTCATATCGTTTAAGGAAACGCGCTAAAGAATTCGCATTAAACATTTGGAAATATACCAAAGACAACCCCTCATTTAAAGATGAATACGAGAAACTTTTATACGAACAAATCAAAGTTTTTAAAGGGCACAATTACGGTAATGCTATTTCACAGTTAGCTGAATTACTTGCAAAGTTCGTTGAAGAAATGCAGGTAACGGATAAACAACGGGAAAAGGCAATGTACTACCGCGGCATGATTTATTACCGTTACGGCAAGTATAAAGATTTTCGTGATTATAAAGAACGAAGGGAATGGTATCGTAAAGGAAAAAACTTTGAGCTTGCCCGTGAAGTTTGGAGTGATCTCATGGATAAATATCCTTCATCAGAATACGGGCATAAAATATTTTATTTAATAGCAACGGGATACTACCGGATGAGGGATTATGTGAAAAGCGTAGAATGGTTTGAAAAATTAAGAAAAAAGTACCCCCAATCAATTTATGCAGATGATGCAAAGATAACAATGTTTACAATCAAAGAACCGCGTTTATATTTAAGAACCCCTAGGCCTTTTATCCCGGGTAAAGATAACGGTTATATTCAATTTAGAGCGCGCAACGTAAAAGATATTACTTTAAAAATGTATAAAATAGACTGTCAAAAAATGGAAAAAAAATAATACAATGCCGGAAAAGATTGATTTATCTAAACATGCGTTGGTTAAATCATGGGGTTTTGATACTGATGATAAAACTGACCATCATTACACAAAGGGGAAAATAAAAATTCCTTATAATAAAACCGGAGCTTATTTAATTGAAGCGAGGACGAAAACTTTACGCGGTGTTATTCTTTATCTTGTTTCTGATATTGCATTGATAACGAAAAAAGGAAAAAACCGTATTTTATCTTACGTTGTTAACGGAGAAACGTCTTATCCCGTGAAAAACGCAAAAATATTTGCAAGTTTTAAAGAAAAATTACAATACCCTAATACAGCTTTGACGAAAAAAGACGGTACGGCAACTCTTGCTTTACCGGAAAATGCATCGCGCAGTCAATTCGTAATTGCGAAAAAACGCGATTCTTATGCGTTATCTAGCGCGTATT
Organism: uncultured Spirochaetia bacterium; assembly: GCA_964449345.1. Taxonomy (GTDB): domain Bacteria; phylum Spirochaetota; class CALGPD01; order CALGPD01; family CALGPD01; genus CALGPD01. Next base: position 5,082 of record CAYUYT010000218.1, on the reverse strand, counting down.
ACTATTATTATAATTACTATTCAAGCAAAACGTATAAAACCTATGTCTACACGGAACGTCCTGTATACCGCCCCGGCCAAAAAGTTTATTTAAAAGGCGTAGTAAAAAAAGTTAGTGCTGCGGATTTACTACCTGCTTCTGATATGGAAGTTCAGTTAATCGTTGTTGATGTAAAGAGAAAAAGCGTATTTAAAAAGAAACTAACAACATCGGAAAACGGTACGGTTGAGGCGGAGTTTACTTTACCGAAAAACTCTGCATTAGGGCGTTACAAAGTGTTTATAATTACACCGGATTCTCATTCTATTAGGCGTTTGCGTTATTATTACAGTTATGACACATATTTCCGCGTTGAAGAATATAAGCGTCCCGAGTTTGAAGTAAAAGTTTCTACTGTGCAGAGAAGCTTTGTTATGGGTGATGATATTACAGCGAGAATAAAAGCAAAGTATTACTTTGGACAGCCCGTTGCAGGGGCTAAGACTTCAATTAGCGTAAAAAAACGCTGGCATTTATCCGGATTGCCTTATCACCTTCGCAGAAAGTATTATAAAAAATACAGCTACCGTTTTTACCGTATGTTCAAGGGGACAAGGAACGTAAAAGCAAAGGCAACGAAAACGGATGAAAAAGGCGTTGCTTTTATTGAGTTTAAAACTAAAGAAGAAGAACGCGTTCCTGATGATTTAAAAAAATACATGAGTTATCAATATTCGATTAAGAGTAACGTTACAGATGAATCCAGACGGCAAATTTCCGGTTATCACGCTTTTAATATAAGCAGAACCGCTTACGTTATAAAAGTGTTGCCCTCGCGAAAGATTTATACTCCCGGAGATAAAATTGAGTTTAACATTCAAACGCAAACTCCTGCAGGTTTAGGGGTATCTAGAACCTTAAACGTTAAGTTACAAAAGTATTCATGGAAAGACGGTAAATGGCTAAAGAAATTAATTAAAACGGATAAATTTAAAACTGATGCCCGGGGTGAATATTTATATACTGCTAATGTAAATACAAAGGGATTTATCGTTTTGGAGTTAAAGGGATATGACAAGCGTCAGACCGTTGTTACAGGGCAAGCCGGTGTTTGGATAGCCGATAAAAATTATAGAGGCGGGTTTTACCGTTACCGGGGAATTGAAATAATAACGGATAAAAAAGTTTACGTTCCCGGTGATAAAATGAAAGTTTTAATAAATACTACGCATGCTGAAAAGAATTTGCTCGTTACTATTGAAGGGAAAACTCTTTACAAATACCGTTCAGTTAGATTAAAAGGTAACGCAAAAATTCTCATTTTTGACGTTAAGCAAAACTGGTCGCCTAATATTTATATTAAAATTGGATTGGTTAAAAAGCATAAAATTTATTCTTCTAGTAAAGGTGTAAGCGTTCCTCCGAAACACAGGTTTATTACGGTTAAGCTGAATTTTAAGAAAAAACAATATCAACCCGGTGAACGCGCTTCCGTGGATATTACAACCCTCGATTGGAAGGGAAATCCCGTTTCTGCTGAAGTTTCTCTTGCGGTTTATGACAGTAGTTTACTTTATATTCAGCCGAGAATAGCACCGGATATAAGAAAGTTTTATTATGGAAAAAAAGCGCGTAATAGTATAAGAACGCATAATTCCTATTCATTCAATAACAAAATTTCTGCCCGTCAGATAAAAGAAATTTCAAAGCCCGAATATCAAAGAAACCGTGCTCCCTCATTGTTCGGTAGAGGTTATCGCTACTATGCTTTTGGCAGGTATAGAGGTTACGGCGGTAAAAGGAGAAAAATGGCAGAATCAGGAGGAGCGCGGCCGTCTCCTGCACCGTCATCTGCCGATACTAGTACTCAAAAGCCTACTAGAAACGGTAATGAACCCGGCAGCCCTGAAGAAAAAGTTGTGCAGCCTAAAGTACGTAAGGATTTTAATGAAACAATCTGCTGGAAACCCAAAATAAAAACGGATGAAAACGGGAAAGCTAGAGTTTACTTTAAGTTCGTTGACAGTTTAACAACGTGGGAAGTCGTTGCGCGTGCAATAAAATCTCCTGCTTTGGTAGGCCAGAAAATTACAAATATAGTTACAACGAAAAACGTTATAGTGCGTTTGCAATCCCCCAGGTTTTTTACAGAGAGGGATAGAAGCTACGTTTCTGCTGTGGTTCATAATTATTTAAAAGTAGGCAAATGGGTAAACGTAAATATTAAGGTTACAGGCGGGCTTGATTTAAAAACGAAAAAATCAAAACGCGTTTATGTTAAAGCTGGTGGTAAATATAGAGCCGATTTCATTGTTTATGCAAGTGAACACGGTGAAACGAAAATAATGGTTTCTGCATTAACGGATACAGAATCCGATGCAATGGAGAAAAAGTTTAATATTCTTCCTTACGGAGCTTATAAATTCGTTGCGTATAACGGGGAAATAGTTAAAAACGGTGTGCGCGGCGCGCAAGTAATTGACGTTTATGTTCCTATGGAAAGGCGCAAGCAAGCAACAACGCTTAAAGTCGTTGTAACACCTTCGCTTGCAATGAGTATGCTCGATGCGTTGCCATATTTAGCAAAGTATCCTTACGGTTGCGTTGAACAAACGCTTTCACGTTTTATTCCTACTGTTATGGTTAAGAAATCTTTAACCGAACTCGGTATTGAGCCTGCGGCTTTAAAGAAAAAAATAGACACTGAGGAGATAAATAGGATGGTTAAAGCAGGGCTTAAACGCCTTTATGATTTTCAACATTCTTCCGGTGGATGGGGATGGTGGAAAAAAGACCATGATAACAACCTTATGACTTCTCTCGTTGTTTATGGTTTAATTCAGGCTAAAAAAGCAGGTTATATTGTTAGCCGCCGCCGTTTATACAGGGGAATTAATTATCTTAAATCAGCAATAAAGCACGAGGAGAATTTTCATATTCGAGCGTATATGCTGTATGCCATGTCATTTGTTAACGAAAAAAACGAAAAAATGCTAAAAGAAGTTTATGAGAAGAGGAATAAATTAAATATTTATTCAATGGCGCTTTTAGCTATGACTTTTAAAAACTTTGATGAAATGAGCAAAGCTAATATTTTAATTGAAAACATTGAGGATTATGCAAAGATAAAAGGCAATCAGGCATGGTGGGGCAGGTATCAGGGATATTATTTCTGGTATGACGATGCCGTTGAAACTACTGCGGCAGTAGTTAAGGCACTGGCAAATATAAAACCTAATCACAGGTTAATTAGAAAAGCTGTGCGATGGCTCGTTAATAACAGGCGCGGTACTAAATGGAAATCAACTAAAGACACTGCGGCTGTAATTTACGCTTTTATTGATTATATAAAAGTAAAAAAAGAACACTTAAAACGCTACAACTTAAAAATAACGTTTAACGGAAAAACCGTTACTAAACAGTATTTAACGGGAATGCAAATTCTCGCAATGAATAACGTTTATGAAATACCGCGTAAATGGATTAATTCAGGCAACAATTCCCTTGTAATAATGAAAGACGGTAAAGGAATATCTTATTACAGCGTATTTTTAAACTACTTTACGCGTGAAAAAAAAATTAAAGCAGCGGGTAACTTAATTCACATTCAAAGAAAATTACGTCGGCTTAAACCGTATATAACGGGCAAAAAAGTTACATATAAACGCGTTCCATGGACAGGTACCCTCGATTCCGGCGATATTGTTGAGGTTGAGTTAACCGTAAAAGCTGAAAACGATTTCTCATACTTAATGATTGAGGACCCTAAGCCTGCCGGATGTGAAAGCGTTAATATTAGAAGCGGCGGTAGTCCATACAATCACGTTGAGTTCAGAGATACTAAAGTCGCAATGTTTATCGGATTTTTACGGCAAGGTACGCATAAAATCCGTTACAGGTTACGTGCTGAAATCCCCGGAGATTTTTCGCAAATGCCTGCAAAAGTATCGAGTATGTACGTTCCTGAATTTAAGGGCACTTCGGATTCACATAACGTAAAAATAATTGATGCAAAATAGAATGTATTACCTGCGTTCTTAACCGGATGCAGGTTTATTTTATTCAATAAAACAATTCATCTCTTTTAATATTAACACGTGTTTAATAGCTTACTTGTTTTTGCAAGCTCTGTGTCCTAAAATTAGTTTAGAAGAAAAAATATTAGTTTTGCTACGGAGGTAGAAATGAAAAACGTTGTAATTGTAACGGCAAAAAATTTTGAGGATGAAGAATTTTCATACCCTTACTACCGTTTGTTAGAGGAAGGTTTCCACGTTGACATTGCAGTACACGGTGATGAACGCGTTAAAGGAAAGCACGGGTTAAATGCTACTCCAACGGTTAAAATCAGTAAACTTAATTATAAAAACTATGATTGCGTAATAATTCCAGGCGGAGTTGAGGCACCGGATACAATGAGAGTTAACAAAAAAATAACGCGTTTTGTTAAGGATATGTATGAAAACGGCAAAATCGTTGCCGCAATTTGTCACGGACCGTGGGTTTTAATATCCTCAGGTATTATGAAAGGGAAAAAAGGCGTTTCTTATATATCAATTAAAGATGACATGGAAAATGCAGGAGTAAATTTTATTGAAGCTCCTGTTGTTGTTGATAAAAATATTATAACAGCTCCGCACTATAAACATAACGTTGATTTTATGCGTGAAATAATTAATTTATTAAAATGATTTTGTTAGTAAAAAAATAGCATAAAATGTTGTTAATAATATAAAAATAGTAAATAATTATTGTATAGATTTAGAACAAATTCATAATTTTAACATAAATTTCTTATCGCTTTGCTTGTTTTTGTTTGTTTTATCTTGACATAAATTATTTAATGGACTAAAATTAATATTAGAGAGAATAAATGAAAAGGGTAAACGTTTTATTATTATTAGTTACTTTAATACTTACGCTTTCCTGTAGTACGGAAAATCTTTTTGAAGAAACAAAACCTCCGGTGAAAACACCAGGTGTACCAATATTCAGTCATTCATCAGGAACGTATTTTCCCGGAACTATAAGCCCTGAAATTTCTTGCGATACTTTAGGCGCTTTTATCGTTTATACAACGGACGGCACAGACCCTAAAACAAG
>CAYUYT010000217.1:0-6497 GCA_964449345.1 uncultured Spirochaetia bacterium | reverse complement strand
GCGTTGAACGTTCCGCCGTCAGGGGTGAATACCGGGTCGGGAGTTGTATCGGAAACGTCGTAAGTCTTAGTAACGACATCGCCGTCTAGCCATCCATCTTTAAATACATAAGCTTTAATCGTTATTGCACCGGTGATTGGCACTGTTGTTGATGTTGTAAAAGTCATTGCAGTTCCGCTAGTTTTCGGGTCTGTGGTGTCGAGTGTGATTTTTATTTGTGCGTCAGAGGGAACTGCTGTAATTGTAACGTTTGTACCGATAGGGTGTATCCCGCTTTCATGGCTGAAAGAGGGGTCCCCGCAATTTTTTACGTTAGGTTCGTTTGTGGGTGCCTGGTCAAATATTTTTTCCGAACTACATGCAAATATAAATAATAAAGCCGTAAAAATAATAAAGAAGAATATATTAAATCGCGAATAAAATTTTTTCATTGTTTTATATTATAAATTTAATTTTTAAAAAATTCAAACAAAATTATAAAAATGTATTAAACATTAAAAAAAATATAATATGTGTTAAAATAATATTACTTTATTTTTAAATTTCGGTAAGTATAGGCAATTTAATGAAAATTATTTTGTATATATTTTTTTTAATTCATCATAAATACGGGAAACAGGCAACCCCATAACGTTATACCAGCAACCAGATATTTTATCAATAAACAACGAAAATAATCCCTGTATTTTATAAGCACCTGCTGCATCAAGAACGTTTTCCCGTTTAAGATAATTATCAATCTCCGTTTCCGATATTTTTTTTACGTTGATTATGGTTTCCTCAAACGAGTTTATTCTGTTTTTTCCTTTTATAAGCGTAAAGCCAGAACAAACAACGTGTTTTTTACCCGAAAGGCGTTTTAAAAAATCTTTTGCCTGAGTTAAATCTTTTGGTTTTCCCAATATTGCATCTTGAAGAGTAACTACGGTATCGCATGATAAAACGCATTGATTTTCGTATTCGTTTATTATGGACATAGCTTTTTGCATTGCTGTTTGCCCGGCAAACTCCTGGGGGGATAGGTTTTTAAAATTGTGCTCACTATGTTTTTCGTTGAATTTATGTCCCGGTGCAATGAAATTAAAACCGAATTTAGTTAAGATTTCAATTCTGCGCGGGGAAGATGAAGCAAGGATGATTTTATTACTAAAAATATCTTTATACATTGTTTTCCTCAAAGAAATGAATAATAATGATAACTTAGTTAAAATCTAATTAACTATGGAATTAATTGCGAGTGCATTTTTATTGATAGATTTATTAAGTTTCAAACTTGCGTTAAAACTCAAAATTGAATTTTTATCATTGAGCGTTAAAATCCGGCAATTTATTCTATTTTAATCCCTTTGATTTTGATAAAGGGGGACTTGAGGAGAAGAGCAAAGAAAAAGGGCACATTGTAGAGTCGGCGTTGGGTAATGTTAGCTCTATTGCTAATAAAAAATTAATATATTTTCGATAATTACATATTTAGAAATTCACGTTATATGGCATTGCATTTAGTTATATTGTGTATTGAAAAAATGCAGGAAACGAATGAACGTCCCCTGCATGATTATATTTTAAACTTTAGTTGTAAGGCGTTTTTCTAATAAATCTGAAATTCCCTGTGTAAGGAATCTATATACTTTTCCGCGTTTTTCTTTAAAACGTTTGTAGCTTTTTAGAATATCCAAAGCGAGAATAATTCTTGTGCAGCTACAGTTTAATTCACCGTGAACGTGTTTTCCGATAATTTCAAAGCCAAGTATATTAGTGTGAAAATGCAAAGGTGAATTTGGTTCGTTTTCAAAAACATCGGTAATGAAATGCGTGTAATCTCTTTGCACAACTTCCGTTATCGCGGCTTTCATTAATCGCAAAGCAACGAGAATTTTTTTTCTGTACTTCGGCAATATCATAAAGCGGCCAATGTCAACGATTTTATAATTTTCTTTGATGTAGTCAATGTCAACGTCCTGGTTTAGTGAAACTTCAAAATCCGGTGGAAAATTTAAATCCGGATTATAAACTAACCGGATAACTCCCGCAGGTTGTCCGTCAACTTCTGCTAAAAACCATGATATTTTTTCGCTTTGCGCTATGTCCGGGCTGATTTCACTTTCAGCAGTGTTTATCCATTTTTTTTCTTTTAAGTAGACTTCCTGAATAACTTGAATAGCTTTTTGCCTTGTTTGAGGATCAAGGACTTTTTTTGTGGTAACTTTTGCCATGTTTTACTCCTAAATTAAAATATCTCGCAGCTATTTCCGGTATAACAGGCGGTTTAAAAGGGTAATCTTTGCCCGATAGTTTTGCTAAGGATAGCATTATTTCATACCGTACTCTTGCTTCAAGATATTTTATAATTTTTAATTTTTCCCATGTGTTTAAGTTTTTTTCCTGCTCAATTTTTTTAAAAATTTTTCTTTCATGGGAAAAATCAATTTTTTTGCCAATGTTTAAAATTATTTTTCCAAATTTCGGAATTTTATTTTTCTTTAATCTTTTATTAAAATCAATACCAATAGGGATTACCGCAACTTGTGTCTGTAAAGTTATTTTGCCTATTCCCTTTCTTGAGCGTTTTAAGTGTTTCGGGTCTTTATTTCTCGTTCCTTCGGGATAAATCCCTAATGATTCTCCGTTATTTAAGCGCTTAATAGCTTCTTCATGAACATTATATTGAGGAATCTTTTTCTTGTTTAAGCTTTTAATTTTTGCTTTTTTATTAAAAACGAGAATAGGTTCGTTTGCCCTGATAAACTTTCCTAAAACGGGGATGTATGCAAACATCCAGTCAATTATAAAACTAACTTTCTTTTTTATCTTAGGATGTTTATAAAGGAAAGAACTTACAACTAAGGTTTCAAAAGTTGCGTTATGATTAAATACAAAAATTGCCGTATCTACGTTTTTATAGTTTTCAATGTTTTTAATTTTGGTGAGGGGTTTAAAAAGGTAGTATAAAAAAGTGCTCCAAAACTTAACAAAAATGTTGTTTTTTTCAGCCCTTTTTAAAACTTTTTGTGAATTAACGGCAACGTTTTGCAAACCATTCCCCGGTTTAAAACTATTTGCCTGAAATAAAGCGATTTGATACTACATTAATTTTAAGTTAATATTACAAATAAATAAATCTTGATTAATTTGGAATCGGTTGACTAAATTTGTACTTTAATTCAGTAATTCAAATATTACGACAGAGTATATTATACTCCAGTTTACCCATAAGTCTGTAAATTGAAACTTTGCAATTATTTATATTGAAACCACGAACACACTAAGAAATACTAATATTTATGGAAAACAAAAGAAATATATAATAAATTGTAGATTTCAAAATTGAAATTAGGGCTAATACTTAATTTTAAGAATCCCAAATTAAAACGGGAAAGAATAGTACTATAATATCTTTATTTTATTCGGTTTTATTTTTGTGCATTCGTGTTAAAATAATAAACACTATTGATTTTTAATAAAGTTTCTAATACTCTGCCTGACTTATGGGTGAGGTAGATATAGTTTAAGGAATAAATTTGCAAAATTTTTAATATTTTTTAATTATTACTATAGAGTATATTATACTCTTGACTTTTTTTACATGAGCAAGTATAATATAAAAAATAATTTAAGGTTGTAATTATGAACCCTATTGACGCTTTAAACGTACTTGAGAAAAAAATAGAAATCCTTATTCATCAAATTGAAATAACGAAAAAAGAAAACATGGAACTTAATAACCTTTTAATAATTGAAAGAGAAAAAGCAAACGCTTTAGAACACGAAATATCCATGCTCAAACAGGAAAAACATAATTTTGATTATTCAAAACAGGAAATTCGAAGCAAAATTGAAGGGTTGATAACGAAATTATCCGGCAACTCCATTCCTTCAAGCACGGAAATGGATTTTAGCAGACAAAATTATGTTTCGGTAAATAAAAATACAATGGGCTCTGCAAACAACAGAAGCGGCGGAATAGATATGATAGACGACGATATACCGGGGTACGGATTTAATGAAATTTAATCCCGAGTATTCACAACACAAAGGTTTTGTTGAGGTTTCGATTTTAGGCAGCAGATATAAACTAAAATCCACACCCGAAGAAACGCCTTATCTTGAATCTCTTGCGAAATTTGTTAACGACAAAATGATTATGGCGCAAAGAAAAAACCCAAACTTTAAGTTATCAAAAATTGCCATACTTACTGCTTTAAATTTGGCAGATGAGCTTTTACGCGTTAAGGAATCCGGTATGGGAATGCCCGAAGATTATAATATGTTCGCTAAAAAAATTGAAATGCTTGTGCAACGCCTTGATAACGCTTTAACTTAATAACGCGAAATTCTATTTATTATACGTGTTTATTTATAGTGCCAAACAAAGAGTCCAACGTTACGGGTTTACTTATAAAATCATCAAAACCGGAATTCAAAAAATTTTCCTTATCCTTTTTACCTGCAAAAGCTGACAGCGCAATAACAGGAATGTTTTTATTCGTTTTTCTTATTTCATTAAGAATTTTGAATCCATCCATGCCCGGAAGTTGTATATCAAGTAAAATTACGTTTTGTGCCGGATTGACTTCAAGGTAGTGTAAAAAATCTTTTCCGTTAGTAAAGCCTTTATAAACGTAATTTTCATTTTCGTTTAACATATCAGAAATTAATTTATTGTTTATCTCATCATCTTCCACGAATAAAAGTTTGATTTTACTTTTATTCTTGAAATAATTATTATCAGTAGATTCGTGTTGCGGAAAAACTTGTGATTTATGTTTGATTATAGGTATTGTAAAATAAAATTCGCTACCTTTGTTTAAAACGCTTTCAACCCATATTTTGCCGTTTAAAGCTTTAACTAACTTTTGGCAAATTGCTAAACCTAAGCCTGTTCCGCCGAAAACGCGTTTTGTTGAGTTATCCACTTGTTTGAACATATCGAAAATCATTTCTTTAACTTCATTGCTAATTCCGATACCCGTATCCTTAACGCAAAATATGTATTCACGTTCTTTTTGCTCTAAACTAATAGTAATTTTGCCTTGATAAGTAAATTTAGCCGCATTACCGATTAAGTTAAGGAGTATCTGCCTTACTCTGGATTCATCTGAATATATTTTATTAATATTATTAATTTCTTTTTTTGCAACAATATTTTTTTTATTTAGCTCTTCATCGAGTAAAATTAATATATCTTCAATTACTTTATCCGGCTCAAAAAATGAATATTCAATTTTAAAATTTCCCGCTTCAATAACGGAAAGTTCAAGCAAGTCGTTTAATACGTTTAAAAGGCGTTTGCCTGCCTTATGAATATAATTTATGAATTTCGTTTGCTTGGCTGACAGTGACTTGTCTTTTGACAATATTTCAGAAAATCCTAACATACCGGTTAACGGCGTTCTTAATTCGTGGGACATTATAGCGAGAAACTCGGATTTCATTTTATTCGCTTCTTCAGCTTTTAATAGCGCTTTGGATAATTTTTCTTCGTTCTCTTTTATTTCGGTTATATCAAAAGTAAGCCCGGCGATTGTAACTATATTATCCTTTGATTTTTTTTCTACGGGGGTAGCAATGGAAGTCAGCCAGCGCCATTTACCGTGTACATTTAACCGGAAAGTTGATGTAAATTTTGGCTTTTTATTTTCTATGAATTCCCCAACAGTATTTTTTAATAAAGAAACATCATCAGGGTGTATTCTTTTATAAAACAGTTCTAATATATCTTCATCTTTCTCAGAATCATGATTTGCAAATCCGCAAATTTGTTTCCATTTATCATCGAAAAAACCTTTTCTAGTTTTTAAATTTATTTCATAATACCCGCCCTTGTTAACTTGCAATGCAAGTTTAAGCCGGGTTTGGCTTTCTTTTAAAATATATTCAACGCGTTTCCTCTTGATTACGTTGAATGTAAGTATAAATACAAATGCACTTAGCATAGAAAAAATTAAAATTAAAGAAAATATTAAACCCATGTTTTTTTCATGAAAAGATTTGGGTTTATTAATTATGACTGCCCCTGGCGGTAATTCGGATTCTTCAACTCCGAACCTCTGCATCTGACGGTAATTATAAACTAACGCGTTTTGAATAATGCGTTTTGTGCGGATTTTTTTTATATCTTCGCCTTTTAATATACTCACAGCCATTTTAGCTGCTGCAGTACTTTGCTCAATACCTGTATTTTTTAAACTAGCAATTAAACCGAATTGGACGAAAGGTTCAATGATAGCGTAAACCGGTGCTTTAGAAATATTGCTAATAGAACGGCAAATTTCCGGTGCCCTGTAATAATCCCCCAGTCTGTCAGTAAACCACGTAGTAAACAATACAACTGAATTTTTGTTGATTTTTTTTAGCCTGTTAAATAGCTGTAGGGTTGATAATTCTTTACCGCTTAAATAATTTATTTCAATTTTACGGTTTTTGAAATTAAAAGTTTTGCCTATTGTTTTTTCTATATCGGTTTTAAAAGTTTGTCCGGTAAATGTTCTGTCAAAAAC
>CAYUYT010000216.1:0-6507 GCA_964449345.1 uncultured Spirochaetia bacterium | reverse complement strand
TGTTATATAAAAAAAATCATGAGTATAACCGCGGATATACGCACCTATCATATGTTGCCAAAACCTTTCAGAGATACTTATAGGTTGCGCCTCACCGTCTCTATAACGATAAACGTTAAAAGCAATATTTGAAATGTTCATATCTAGATGCATCGCAATATCGCACCCTACCAACTTAAAAGCCCTTGCCAGTGTTTTAGGCGAAACAGCATTCCCTGCAATGTAAATCAGCCGAAGGCGATCTTTCGTAAGCCCTATACCGCTTCTCCAATTATAAATAGAATTTTCCCCCTTTTTAACAATACCCCAATATTTTGCGCGTTTGTTAAATCTTCCGTTTTTAAGCAATATGCTTAAATTTTGCCGGGCGTATTTTATTTCTTTCAATTTCCCTATCATTTTTCGCTCCCAAACCGTAATATCAACCTTGCCGTTTTTATATGCAATAAAAGTTGCTTTACCGGGTTCCATTTTGATAAATTCTTTACGTTTTATTATCATTCCGCCCGAACGGTGCTTTGGTAAAAAGCCCCCGTTAATAGAAGCAACGAGTTTATTCATATGCAAATAATGAATGTGCCCCGCTCCCCTTTTTCCGTTTTTACCGTAATATTTACTTCCGGCAACGAGATGAAAATCAACTTTGCTCAAATCGATTGAAACTATTTCCGCAATGCAGTAAGGCCTTTTGGGGTCTATGCGCAAATGCGTTTTATAGATAACGTTTTTGCCTTTTGTTTTAGGCATATTTTCATCAGTCCACTCGCCTTCACCGGGCAGTTTTTTCCCGCTCAAATACGGTTTAATATTAACCGGCTTTCCAAAAGAGTCTGTCATATAAACACTTGCTAATCCTCCCGGGGGAATTTTCCTCGCGACAACTTTTGTACCAAGCAGGTTATATAAAAAACGCCTTCTTATGTCATTAAAATTATGAAGTGATTTTTCCAGCCATTCAACAAAAGAATTTCCAAATGCTGACCTGAATGAATTTGCAAGTTGTCCGGGAAAAGCTAAATTGTTTATATTTGACTGTTTTTTAGTATAAAAGTAAAAACCCATAATGCCGGATATTGAAAGAAACAAAAATACAATAACTAAAATAATAATCCATTTCGGGTGGGAGTTCTCTTTTCTCACGTTTTTTTACCTCTAAAAAATCCTAATCATTATAATGTAATATTATGTTTATTTACGGTCAACATTTGTTAAATTTAAAGATAACGTAAAATATATTAAACACCAATATTTAATGTTTGATTGATATTATTCGATAATTATACTATAATATTATGGAATTAATTATTCTGTAAGCAACGAAACAGGCGGAAACAAATATGAAACAAATAAAAATATCCATAGGTCTAATCTTATGTATTCTTATTCTTACTATTTCCCGAAGTAATTTAGTGGGTGCTAAAATTATTTCTATTCGGGGAAAATGGAGTGTTGTTTGTAAAAACCCTTTTTCAAAAATTACAGATTTATATTTTTACATGACTTTTAAAATTGTTAATAAAAAATACGTTGTTGATATAGAAAGAAAAGGCGGTTTTTTAAAGGAAAAAAATATTGCCGTAAAAAAATCAGGGAATAAAATATATTTCACAAGGGATGTGAATGACTGGAAATATAATTTTAAAGGGCTTGTTAAAAATGAAAATCTTATTTCCGGTTCGTTTATTTTTCAGGAAATGGGAAAATTAAAAGGAACATACAAGTTTACTGCTAAAAGAATGACAAGGATAAAACCTGTCAAAAATATTTCAGGAGAATGGCTTGTTAGCGGTAAAAAAAATTACAAGTTATTTTTAAAAGCAAACAAAAATAGTTTATCGGGGAAATTTGTGCTTGAAAATAAAAAAACTTACTCGGTTAAGGGTACTATCTACGGAAATGAAATTGCTTTAGTGAGATACGGCTATGACTGGTATGAATTTTACATTGCAAACTCAAGCGATAACGCACAATCCTTTAAAGGTATAGCAATTTATAACGACAAACGCGTTGTTGTTTTTTCTCTTGAAAAAGCAATGAAAAAGATGCCTATTGTTCCTGAAAAAAAACCCGAACCTAAGCCAAAACCCAAACCGGAACCAGAAGTAAAAAAAGAGCCACAAAAGCCCGTTATTGTTGAAGTTAACGGCTGGAAACCCACAATTAAAAGTGTCTGGGGCGGTTACATTGTATATGAAAAAGGCAGGAATAAAATTTGGTGGATAGACGAAACGGGAATAGCGCATCCTATTAAGATGAAAAGAACGCTTTACAAATATAGTGAAACTCCACTTCACATTAATATCGCGCCTAAAAACACAAATTACGCATGGAATTATGAGATTGGAGTGATTGTGGATGATGACAATTCACCGGAAAAAGTTAAATCACAGGTTTGGATTATTCCAAATTATATATTCAAACCCACAGAGGGTAATGTTATCAAAGAAATTGGTTCTGACCGAATTTGGTTTATTTATAAAGGTCGGGCGCATAATATTGCAAACCAAAAAGCTCTTTTAAAATACTGGAAAACAAAAAAAATAATTAAAAGCGTTCCGCGAGGATATATTAATAAATATCAAATCGGACCGAATATTATTGCAAAATAATGGCATCCGAAGGTTTATGGTTTATTATATGACTGCATAAATTTTTCCCACATTGCTTGATATAACTTTGTGGTTACTTCTATACTGCGTATGAATAAATCCGAGTTTGTATCAATATACCGGCTAAGGAAATTTTGCAGAGTTTTACTCGCTTCAACGAGATTTTCCATTGACATAAAATTGGCCTTTTTGTAAAATTCATTTAACATTGGAGTAATGTCAAAATATGCCTTCATGGGGGCTCCTTTTTATATTTATTAAGAAAAGTTTTTTTACTTCAAAGTTAAATATACACAATAAATGAATTTCTGTATATATTTAAACAAATCAATTTTACTATAACTTACTTTACGGACTATTACATGAAAAAAATTTTGCTTGCCGATGACGAAAAACCGTATTTATTAGCAATTGAAGATATGCTCAAAAGCGAAGGTTTTGAAGTTATCGCAGAGGAAAACGGGAATAATATCATAACAAAAGTGGAATCGGAAATGCCTGATTGTGTAGTGATAGATGCAACGATTTCCGGTGTAAGTGGCTTTGATATAAGCCGTAGCTTAAAAGAGCATTCATTGTATAATAAAATCCCTGTTATTTTGATGATTCCTAAAAATGGCGATTATAATTTAACGCAAGCCATAACTTCCATGGGTAATGATAGTATTCAAAAACCCATTACCCGTGTAGAACTCGTTGCTAAAATAAACAAGCAAATAAGTATCGCAGAAGAGAATGAAAAGAATAAAAACCTGAAAGAAAAATATTTTCAGTTACTTGAATGCGTGGGAAGAAGCGTGGTTATTTTAGACAAAAAACTAAATATTTTAGGTACAAATAGCGAATTTATGAATTTAGTTGGAATTAAATCCGACGTACATGGATTAAACCTGAAAAAGATTTATCCGGAAGGTTATAGTGTAATTAACGAACTCGTTGATAAGGGAAAAGGCAAAATAAAACTTAAAAACGCGGAAATGGCGCTCTCACCCATGGGAGAAGACTATATTTTATTCATCGATATACATGACAAAGAAAAAGAAGCAATCGAACGGGTTTTAATAGAATTTAACTTTTGGAGCAAGCTTTACAAATCACCTGATATTGATACATTAACGGATAATTTCATCTCAATAATCGAAAAGTTTATCCCGATAGGGGAAATATACATAGCACGCGTTTTCAGAGGAAAAGTTTACTTTACCGGGCTTGACAACCCGCACAAAATTTTATATTCCATTGAAGCAGAAAACACTTCAATAAATAAAATTAATAATGAAGGCGTGGGGTTTGCCGGAGACATTACACAGAATACTTTTAAGGACTGGAATTTTTTATACGAAAACGGATACCGTTCTGCTCTTTTACACCCTATTACCCTGATGAACAGACGGCGCGTTATTTGCTTTGTCCATAAACGTTTAGGAGTTTACTCAAGCCCGGTTAAGGATTTTAGTTTACTGGTTCAGGAATTCTTTTTGCTATATATGTATATTTTACAATCCCGCGAAAATAAAAAAAGCAGAGTGGATATTGATGATTCATATCTCCGCAATATTTTTGAAAAAATCCCCCTTGCTTTTACATACGTTAAAGACAGAGAACTCGTTTTTGTTAACGACCAGGCGCGGTCATTATTCGGTGAAAATAACTTCAAAGAAATTTTAGAGCAAACTGGGGTTGATAATAAAAAAACAGAAGAAGTAATTTTTTTAATTTATAACGCAAAACAAGACACAAGCTGCTTCTGGCAAAATTCTGCGGGAGAAACTTTCAGAATAAACTTTTATCCTTGCGGAAAAGCCGATGTATTGACCACGTATGAAAATATAAGCGAAACGGAAAAACTAAAAAAATTGGTTTCATTTAAAAACCGGCTACACAGTATTGTTTCAATAAACGAAGACATTGATACTGTTTTTAAGGAATTATTGGGTCTAATCAAAAAGCAATTACCCTGTGATAACGTTGCGTTTTTAATTTATAATGATAATCCCGGCGTATTAAGTGTAAAACATACGGATATGAGTGTTGATTTTTATAAAAAATCAATGCCGCTTAATTTACAGGGGTCAATATTTGAAAAATTAATGATTACCAAAGAAACCATAATTAACAACGACCTTGAAAATAAAACCATAAGCAATAACGATGAAAAACTAAGGCAGGCGGGTTTTCTTTCCTATATGTCTATTCCCCTAATTATCAAAGATAAACTTTACGGCGCTATTGAATTATTCAGTAAAAATAAAAACGTTTTTACACACGAATATGAAAAATTAATGCAAGATACGGCTTTATATGCTTCAAGGAGCGTAATGGATAACCTCGTTATGCATTATCTCGAAGATTCGGCTAAAAAATTTGACATAATTACCAATTTAAGCAAAGAAGTTTTTTTAACAGTAAGCAAGCAGGGATACATTATCGATTCAAACGGAAGTATTTTTAATATACTCGGATATACCCCTGACGAAATAAAACAAAAGCATTTAAACGATATTATGTCTTCAAGCTCGAAATGGGAAAACGCGTTAATTAACCAGGGCAGTTATGACTTTGCAAATAAAAAAGGCGGAATAAAAGCCATTTCGGTTTCCCCCGCCGAAATTTCAAATGACAAATATTTATTGATATTGCATAATAATTAGCAAAAAAATAAGCCGCGTTTTTAAAAGGGCGGCTTATTTTTTTATCCGAATTAATTAGTATACAACTAAACTTGCTTTTGTAGTTTGAGTAATATCTTGTCCGTTTAGCATAACTTTAAGAACAAAATACGTTTTCTTGAAAGAATAATCCGGTTTACCATTGGGCCCGTCGATTGAAGAATCCGTATTGTCAACGAGTATAGTGAAACCTGTCCAAGAATAATCTTCAACGGGTTTTTGCGTTTTTTTCCATCTTTGATAGTAAACTTCACATTCGTGTCCTTGAATGTTATATACTCCGAAAGCCGTTAACATAACTTTAGCACCTGATTCTAAGTTTTTCATTCTAATTCTGAAAGAACCACCGAATTCCCATCCGAAAATCGCTTTTCCGTTAGAAATTAAATCACTTACAACATAAGTAGATTTTTGCCTTAAAGGAACTGAAGCAAACATTGAGTTTTTCTTACACGTATTATCTACAGCGAGAATAACAGTTGCAGAATACGTCTTTTGGTTTATTTTAACAATTATAGTATAAGCTTTACCTGTGTCAAACCCTACTGAAGGAACGAAATAAACTTTACCCGTTTTTTGGTCAATAAAAATACTACCGGGTATTGTATCTCCAGACTCGTCCTTAACAGTAATTTCAAGACCGTCAACAAGCTTCCATTCATTATTTTCATCCAGTACAGCGAGCTGAACTTTTACGTTATCTAATGATATTTTACCGTCAGTGGTTGCTAAAACAATTCTTCCCTCATCAACGGTAATATCAGGATTGCTTGATACACCCGATCCTGTATCGTTTCCTCCGGTTTGATTTACTACTTCCGGTGCAGTAGGAACGCTTCCGCCGCCGCCGTCACTGCTACATGCAGTTACGAAAAACGAAACAGCAACAAAAACAACAACGATGATTTTCAACATACTTTTTTTCATTTTGATCTCCTTATAAATGATACTAAATTTTTTTATGTATAGTGTTTTACTATACACAATTTATTATAAATTTATTTTCGGTAAATTTCAAGTAAAAACTTTTAAAATTTACCCGTCTATAATATATATGCAAATTTTATGCCAACACTTTTTAACATAACAAATCGTCAACACCTGAAAACAAATTATACATTGTAAATTAAGTCCCAATGCAACGAAAAATATATTTTTTTTTAGAAAATCACAAAACTGCCGTTACATATAAATAAATATTAAATTAAAAAAAAGATATAAAAACTAAA
>CAYUYT010000215.1:0-6534 GCA_964449345.1 uncultured Spirochaetia bacterium | reverse complement strand
AATGTTGAATAAAATATATTTCAAAATTTAGTTTAAAAATACAGTAATTCTATTTACCGTGTTTTTTCCGCCAAATATCTAATGTTTTTAAAGTATCACGAATTATATTATAAATCTCAGGCTTTCTCACAACGTAACCTTTGAAATAATAATCCTTAGTAACGTATTCTCCTGCTTTTGTCGTTGTTTTTTCGTTAATATCAACGAGCGCTTTTCTAAGCTTAACGAAAACATCATCGGATAAATGCGGGCTTGCAACAAAAGTATCAAGAGGTATATCCGGCGTTTCAACGAGAATTCTAAAAGGGTTGTGTCCGATTTTTTTTATAGCTTCGTTTAAAGCAAAATCCCACGTCGCGCCCGCGTGCGCTTGTTTCTTATAAACCGTGTCTATTACTCCGGGATGATTGCCGATGAAAAAAGTTTTCTTAAAAAACGTTTTCGGGTCTTTTTTGTAACGGTTTAACATAATAGCAACGGGAAACTTAAACCCAGACCCCGAGCCTTCATCAACAAAAGCAAAAATTTTATTTTTAAGATGGGTAAAAGTTTTTATTCCGCTGTTTTTATGCGTTATAATATATCCCCTGTAAAATTCTTTACCTGTTGTCTTGTCAACAGCCGTAGCAACGTATTTAATATTAGGATAAATTTCCAACTTTTTTACATAAGTTGACGGTGATATGGAAGCAAAATCTATTTTTCCATCGTTTAAATCACGCGCTAATTTTCCGTAATCAGGAGAAATAACAAAATTAATCTTTCTACCCAATTTCTCTTCGAGATAAATTTTTAAAGCGGCAAACCGCTTAATAGCTATTTCCTTTTTATCTTGTGGAAAAGTCCCTAAAACTAACGGTTTAACTCCTTCCTCATCTGAAGAAGATGAACCTTGCTGCTGATTATTTTCTTTTCCTGCATTTACATTATTATCTCCACTATTTTTAGAACAGCTAAAAGTATAAACTAAAATAACAAATAAAAATACAAAACGTGTAATCCTAAATTTTTTATACATAAGACCTCCTTATTTTAAAACTATTTTAACTTGTAATTCAAAAAAATGTGTTAAGAATATGTTAAATTAATATGAAAACTTAAATAATGCTTGATAATAAGAATAAAGTTAAAAGTATATTTTAAAATGGGTTTTATAACTAATGATTTAAATGGTTAGTTATTTGCGAATTTATATTTTCATTAGTATATTAACGCATAAGATTAATGCGGAGCTATCAAATGAAATTCAAAATGGCTAGCAAATTTGAACCGGCAGGAGACCAGCCAAAAGCTATTGAACAACTCGTTAAAGGCATTAATGAAAACGAAAGCCGCCAAACTCTTCTCGGTGTAACGGGGTCAGGCAAAACTTTTACCATGGCAAAAGTAATTGAAAAGATTAACCGTCCGGCTTTAATAATATCTCATAACAAAACACTTGCGGCTCAGCTTTACCGTGAATTTAAAGAGTTTTTCCCGGAAAACGCAGTTGAATATTTCGTTAGCTATTATGATTATTACCAGCCCGAAGCATACGTTGTTTCCACGGATACCTACATTGAAAAAGATTCGAGCATTAATGATGAAATTGACCGTTTACGCCTTGCTGCAACCGCATCGCTTTTAGACAGGCGGGACACTATAATTGTTGCAACGGTATCGTGTATTTACGGACTTGGTTCACCCGAAGAATATAGAAACCGCGTTTTATTAATTAAGCAGGGACTAGAAATTAGCAGAAAAGATTTTTTATCCCGGTTAGTTGATATGCAGTATGAACGAAAGGATGCCGAGTTCGAGAGAAGCACTTTCCGCGTTAAGGGGGACGTTGTAGAAATACACCCTGCTTATTCTAAAAATACTATCCGTGTTGAGTTTTTCGGAGATGAAATTGACAGAATAACCGAGCTTGAGGCGATTTCTGGAAAACGCATTGAAAATTTACAAAGAACGTTGATTTACCCTGCTAAACACTTTTTAACTTCAAAAAGCATTTTAAAAACAGCTCTGAAAAATATAGAGGAAGAGTTAAACACACGATTAATAGAATTAAAAGCGCAAGGAAAAGAGCTTGAGGCGCACCGCCTTGAATCGAGAACGCGTTACGATATGGAAATGATTAGCGAAATAGGTTATTGTAACGGTATAGAAAATTACTCAAGACATTTAACGGGCAGACAAGAAGGTGACAGGCCTGCAGTATTACTTGATTATTTCCCGGATAATTTTATTACTTTTGTTGATGAATCCCACGTTACTTTGCCGCAAATACGCGGTATGTATAACGGCGACAGAGCGCGTAAACAAAACCTCGTTGAATACGGTTTCCGCCTCCCCTCTGCTTTGGATAACCGCCCGTTATATTTCGAAGAATTTGATAATATGATTAAGCAAAGCGTTTTCGTTAGCGCAACCCCGGGAGATTATGAAACCGGAATAAGCTCGCAGGTGGTTGAGCAAATAATCCGGCCTACCGGCCTGGTGGACCCTGAAATCGAGGTGCGCTCTTCAACTGCACAGGTTGACGATTTAATCGCAGAAGTTAACAAACGCGTTGAAAATAATGAACGCGTTATTGTTACTACGCTTACTAAAAAGATGTCCGAAGATTTATCACAGTATTTAGCTGAACTCGGTATTAAGGTAACGTATTTGCATAGCGAAATTGAAACCATTGAACGCGTTGAAATTTTGCGTGATTTACGGCGTGGTGAATTTGACGTTCTTGTGGGGATAAATTTGCTAAGGGAAGGTATTGACTTACCCGAAGTATCATTGGTTTGCATTCTCGATGCTGATAAGGTAGGTTTTTTACGCAGTACACGTTCTTTAATTCAGACAGCAGGCAGGGCAGCAAGGCACATAAACGGAAAAGTAATCATGTATGCGGATAGGATGTCGGATGCTATGCAGGAGACAATAGATGAAACCAACCGCCGACGAGAAATTCAGCTTAAATATAACGAGGAACACGGTATCACTCCGAGAAGCGTAGAAAAAGCAATAGGTGATATTTTAGAGCGTAAGTATAAAATCGAGGAAGAAATCCAAAGTAAATTTGATTTTGCAAGCGTTAAAAGTAAGTATAACGTAAAAATCCGTGAAGATTTGATTGCCATGGTTGAAGAGCTTGAAAAGAAAATGTACGAAGCGGCTGAAAATTTGGATTTTGAAAAAGCGGCAAATATCCGCGACGTTATGAAAGAGTACCGCAGAAAAATCCGTGCTTAAACGTTATATCCCGGCATAAAAGAAGGAAGGTTGCCGTTATCGTTAGGGAATTTAATAAGTTTGGATTCTATTTTTTCAATAATACTATCATATTCCTCTTATAAATTTATTTAATGTTTTCAAAATTAGTTTATTTTAAAATTTACTTGATAAAAACGCTTTAATTAAACTATTATCTTAAATAGATTATGGAAAATATAAAAACGCTTAAAATATACGTTGATACTTCTGTTATACTAATAATACTTTAAATTTTATGCAACCGACACTTTAAAGTGTCGGTTGAAAAGCAATTACAATATACAATACTTTGATTTTAAAATCACTTTAGTATATAGGTGGTTGCTTTGATAACGAGTTTAGCTATTGGTCAAATATATTTTTTAAATATCTTTTAAATCATAATATACTAATTTTTATTTCAGACGTAACGCTAGAAGAACTAAGCCAAGCACCTAAAAAAGTTCAAAATATAATTGAAAAAATTCCCGATGCAAAAATACAGTTTGTCTATCTTAATAATGAAGTAGAACAATTAGCTAAAAACTATATTTCAGAAAAAGCAATCGGAGAAAAATCACTAGCTGATGCTTTGCATATCGCATTTGCTACAGTTAACAATTTAGACGTTTTAATTAGCTGGAATTTCAAATATATAGTTAATTTTACTAAAATACGTCAATATAATTCAGTTAACTTAAAATTTGGATATAAAGAAATAGGTATCCGCACTCCCAGGGAGGTTATCAATGTCGAAGAAGGATAACAATTTTACAATAGACTCTGTAAAATTTATGCGCCGGCAAAGACAAAAAATTACAGAGGAATATTTCAATAATCCTGAGAAATTTAGAAAAAAGATGAGAAATATTAAAAGACAAAGAATAGAAAAAACCAGGAATCAAAAAATAGTGCAAATTCAAAATAAAGAAGAATAGCGGCAATAAAATATTAAAAAAATCCGTGCTTAAACGTTATATCCCGGCATAAAAGAAGGAAGGTTGCCGTTATCGTTAGGGAATTTAATAAGTTCTTCGGGTTTATGGTATTTCTGATACTTTTTACAAAATATGGAATTAACGCGTAAAAAATATTCAGAAGGCAGATTTTCCATTATTTTATTATATTTACTCGTTATTTCATACATGAATGATTTATAACTGCTCATGTTCTGGTCTTTAATTTCATATTTCTTATAAATCAACTCTTTAAGCAATTTTTCATATTTATTAATTGCCTGTTCATGAATGTATATCTTTTTATCTAGTTTTAAAATAACACTTAAAACGGAAATAATAAAAAGGAAAATAGCGCTTAAACTTAATAGAATGCTAATCGTAGCACTTGTAATGAGCATTTCATGGGTTAAATAATTTTTACTCGTTAATGTTAAAGTTGCAATTAATAATGATAAAATTACGGTAGCAGATTTGATTGTTACGTAAATAATTCTATATTTACGCGCTAACCCTTGATGAACCTTTTTAATTAAATCGCTTTTAAAACTAATATATTCAACGTGTTCCTTGATTCTCTGTTTCACAGGATAAATTATAATAAAGATACTCGTTATATTAAAGTGTATATGAACGTTTTAATGATTTTGTAACGGCGCATGGCTGAAATCCAAAATTAAGAATAATAAAATTCGATACAATAAGGAAAAATCAAAAATATTGTGCATACTCCGGTCAAACGAAAGCTTTGATTTCGGATTAATTAAGGCCACTTTTATATAAAACGGTTAAGATTTTCATTAATTTAATGTAAAAAAAATAATTTATTTCTTTACAAAAAAAATATTAAATACTATAAATAAAATTGAAGTTAATTTTAATTTGAAATGCTTTAATTCCGGTGTATTTAATGATGAAAGAAAAGAGAAAAAACAACAGAGAAAAAACCCTCTGGAAAGTTAATATAGTCGAAGAAAAAAACGAAGAATTTATCGGCTATTTAATGGATTTAAGCGAGGGTGGGGCAAAATTCTATATCGATAAAAAAAGAGCTTCAAAATTGAGCTCTGAATTTAATATTAAAATCTCACCCCCTTATGAAATAGAATTAACGAATAAAATCATGAAAGTTGAAAAAGTTTGGGAAAGAAAATCTCATTTTATGGAAATGGGAGTAAGATTTTGCAACCCTCAAAAAAAGGATTTAGAATACATACAAAAATTGCTTGACCGGTTTAACTCGGATAAAAAAATCCACGTTGAAACAGAAATAATACCTTAAAACATGCCGCTTTTGTTTGTGAAATCCGGTTCTCCTATTCAGCTAAAGCATAATATATTAAGGTATTAATACTTGCCCTTATTGTTATAATCATTCCTATAGTTTTATATATATATAAAAAAACAGTAGCAAAAAAATTCAAATTATACTAAAATTTGCTAGAATATGAAATTCGCCACAAAAAACGCGAAGCAGACGAAAGAAGAGAAATCCCCCTGCTTAATTCCCTGCATTGTTTTCTCTTAATGCCCCCTTTAAATAAAGAGGGCGGATTATTTCATGTATTGTGATTGCGAATTAAGGCGAAAAAAAAATAGTCCCGCCAGATAACTCAGATAAGGTACAGATTTTTTTTAGCATTGTAGTTTTGAAGGGACTGGTACGTTTTACCTGCCCAAGAGTCAACGGCATTGCCTTGCAGCAAACACATAGGTTTGCTGTTACGATAGTTTCCTTAACGGTTTAATTAAAATAGAATAAATTTCTAGATTTTAACGCTCATTGATATTAATCAAGACCGAACCTTTTAAGTTTACGATAGAGGGTTCTCTCTGAAATGCCAAGGGCATCTGCGGTTTTAGCCCTGTGCCCGCCATAAGTATCAAGAAGTTTTTTAATGTGTTCTTTTTCAACTTCCTGCATTGATGTTTCAGGAATTTCGTTATTCATCACTTTATATTTTTTCTTCTCATTTTTAAGGTTACCCGGTAAAAACTCTGAAGTAATCTTTTTACCGTTACAAAGAATTACGCTTCGTTCAATCACATTTTCAAGTTCGCGTACGTTGCCCGGCCATGTATAATTTTGTAAAATATCCATAGCGCCGGGAGAAAAGCCGGCAATATTTTTTCTGAATTGTTTATTAAATTTATCAATAAAAAAACCGGCTAAAATTGGAATGTCCCCTGCCCTTTGGATAAGAGAAGGCAAGTTTATTGTAATTACATTTAATCTGTAAAACAAATCTTTTCGAAAAGCCTTTTTTTCAACTTCATGTTCAAGGTCTTTATTCGTTGCTGATATAATACGCACATCTGTTTTATGCGTTTTCGTTCCGCCTAATCT
>CAYUYT010000214.1:4588-6558 GCA_964449345.1 uncultured Spirochaetia bacterium | reverse complement strand
TAGTAAAAGTTTGGGTATATAAGAGAAATCATCCCTAGCCCTTCTTTAAATAAAGAAGGGAATTAGTAAAAGTATAGGGTATGGGGGATTTCTCCTCTTCAAGTCCCCCTTTATTCGAAGGGGGATTTAGCGGGATTTCTCGTTTTCTTTATCTTTGTTAATTTTTGCAAATCACTGGCCTAGTTTGACCGGAATATGCAAATTCGATTTTTTTATTTCAATAAAGCTAATCTTTTTTACTTTATTAAAAGGCGATATTGGCCAGCTACCTCTGTAACGGGTAATTTTATTTAGAACCAAATTAATCAACAATCTGTTTATTTTGAAAATCGCGTTATTATTTTACGCAACGCAATAGGGTATGGCTTACCCCTATATTCTCATAAATATCGGCAATTTTTAAACCCGCTTTTTCGACAAGGCGTTTCATGTCATCGGAATGATACATTCGGCTATTTCCGTTAGCAACGCAAGTAAAATATAAACTCGTTGCATGTAAACTGTAAGTTGATGCTTCAAATTTTTGTTTATCCCAAAGTGTTTCCATAATATACAGTTCAGCATTTTCATGCATTGCATTTCTTGCATTAATAACGAGTTTAACAATTTCTTCTTCTGAGAAACAATCAAGAAACTGACTCATCCAGATAATATCATGTCCATGAGGATAAGGTTTTGAAAAATCCAAAAGGTTTATGGGATGAAGTGATATTCGTTTTTCAAATCCTTTTTGTTTTATATTTTTTTCTGCGTCCCTCAACTGTCCTGGCAAATCTAAAATTGTTAATTCAATGTTTGGATTGTACTCGGCGCATTTTATGGCAAATTTACCGGTATTTCCTCCAACGTCCATGATTTTTTTTACTCTGGATTTTAATATTATGGGAAGTACTTGCCCGAATGAAGTATCTGAATAAAAATGGTCAAAATTAAACCAGCTTTCTCTAAATTTTTCAGACATTTCAGTAAGTGCTTGGTAAACAGTTTGTTTATTTGAAAGTTCCCGGTGTAGCCCTGCCGGTTTACCCGTTTTTATTGCTTCTTCAAGGTGCATAAACGCTTTGTAATTAACGTGGTTTGTAAAATCCATATTAACCCGCGTCAATTCATCTGATAAAATAAAATAACCCGTTTTTGTTAAAAAGTATTTGTCGTTTTTTACTATCACCATTTCCATACTAAGCCCGGCTTCGAGAAGCACTAAAACTCCGTATTCGGATAAATTCACTGCCTTTGCAATGTCGCCCACCACAACGCCTTTTTTATTTTTTTTTAAATATGCCAAAATGCCTAAATCCCTTAATGCCTTGGCTGCCTGAAACATTATTGGGGCAAAAGCAATCTTTTGTGCGTGTGTTTTTGCCTGAAATGCCGATTTGTCATCGTTGCCGTAATTTCTCATTTTTTCGTTGACTCTCTAGTTATTTTTTTGGTAATAATTAATATAATACTAAATTTTTATAAACATTGGATTTTAAAATTTGCCTTTTTAAAACTTTGATTTATTACTCTTCAAGCTGGTCTAAGCGTACATCGAATTCTTGTTCAATGCGTTTTGTTTCATCTGAAATTTGGTCATATAAATCCCGGGCAGTTTCCAAAAGCTGGGAGGGTTTTTCTTTGCTTGAACGCCCGAAACCAAAAATTTTTGCAATGCTTATTTTTGATTTTAAGTACATTCTCCCGAGTCTAATAGGGTCTTTTTCTATAAAGGGTCCTAGTTTATAATTAAGTAAGTTAGCAATATAAACTACACCGTCAAAATCGTAATTCTTATCGTTATCCGGTCCTAAGAAAATTCCCCCTAAATTTTCTTTACCGTTTGTTGCATATTCAAGAGCAACGTTGTAATACTGTCTGCTTTTAAAATAAAATTTTTCCTGAAAATATCCGAACTTACCGGTTTTATATTTTTCTTCAAGGTCGCCTAAAAGCCAAGCGCTTCTAAGTGCGCAGATAGCTCGTTTAAT
>CAYUYT010000214.1:0-4578 GCA_964449345.1 uncultured Spirochaetia bacterium | reverse complement strand
ATAAGAATAATTCATTACGCAGAGAATATAAGCCGCAGTACCTGATTCCAGTGTTCGAGGTTCGCTAAAATTTATTTCCATTCCCCCAAACAAACGGGTTATTTTTGAAACTCTATCCTCTTCGCCTTTTTTTAAAAGCTCAAAAGTTTCTTTTTTAATTTCTTTAAAATTTCCAAAATCTTTATCCAGAACAGCGTACCAACAATGAGGACACACAACAGGGGAATATAATAACGGATTGACATACCCGAATTTCTTACTTTCGGAGTATAATCGGCGTAATTCGTCAGTTACGTCTCCTGCAATTACGCGGCCGCCGCCTGTCATTAATTTTTCTTTTTGAAAAGTGTTTCCGCAAACCGGACATTCAATATCGTTTTTGTCCCAGAATGTTACTTTTTTTTGTTTATCTTCTCCCATACATCCAACCGTTATATATTACATATTTTTTACCCTACTTTAATTATAATAAGTAAAAGTATAAGGACAAATATTTTTATTTAGAATGTTTGTCAATAATCGATTTCATTTCTTTTATCGCGTTTTCAAGGCCTATGAAAATACTTTTGGATATAATCGAATGCCCGATGTTTAGTTCCTGTATGGCTTCTATTTTTGCAATTTCAGCCGTATTTTCATAATTAAGCCCGTGCCCGGCCGCAACGAAAAGTCCCAAATCACGGGCATATTCTGCGGCTTGAATTAATTTTTTTAATTCAGCTTCTTTTCTGTCTCCCTTGCTATTTGCATAAGAACCTGTGTGAAGTTCAACGGAAACAGCGCCGGATTCCTTAACCGCATCCAGCATTGTTTTATCGGGATCAACGAATAAACTCGTTGTAACGTTTTTACTTTTTAATTTAGGAATAACGTGTTTAAGCCGGGACATTTTAAGCATAACGTCAAGTCCGCCCTCGGTTGTAATTTCCTGCCTGTTTTCCGGTACAATTGTAATTATATCGGGTACTAAATCAAGGGCAATGTTAATAATTTCTTGTTCAAGGGAAGCTTCAAGGTTAATGGGAACGGTGCATTTTTCCCGGATTTCATAAACATCACTATCCGTTATATGTCTTCTGTCAATTCTTAAGTGGCAAACAAGTGAATCGCACCCTGCTTTTATGGCTGTTTTCATGCCTAAAATAACGTCGGGTTCTTTTCCCATGCGCGCATTACGTAAAGTAGCAATATGATCAATGTTTACTCCGAATTTCATTATATCATTTCTCCGCTAAACGTATTTTGATAATTCTTGGTTTATAATTTACAATAGCAAGACCTCTAATAGGAGTAATGTGAATTTTAGTTTCTATATCTCGCCCTGTTTGTTTATTCGTTATTAGTATAAATGCGCTTATATCCGAGGGGTCTAGTTTTTGCAGCATTGCCACAGGTCCTTTTAATTCAATTTCTTTAAGTTTTAACTCGCCGTTTATAATTTTTAAGTTTTTAGGCAATCCCAGTACTTTAACCGGAATGTTTTTAAGTACCCGTCCTTGCATTTCCGCATTAATCATAACGCTTACTTTTACGCTTTTTTGTTTTTTTATCTTAACCTGCTCATGAATTTTATCAATTTTTACATCAACATCAAATGTTGAGGTTTTCCCTCTAATATCTATAACCTGAGTATAAACTTTGTTAATTTTATTAATTATCGAAGAAGGACCTTTTATTTCAATTTCTTCAGGGGCAATATTTATATCGCGCACAACATACCCGTAAGGCACAGTGCCCTCGGTTCTTGCAATAACGCGAACGGGTTTTGATACTATTTCCTCGAAATGAATTTTCACAAGGGGGTTTAGTATTTTTACGCTTAATCCCGTAGCAATGTAAGTCCGGTTTAACCTAACGAGATATTCGCCTTTTCCCTTTTTTGCGTTGCTTAAATCCAATATGCATTGAATACTTTGGGGGTTAAAGTTGGTGAAAAGAGTTTTTTCCCCTTCTATTTCCACTTGTACGGCTTTTCTGAAAGTTTCTTTTGCAATAAGATGTGCGGGTTCGTTTTTGATTTCAACATTCACGGCATAAATTCTTTTTGTTTTTCCCGTTTGAAAAACGTAAAACCATATAACAAAAGCAATAAATAAAGCGAGTAATTTTTTTGGCCAGTCATTAAGTAATTTCATTTTTCTTTAATCCGGTTGCTTCTTTAATTATTAAATCATTTAAACTTTTTCTAACATCTGAAATGGACAGCCCGTAATGCAAACGGCCGTCCGCTGCAATAGATATATTACCGTTCTCTTCACTTACCACCACGATGACCGCATCAGTTTGCTCTGCAAGTCCTATGGCCGCTCTATGCCTTGAACCAAGTTTTTTTTCTATATCGTTTCTTTCCGTTAAGGGCAAAAAACACCCTGCCGCGGAAATTCTTTCGTTTTGTAATACAATTGCTCCGTCGTGTAATGCCGTGGCAGGCATAAAAATCGTTGTTAATAATTCCGTTGTAATTAAAGCGTCTAAATCAACACCTGTTTCAATAAACGTTTTAAGCCCTGCATTCCTTTCGAATACTATTATAGCGCCGATTCTTTTTTGTGAAAGCGTAATTAGCGCATCAGCCACAAGGTCAATGTAACGGGCTTTTTCTTTGCTTGTAAAAAATCCGAATAATTTATTATCCCCTAACTTAATTAGTACGCGCCTTAACTCCGGCTGAAATAAAATAATTAAAGCCACAGCCGCAACTTCAAGACCGCGTTCAAGCATCCAGACAAAAGTTTTTAATTCTAATAACTTTGCGCTCCAGAATGCAACTAATATTACGGTCAATCCCTTTAAAACTTGAATAACGCGAGTTTCCGCAATAATTTCATAAATTTTATAAATAACAAGTGCAACTATAATAATATCTAATGCGTAAAATACATACCTAACCGGAGGGAGTAAATCAATTAATTTTTCCACAACGCTATTAAATGCCTCTTATATAATATTTATAAAAATATATACTTTTTGCTATGTTTTGTCAAAATCTAATTATAAAACGGAAAAATTAATTTAAAACATACCTTGTTTAACAGGTGAAAATTTTAAATTCCATTTGAAAATGGTTGACCGTAAAATATTTTACGTTAATTTTAAAACAAGTATATTTTTTACGAAAGGAATATTATGAAAAAAATATTCGGTCTTGTTTTAGTATCGTTTTTCATTTTTATACTTATATCGTGCTCGGAAGGGCAAGCCGCTAAAGAGCAAATACAAAAGGAAAAAAATGCTTTTGTCAACCCTTTGTATAAAACCGCGCACAAACTCTATTATGAAAAAAAATATCAAAAAGGTTATTCATTATTAGAAGATTACGTTTTTAATAAATCCGGCGATTCACTTATTATTCATTCTTTATTAGTACGATACGCAAAAAAAATGAACAGGGCTGATGATTTGCTTAAAAACTATTTAGGGCTTAAACAGCAAAAATTTTATATCTTTGCTAATGGTGTACGCCTAATCTTAGAAGAAAAGCAAATCGAACGCAACACAGGGACTTTTAAAAAATTAGTCCGCAAATATTTTCCCGGCAACCCCGTTGTATTAATGTATCTTGGGTATTTATATATTTTAAAAAATAGGCCACACCTTGCTGTAGCAACATTGCAAAAATCAATAGACGCTTTGCCTGAATTTCCATATAACCATTATTACCTTGCTCTTGCCCATTATCACACTAAAAATATTTCCGGTTCAGTTGAATCCATGGAAAAAGCAATTTCATTTTTTCCCTCTTATATGTCTGTCGAAATAAATGCGGCTCTGAAATTAAAAAGGCAAATATCACGTTGATATTGAAAAATTATAAAATCAGAAAATGTGATTATGCTAAAATAAAAACTTTACGCAACGAATATTTAAACTCGTTGTATGAAAGACAGACTCAATTTTTAGAACTGCTAATTAAACAGTCAGAATTTTATTTAATCTATGATAACATAGAAATTGGTTATTTTATTAAACATATACTAAAGTGATTTTAAAATCAAAGTATTGTATATTGTAATTGCTTTTCAACCGACACTTTAAAGTGTCGGTTGCATAAAATTTAAAGTATTATTAGTATAATAAGGGCGTTTTACTAGAATTTTTTTTAATCAATGAAAAAATTCCTGAATGCGATAAAATTTTTACGCAAATTGTGCAATCATATAAAATAAGTAAAGCGTATTGTAAAAGTTTTGTTTCCGGGTATAAGCACAAAATACCTTCGGCAGTAAAAAGTTTAACAAACTGTATTGACAGTGCTTTAACGTTTTATTCGTTTCCTGAAGATGAGTGGATTAGTTTACGGACTACGAACTTAATAGAACGCGTTAACAAAGAGTTTAAGCGTAGAACAAAGCCAATGGAAATTTTAGCAGGGGGAGAATCAGCTTATAGACTATTATGTCTTATAGCTTTAAAAATGGAATTAAATCGGAGACATGCACCGTTAGGAAGAAATAATCTTCCGGCATTAAAAAAAATTAATGCAAAAAACTTGACACTATTTTTTTTATATTATAAAAATACACAAAATGTTTAGGACCCGGACATGCTGCATAAGATTTAAGCAGTTAAAATGTCTTT
>CAYUYT010000213.1:0-6633 GCA_964449345.1 uncultured Spirochaetia bacterium | reverse complement strand
ATTTAATATTATAGCAAAAAAAAGAACTTTTACCTAATTTTAAATTTGCACTCATATTTACTTATGGTATTGATTAAAGTAAGGTTTTATGTTATAAATTAAATATCAATGTAAATTATAAAAGTAAGGCGGTTGTATGGAAAAAAAATATAAACGGCTTTTGGAAATCGGGGAAAAAGAGTTAGATTCTGCTGAATTTCTACAAGCAATGGAGCCACCTCCTCTTGAAATAATTTGTTATCTTAGTAAAACCGGCGTTATTACTTTATTAAAAGCGTTTATTTACACAAATCACAAAAAAATAAACGAAAACGCAACGGTAATTCAGGTTTATGAAAAATGTCTATCAATCGAAAGCGGTTTCAAGGAAATAGAACCGGAAATACAAACTTTTTTGGAATGTCCCATTGAAATTGAGCACCCTATGCCTGAAAACATTAATCAAAGCGACATGAAAATTGCCATAATGGCAGCGAGAAAAATTCACGAGTTTGTCTTAGATAAAATTTCCTATTAATTTTAAATCAAACAATACTCTAGTATTATACAATGAATATACTAATATGATTTTAAAATCAAAGTAATGGAAACTCTAAATCGAATCGGTGGTATATAAAATATTGTATGGAAGGAATATATCCGTCCATTACTAATAACATTTTTACTATATATTAAAGCGGTATGTTTTATAAAGCCGTTATCCCTAATCTACTCCCGTTCGCCCGAAAAAATCAGCGCGCTTGAAGGGGAAAACTCGCCTTTTTTCACGCATTTCTTACAATAATACATTGTAAGCCCTCTGGCTTTGTTCGGCAAATAAAAACGCGTTTTACAAAAAGGGCAAACGTAAATGAATTTAAATTTATCGTTAAACTTCTGAATATCGCAGGTTGATAATCTAATGTCTTTTTCGTCATAAGATACTTTATTTTTTAAATACCGGGGTTTTTTATTCCATTTAAAAAATTGTACTTTTTTAAATTTGTGCGTTAATAAGCTTGGATATCCGAAAGTAACGAAATAATCTTCAACAATATTCATAACTTTACGGTCAAAATCTTTTCCATGCCTTATTTTTCTTAGCGTACCGTCGAAATCCGGTGAAATGTGAAATAATTCGTGAATAATTGTTTTAAGTTTCTCGCTTTCGGGTAAATTCAAAAAACGAGGAAATGAAAATTCAATAAAATATTTAATTTTATTTTTGTTGTATTTTATTTTTAATTTTCCCGCACCGCCTTTTAATTTAATGCAATTACAAACCGCAACCGCGCCGGACGGACCGCCCCTATCAAACTTACCTAGAATTAAAACCTCTTCCGGTTTTATGTATGATAAGCCCGGGGAATTTTCCACAATGTGAGAAATAATTTTTCGCAATTCTTCTGTATAGTTCATTTTTCAAATAGTTAAAAACGTTTTTCTAAGGTAAAAATATGGGAATATTGATTTTCCTGCCCTGTTTTTATCTCAAATGTAAAAGCGTAGTCAAATTTAAAACCAAAAAAGTTAAAAGTCGTGCCACAGGAAAATTCATAACCGTGAAAACCAAAATTCAAGTGAATTGTATTATAATAAATAACGCGTTTTGTTTGCGTTGCTGCGATTTCATCAACAGGGTTTTGCTTTCGCGATTCGCTCATATATTCGTTTGAATATACCGCAACGAAAAGACCGCCACTCCCTTTAAACGTTTTATTGTCTTTTCCGGTTTCCCTTTCAATGTGTAAACAAAACGCAAAATTACGCCTGCTTAAAGGGTTATAACCTACTCCGACACTTACAACCGGAGCAACAAAACGAGCTTCTCTGCCTTCATATTTAACAAAACCTATATTCTTGACAAAAGCCCCTACTGAAATCATGTTAAAAACTGCTATATAAGCTCCGAAATCAAAAACGAGCCCATTGCCTTTTACGTTGTCGCTTGTATCTTGAAAAAATTTTATATTGCCGCCGAAGGAAATACTTTGGTTTTCTGCTAAAGAAGATGCAAGTGTTATCTGAGCAAGCCAGGCATTATCTTTTTCAGTGTCCCCTTGGCCGAAACCCGAATCAACCTGATTTTTTCCCTGTGTGAATAAACCGCTCACTCCTAAAATCAAGCCGTTTAATTTAAACGAGGTGGTAAAAGCACCCATCCACCTATCATAAGGAAGAATGGCAAAAGTACCGGAAACCCAAAACATATGCCCGGGGTAATCTTCCGAAAAAATATTAGGCAATCCACCAGGATTGTTAAATGCCGCTGTAGCATCGTCAGCAAAAGCTGCAAAATTTTGGCCTAAAGCAACTGCCCGCGCCCCTATTGTATAGTTCATCCATTCCGGCGCGCTCCTGTTTGCAGAAAACGAATATAATGGCAACAGAAGTAAAAAAGTAATATATAAAATCCATATTTTTTTCATAACGGAATCCTGATTTAATTATTATATATTATTAACACTATTCATTAAAATTGTCAAAAGTTTATTTCGAAATAATTATATTCCATTAATTTACACGCAAATAGGACTAATGTTAATATTCATCGTATAAATATGACTATAAAAAATATCAAGCAAAAACAAGCAATTTCCGTTATAATTATTAATTGTAAAGGAAAAGTATATGAAAACAATAGGTGATAGGATAAAGCAGAGTAGAGAATGTTTAGGAATGACGCAACAGGAGATTGCGGAAAAATTTGAGTTGCAAAAAAAATACCAAACTGGCAGGAAGTGAGGAGAGGCGATGTTGTTATCGTGATAAACGAAGAGAACGAAATAATCGTTAAACGTGTAAAACAAACGGGGTGTATGTTTTGGAATCCTTAAACACGGATAAAGAATGTTATCCTGATATTGATATACTAAAGTGATTTTAAAATCAAAGTATTGTATATTGTAATTGCTTTTCAACCGACACTTTAAAGTGTCGGTTGCATAAAATTTAAAGTATTATTAGTATATTAAACCGGATACAGCTGTTGCGGGTAAAGTTGTTTATAGAATGGGAGGAGTTTAGTTTCTAGTTTTTTCTAGAAAAAATACTAAAAAAAATTAGCAACTATACCTATTTTCAATATAATTAATATATAAGGTTATCAAAAGGCAGAGTATGCAAGTTTTATTAGAAAAAAAAGCAGTCAAAAACTTAAAAAAATTTACAAAGCTGATAAGAATATGCATACTAAAATCATGGATACTGTTAAAGGTTACGCTGATAACCCGAAAGGTAATTTTGATGTTAAAGCTTTAAGCGGCCAAGACACTTATTTAAGGTTAAGAGTCGGAAATTACCGTGTGATTTTTAACATAGAAAATAATAGCTTACTCATACATAACGTTGATTCGAGAGAAAATATTTATAAAAATTTATAGGAGCAATATATGACACATATAATTAAAGCGCAAAACAAACCGGTTGCGGTTATAATTGATTATGAAGAATATCAACGGATAATGGATTATCTTGAAGATAAAATTGATTTAGAAACAATGGAGCGTGAAAAAAAACATAAAAAGGAATTTATCACATTAGAAGAATATGAGAACGAACTCCAAGCACTAAACAATGACTAAACAAGAATTAATACACCATTTAAAAGGCGAAATCATAAAACGGCATGGCACGGTCAAGCAATTTCTAAAGGTTTATGATTTTTCTTTATCCGAGACATCTTTAAGAAACGCGTTTTCCATAAACCACGCAACCATGAAGGCCTTAAAAGAAATAGCGGAAAAATTAGGTTTTGAAATTCAGGAATATTTTAGCGTCAAAGAACTGTCTAAATAGATTAGTATTTATCTGTGTTCATTGTATATTAAAAAAACCGTATGACCGTTAAAGGTATGGTCAATAATAAAGTTTAATTTTATTTTTATTTTTAATTGCTTTGTTTAAGCCTTTTAAAATTTGATTTAAAATCTTATCTACTTTTGTAAGTTTACCAATATTATTTAAAGGGTATACCTTAATTATTTTACTAGTTTTTAAATATACAATCCGGCATCTAGTATGCCATGCAAGCCATAATTTAAAAACAACGTATCTTTTAGTTCTGTCATGAACTTCAAATTTTACATTATTTGTTGCTAGAAATTCTGTAATTCTTTCAGATATATCATTGTAGGGTGAATTCACTTTTGTCTTTGCCCCACTAAAAAAAAGCCCGCCACAACCAAACAAAAATGTAAGTAAAAGTAATGGTAATAGTCTTTTCATTACGAAATCCTTTCAAATTTTAAACTCATATAAATACTACGTACTAGTACGGTGTTAATATCAAGCATTTTTTATTTTATTTTTTTTGCGTACATGGAGATTTTTTCTACTGCATTTTTTCATTTTACATAGCAATTTTATAGCCATAAAGTGTTTGTTATGACAATATCATAACAAATTCGCCTTACTCGCAAGCTATGGTGGATTGACGTTAATCATTATGTAGTGCGAAGCGAGGATAGATAATGAAAAATAACAATGAACTTGAACTATTTGAATAGGCGGAACAGAAAGAATATTTAACTACCTCACGACCGCCTGTGAGGTTACAAATGACGTTAAAATATTTAAGTTTCAAGACAATCGAGTTAGTTTTATTGAAATAAAAAATAAATCGAATTTCACGTAATTATTTTTAAAAAAAGTATTAATTTTTAATGTAGCGGTATATAAATTACCTACTACTGCAAAAAAATATCAAACTGGCAGGAAGTTAGAAAAGGCGATGTGGTTATCGTGATAAACGAAGAGAACGAAATAATCGTTAAACGCGTAAAACAAACGGGGTGTATGTTTTGGAGAGTTTAAACACGGATAAAGAATGTTATCCTGATATTGATATACTAAAGTGATTTTAAAATCAAAGTATTGTATATTGTAATTGCTTTTCAACCGACACTTTAAAGTGTCGGTTGCATAAAATTTAAAGTATTATTAGTATATTAAACCGGATACAGCTGTTGCGGGTAAAGTTGTTTATAGAATGGGAGGAGTTTAAGCGTGGGGTCGATTATAGTTTGCAAGTCTTAAAAGGAATTGAAATACTCTTCTTGACCGAAAGGGCATTTCATAAATTCAATAAAATTATCCTTACTGATACCAAGTTGACGAATAATACTGCCTAACGTGCCTGGCGGTATATCTTTATTACTATGTTGATTTGGAACAGTAACACCGGCGGTGTTTTTCTCCTTGAGGCGTTAAAATCCATACATTTTTTTCCTTGGCTGACCTTTTATTACAAGGAAGTTTCTTTTCAATAGTTTTTAAAACATCTTTTGCTTTATACATCTTCATCGACACAAATTATATCCTGTAAAATATTTTTCCATTTTTTTACCTGATGTGTTAAGTTTTCCTCTTTTTCACATTTTAAATCTTGATAAAGAGAAAGTATATTTTCCTGCAAATCATTAATAGCCTGTTCTATAGAAAGGCCGGCACCGAAAGTATTTAATTCATAAACCCAAGCCACATAATCTTCATTATCATGTTTCTCAATTTTAATTGGAATATCACGCTTTAATTTATATTTTTCATGCCCTAAAGTGATAAGTTGATGTTCAATATATTTAATTTTTTCTTTAAAAGGTGTAGTAAAATCAATCTTTGCCATAAAGCTAATAGGACTGAAAGTTGTAGTAGATTCTTGAAAACCATTCTGTAGATATGGGACAGCTGTATGTTTTTTAAACATTTTTTTGCTAACCTCTATTTTTTAGGCTTAATCTCATAATTAAGTGCTTGCGCTAACATATCCATTAAAGCTGTTGCAGTTTGGCTAGGCACTATCATAATACCCCCGCATAATTCTCTAGAAGATATTTTTTTATTTTGCCCTTTTTGTTTTTTAGCTTCTTTTTCAATATTATCAGGGTCTACATAAAAATATCTGAAAATTAAATTTTCACTTGAAGAGGGGTCTCGCGCCATTTGTATATAATTTGTATAAAACGGCGTAGCATTTTTTGCTTCCAGGAAAATAGGCTCAATATCTACATTTACTTTTTTGTATTCTGCCATAGAGTTTCCCTTATGATTTTATCATTAATATTAATTTATATTATAATAGCCGGATGTCAAGTAATTTTCAATTGCAGTTTAAAAAACGCGCGGCCGGTTCAGGCAATTAAGCGGTTTAATTTAGTTGATTATAAAGACCTAGTATTCATCTTCATGCACGAATTTGTATTGAATTTTATTTTTATTACCCAGATATTCATTTAGGCCGTTTAATAACGCTTTTGTTTTCTTTTCGTATGCATGGCCTTTTTCAATATGGTTTAGAGGGTGTATCAATAAAAGTTTTTCTTGCTTCATAAACTTAACCATAATACGCTTATTCCAGTTAAGCCACACTTTAAAAGTTATAAAATCTTTGTTTTCCTGCCGTTTTTCGTATTTGGATGTATGCTGAACTAGATATTTTTTTATTCTTGATATTATATCTTTATTTTCACTTTGAACCGTTGTTTTTGCGTGTTTTAAAAGATAATCTCCGCAAGCCGTGAATATAAATGTAAGCAATAGTAAAAAGGCTAGTCTTTTCATTATAAAATCCTTTCAAGTTTTAAACTCATATAAATACTACTTACTAGTACGGTGTTAATATCAAGCATTTTTTATTTTATTTTTTTTGCGTACATG
>CAYUYT010000212.1:0-6677 GCA_964449345.1 uncultured Spirochaetia bacterium | reverse complement strand
CCCATTAGGCTAGCCTAATGGGAATGTGCACCATGTCTGGTAGCTAAAACAAAAATTTAATTGAAATTGAATTTTTTTATTGATTTTGACTATCAATATCTATATTATTTATTTATGATACCATTAATACTAGCGCCAAAGAACAAGGATTTAACCGTTGATAAAATCAACGGAGGGAAAAACATTAATACCCGCTTAACAGAGTTAGGCCTTATAAAAGGGAAAACCATTCAAGTTATAAATAAGGCGAACTCGGGGCCTGTACTTGTCCAAATTGACAATGCACGAATCGCAATAGGGCAAGGTATGGCTATGAAAGTAATGGTAAGAGTATAATTTTTTTATTATTTTATTGATAAAGAGAATCAATATCAAGCAAGGAGGTTTTGTGAAAAATTTAACGCAATTAGAAAAGGGGCAAAATGCAACTATAAACAAAGTTAACTGTAAAGGTGAATTAAAAAAGCGGTTAACGGAAATGGGAGTAACTAAAGGTACGCAAATTCAAGTTTTAAAAGTTGCTCCCTTAGGAGACCCGATTGAAATATCTTTAAAAGGATATAACTTATCCGTTAGAAAATCAGAAGCAAAAGAAATATTTATAGACTGAGGAGGTTAAAAAATGATTACAACCGTAAATCAAACAGAGACAAAAGAAAAGATAATTAATATTTGCCTGGCCGGAAATCCTAACTCCGGCAAAACCACAATTTTTAATGCACTAACCGGGTTAAACCAAAAGGTAGGAAATTACCCCGGGGTAACCGTTGAAAAAAAACAAGGAACGTTTACTTATAACGGAGAAAAAATAAACGTAGTTGATTTACCCGGAACGTATAGTTTATCGGCATATTCAATGGAAGAAATAATTGCAAGGGATTTCATTATCAATGAAACCCCGGATGTCGTTGTGGACATACTTGACTCAACCAATATTGAGCGCAGTTTATATTTAGCGGTGCAGTTAAAAGAGCTTGGAGTGCCTTTAATCGTTGCTTTAAACATGAGCGATATGGCAGAAAAACAAAAATTAAAATTCGATATTAATAAATTGCAATCTTTATTCGGGGCAAAATTCGTTAAAACAATAGGAACGAAAAAAAGCAGTTTGGAAGAACTAAAACGTGCTATTTTTTCCGTTGCAAATAATGAAGAAGCTTTACCTGATATAAACGTTACCTACGGTTCTTATATTGAAAACGCGATAAATGCTGTATCCGAACAAATAGAGAATGCTCCTGAATTAAAAAACAAGTACCCTGTTAGGTGGCTTGCCGTTAAAATTCTTGAACAAGATTCTAATATTATACAAATATTAGAAGACATACCCCAGATTCACAAGCAAAGTATTTTAAACGTTTTAAATATCGAAAAAGATAAAATAACTAAAGAATACGATGAGGACACTGAAACTGTAATTGCCGAAGGACGGTATGCATTTATACACGGACTGTTAAAAGAAAGCATGAAATCAACTTTGGAAACGAAAAAATCCGTTACGGATAAAATTGACAAAATTATTTTAAACCGTGTTTTGGGATTGCCTATATTTTTACTCATAATGTACGGTGTTTTCTACCTTTCCGTTGACGTTGCATCCCCATTAATCGATTGGGTAGACGGGCTTTTCGGCTCGTTGGGTGAAGCAGTTAAAGCGGGTATGGGCGAAGGCATTTTACGCGATCTCATAACCGAAGGAATCATCGGCGGTGTTGGCGGTGTTATGGTTTTCGTACCGCAAATATTAATTTTATTTTTATGCATTGCCATTTTAGAAGCAACGGGTTATCTGGCAAGAGCGGCTTTTGTAATTGACAAGCTCATGCATAAAGTCGGTTTGCATGGAAAATCGTTTATTCCCATGCTCGTTGGTTTCGGATGCACTGTGCCTGCTATAATGGCAACGAGAACACTTGAAAACGAAAATGACAGAAAAACCACAATGCTTGCATCAACGTTCATGAGTTGCGGAGCAAGGTTGCCTGTTTACATATTAATTACGGGCGCTTTATTTTCCGCTCAAGTTGCATCAACTGTGATTTTTGCAATTTATATAATTGGCATTGCTGTAGGAATAATAACCGCTAAAATACTTAAAAAGTTTGTTTATAAATCCCAAGCAACGCCTTTCGTTATGGAATTACCTCCATATAGGATGCCTACACTAAAAAACATTTTTAGGCATATGTGGGAAAAAGCGTGGATGTACCTTAAAAGAGCGGGTACAATTATTCTTGCCGTAGCTGTAATTTTTTGGTTTTTAACTTCATTCCCTAAACTAAATGAGAAAGAAGAAGCAAATTATAATAATCAAATCAAACAAGTTGAGACAAATTATAATAATTCTCTCGCAGGGATTTACAAAGGTTTACCCGGTGTTGAAGATACACAAAGCAACGCAAATTATGAAAAAGCATTAAAATCTAATTCTGATTTTAATCAGACTTTAACTCAAATAAATAAAATAGAAAATGATTTCAATGCTGCTGTAAAAAAAGGAAATATTTCTGATAATTCCCGGACTTATAAAGATTTAGTTGCTAAGAAGACTGAAAAGCTAAATAAATTGAAACAAGATAAACCTGAATATTTTAAAGCCGCGCAGAGTTATTTAAGTTTAACAACGGGAAAAAAAGAGAAACTAGCTAAAGTAAACCTTGAAAAAGTATCCTACGAAAAAAGACATAGTTTTGCAGGGCGTATCGGTAATTTTATTTCGCCTATTTTCGCGCCTATGGGAGTTGATGACTGGAAAATCAGTGTGGCTATGATTGCCGGTTTCGCTGCAAAAGAAGTTTTTGTAGGAACATTGGGCACTGTTTACGCTGTAGGTGAAGAAGAGGATGAAGAATCCGTTTCATTACGAAACCGTATTTTAAAAGACCCTCTTTTCCTTTCAAAAAAATCCGTTCCTAAAGA
The DNA here is from genome assembly GCA_964449345.1 of uncultured Spirochaetia bacterium. GTDB lineage: Bacteria > Spirochaetota > CALGPD01 > CALGPD01 > CALGPD01 > CALGPD01. Next base: position 3,758 of record CAYUYT010000212.1, on the reverse strand, counting down.
CATTGTTGTAAAAACGGGAGGCAAATATCATCTCGTTAACGACAAAGAAGCAAAAGTAATTCTGCGAAACGGTCAATTTTACACACCGGATCTACTCGTTGCTTTTGCACTTATGGTTTTCGTTCTTCTTTATTTACCGTGTATGGCGGTAGTCGGAGTGTACGTTAAAGAAGCGGGCTGGAAATCGACGTTTTTTATGATAGGTTACACAACAGCAGCGGCATGGATATTAAGCACGCTTATATATCAAGTAGGTAGGTTGTTTGTTTAATTTCAATCAATTTTAATCAAACCGGGCGCTAAAATGCCCGGTTTGATAATTTTATTTAAGGAGTTTCATCATGCAATTAATTATAGCTTTATTAATATTAGTGTTAACGGTTGCGTTCATCGTTTATAAAGTTAGGCAAAAAATAAAAAGCGGAGCCGGTTGCGGTTGTTCAGGTAACTGCAATAGCTGTTCAGTATTATCTTCTAAAAAATAAAAAAATATCTATAAATAATACCAATTCGATTTATTTATTATTTCAATAAAACTAAAACCTGTTGTACTTAGTAAAAGACGATGATGGCCAATGTCGTATCTGTAAATTATAATATTTTTACAAAGAACCAAATCAATAATCTATCTATTTCTAAACTCACATTTTAGAAAGTTTAACAAGTTTGTCAGCCACTTTTGTTTTTTTTCCGGTTTTCATATGAAGAAAAACCCCGGTTTTACTGCCCAATACTAGTATATCCCTGCTAACTTTATGGAAAATTTTTTGCCCGAATGTAACGCTGGTATTTCCAATTTTTTCGATATGGGTCTCAACGACAATAGTGTCTCCGAACGTGCTTGTTGATTTAAAATCTGCTTTAACGTTCACTATATGCATTGTAAAATCAAATGCTTTTCTTCCGATACACGTTTTAAGGAAATGCGTTATTGCTGCATCCATAAAATGAATATAAACCGCGTTGTTTGTATAGCCATAATAATCACATTCATAAAACCTTATATTAAATTCTGTTAGCGTTTTATACATGAAAACTCCGGTAAAACTAAGCCCTGTTTAAAAAGGGCTTAGTTGTTTGATTTTATACGTTATCTCCAACTTTGCCAACTAAATCTTCGCCCGGCGTCAAGGTTTTATCACCCTCATCCCATTTAGCAGGGCAAGCCTGCCCGGGATGCCCGTAAACGTAAAGATACGCCTTTAATTTACGATATAATTCTGCTGCGTTACGTCCTACATCGTAATGTGTTATTTCCGTTCCCGCTAAAACGCCGTGCGGGTTAATTATAAACGTTCCCCTCAAAGCAAGCCCGGTTTCTTCATCATAAACACCGAATAAACGCGCTACATTTCCTGTGGGGTCTGCGGCCATTGGATATTTTATATCTTTCAAAAGTTTTTCATTTGATTGCCATCCAAGATGAACGAAATGCGTATCACAGCTAACGGAAACGACATCAATGTTACCGAGATTTATAATATCTTCGTAAATATCACCCAAATCTTTCAACTCGGTAGGACACACGAAGGTGAAATCAGCGGGATAGAACACTAAAACAGTCCATTTTTTCGCCGCAACGTTATCGGATAGTTTAAATTTACCGAATTTCATTTTCTCCGGGTCAAATGTATCCATTTCAAAATCAGGAATTTCCTGCCCTATTTTCACTTCATAAAAATAAAAATCATCAGCGTTTTCCATATTGATCCTCCAAATTTATTTATTTACTAAAATTATTTTAAACCGTTTTTATTCTGCGGTCAATCTAAGTGCAATATTTTTTAAATAAACAACGAATATAAAGATTTAATTCGTTATTTTTATTTGAATTATTATTATATTTTGATATAAATTGTATAATTAATTTAATTTCATTTAATTTACATTACTTAGGGTGTGAAAGTATGGAAAAACTCGCAAAAACAAAAGAACAAGCCGGAATAGCGGACAATGCTTCTTTTGAAACGCATAACGCTGATATGAATTTTATCGAAAAAATAAATAAAAAAGTTATTTTCATTTTACGGTTAAAGGATTCAGAACACTTAAACTCGGCGCTATCGTTTGTTATAAAAGAACTCGTTGATAACGCAAACAAAGCAAATCTAAAACGAGCTTTTTTTAAAAAATCAGGGTTTTCAATATCCACACCGGAACAATATAAAAACGGCATGGAAAAATTTTCAACCGTAATTAAGCAAGACGTTGATTCGATTATTCCCTACCTTGCTGACTTAGGCTTGAAAGTTAAAGTCGTTTTCCGGGAATACCAGGACGATACTTTTGATTTTGTAGTTATGAACAACGTAAAAGTTACCGACGAAGAAAAGCGAAGGGTACGTGAAAAAATTGACTATTTCAAAGAATTAAGTAAAGACCAGAGCAAATGTTTTGAACTTTTTGACGAAACCGAAGGTGCTGGAATGGGATTATTTTTATCATTACAGCTTCTTGAAAAATTTGGTATTTCGGCAAAAGCATTTAATTTCGGTGTTTATAAAAACATGACCGTATCACGTATAACATTCAAATGGAAAAAGGTATTGCCCCCACCCGATACAATCATAGTAAAAGAAATATTGAAAGTTGTAAAATCTTTGCCTAAGTTTCCCGTTAACGTTAATAAAGCATTACAAGAGTTAAATTCAGGCGAGCCGGATATTAATAAAATCGTAAACATTATTGAAACCGACCCGTCATTGAGTGCGGATTTATTACGCTTTGTAAATTCATCAAAATACATTTTAAACCGTAAAATCTCAGCGATAAAAGAAGCGGTAAATTTAGTCGGAGTAAACGGTATTAAATACCTTCTATATTCGTTTGGCGCTGTAAAAACTTTGAATAACCGTTTTGGGAAAATAACAGAAATTTGGAATCACAGCTATAAAACTGCGCGAATAACCGATAACCTGGCAAAAATAGCTAACCTAAAATCCAATAAAGATAGTTATTACACAGCCGGACTTTTACACGCTATCGGGAAAATAATATTAATGAGTTTTGACGAAAACAAAACTAAACGCCTTGAATATATTTGTTCAAAAAAAGGCATTGATTTGTCAGTGATTGAAGAAGTCATGGTTGGAATAAATTACGCAAAAATCGGCGGTAAAATCGCAGAACACTGGGGTTTGCCTGCCCAACTCGTTGAACCCATACTTCATCACGCAGACCCCATAACAGCTAACCAATACAAAGACATCGTGTTTCTCGTTCACCTTGCAAACTATTTTGCAAAGATAAATGACCCAAATTTTATAACCTCGTATGCTATTGAACCCGAAGTCAAGGATTATTTAAACATCAACAAAGAAGACGATTTCGTTAAAATGTACAGGGAAGCAGTTTCAATGTAAATAAGTCTTTTACTAGGTTATAAATTTAACAACGCAAAAAATCATACAAAATACTTTTTGCAAAAATAAACGTGAAACTGTCAATATATAATTTTTTAATTTTGCCGGATTTTTCAGTCATAATATATTTCAAAGTTTTAAAATAAAAAACTTTTTACAATTTATTTATTTCATCAACGGAAAGCTCGGTGTATTTGGCGATAGTTTGGTTATCAAAACCGTCCTGTTTCATTTTTCTCGCTGTTTCACTTTGTTGTTTTTGCCGTTCCTGTTTTCTTCCCTTTTTAATACCTATTTCTTCACCTTGTTTTCTGCCTTCTTCCCGGCCTTCTTCTTTTGCCTTTTTTCTAATTCTATCTGCAAGTTCGGTTAACATAGACTTTGCCTCCTGAACGT
>CAYUYT010000211.1:2948-6679 GCA_964449345.1 uncultured Spirochaetia bacterium | reverse complement strand
CAAAAGAAGCAGCAGAAGTTACAGCGCGTTTCTTTTTCGATGCAAACCGTTTTAAAGAATTTGCTGATTATGTAATGAGTTTGCATGGTAATACTTATAAAGGACGTGAAGTAAAGTTAAATAATTTGCAAGAGCTTAAAAATGCGTTTTCCCAAGTCGGGCTTGAATATAACGAAAAAAAGAAACGCGTTTTGTTTACACAAAAATTCGGTCTTAGAAGCGATTTTGGCGATTGCAAAGACGGCCAAGAATATAATTTTTCTTTGATGAAAATAGGAATTGCTAAACCGGATAATTTAGAAAGGAAATACGACGATAAACATATTTATAATTCTTTTAAAATAATTTTTGATTATATGCGAGAACACATAGAAAATCGCGACGGCAGGATATGGTCATGGTTAGGTGATAACGGATTATGCGCTTTTTACGGAAAGGATAAAGCTGTTTCCGCAGTTTATTCGGCGCTTCAAATAATTATAGGAGTTCATCTTTTCAACGCAGAAAAAAATATTTTAGGTAATGATTTCGGTTTTAGAATAGGTTTGCATACCGGTCCTTGTATTTACAGGACAAATACAGAGAAGATTTTATCTTCGGCAATAAATTTCGTTGCACATCTTGAAGCCCAGCATACTAAATGTAATTCAATTACTGCCTCTGAAACCGTTGTTCAGAATCTTGATAATGGGCTTAGGAAATTGTTCGTACCTGACGGAATGTTTGAAGGAAATATGGTTTTTAGCTTGAAATATAAAATAGGGATTTGATATACTAAAGTGATTTTAAAATCAAAGTATTGTAAATTGTAATTGCTTCTCAACCCATGCTTTAAAGCGTCGGTTGGATAAAATTTCAAATTTCATTAGTATAACGTATTTATTTAAGTATGGTTTTCTATTTAGTATTTAAATAAAAACAATTGAATTTTTGTTAAATATGATTTAACATTTATTTTGTAATAAATGTAAATTAGTTTAGATTTAACATTATATTGTTTGTTTTATGAATTAAGGTTAATTAGGGATAACTTTATGCAAATATCTGAAATGTTTTTATGTTTATTGCTTTTTAAGTAATAAGGCATGTAATAAAAAACGTTAGAATATTGAAATCACCACAGAGGCAGAGGCAAGGGAAAAATAGAGATATAAAAGTATATCGTAATCAAATGCGTAAGTTTTGAGTTAAATATTCGATATTTAATTATAGGGAAAACGCGTTAGTAAGGTAATATTTCTATTAAACTTCGTTACTCTTTGGTGAGATTAAAATGAATTTTTGGATTTTACATTCAATTGGTGTGAAATATTAATTTATTTTTTAAGAATTTAACTAGGAGTTTGGTATGAGCATTGAACAAATCGGTAGCTATAATCTGGTTGAAAAAATTGCCCAAGGCGGAATGGGTAAAATCTTCAAAGCAGTTGATACGCGTTCGGAAAGCGTTGTCGCTGTAAAAACGTTAAAAGAAAGCGTTGACCCTTATTCTGAAACTTTTCTGCGTTTTAAACGTGAAGCTGAAATGCTAGAAAAGTTAAAACACGATAACATTCTACGGTTTTTAGATTTTATAGAGAAAGAATCAAAACTATACATTGTAACGGAATATCTGGAAGGGAAAAATCTTAAACAAAGCATAGAACAAGATGCATTGGATTTGAATACAAAGATAAATTTTGTTTTAAGTATTTCCCGTGCTCTTGATTATGTTCATTCACAGGGAATAATTCACCGGGATATTAAACCGTCTAATATAATGGTAACGCATGAAACTAAGATAAAAATACTTGATTTTGGCGTTGCAAATCTTATGAATTTTCAAAAACTTTTCGCAAGCAAAGAAGGCGTTGTGGGTAGTTTTGCATATATGTCTCCCGAGCAAAGCGGGATATTAAAAAGAAATATAGACAGCAGAAGCGATTTGTATTCTTTAGGTATTCTTTTTTATCAGCTCGTTACCGGTGAATTGCCTTATAAAGCTAAAAACGTAGGCGAATTAATTCATCAGCACATTGCCCAGTCACCTACAGAGCCAATCGACATAATAAAGGATTTATCCCCGATAATTAATAAAATCATTATCAAACTTATCAAAAAAGACCCTGATGACAGGTATCAAACAGCATTCGGTTTGGCAGAAGATATAGAAGTTTATTTAAGTTTAAGCGACGAACAAAAAGAAACTTTCTATCTTGAACTGGGTAAGAAAGACCGTCTTAAAAACCTTAATTACCGGACTATCCAAATCGGGCGCAAAAAAGAAACAAGATCACTGCTTGAAAATTTAAATAATACTGTTTTAGGCAAAGGCTATTTAACCGCGATTTTAGGCAAATCCGGTATGGGGAAAAGCCGCCTTTTGCTTGAATTGCAGAAATACGTTAGGAGTAAAAACGGTTATTACATATCCGTTATTAGTAGTGAAGGCAATAAAAATCATCCTTATTTTCCTTTTATTGATGCTGTGAAAAAAATTATTGATTTGCTTTCCAAGTTGCCGGAAAGCGAAGCGGAATCCCTGTATGCACAAATTAAAGAAAATCTCGGTGAAGAGGGGGTAATTTTAAGCAAACTTATTCCTGAGATGTCTTCGATAGTAGGTGAATATCAAGAAGGAATACAGTTTGAACGCAAAGAGAACGAAATATTTTTTGAAAAAATGAAGGATTTCTTTTTAACTATTTCTTCTCCCACGCATCCTCTCATAATTACGTTCGATGACGCTCATTTTTGGGATACGGGGAGTGTCCAGTTTTTAGATTATTTTAAAGATTTTATTAATGATAAAAGTTTTTACGCGGCTTTATCAATACGCGAGGAAGAAACAGGGAGAATTAAAGATTTATACAATATAATAACGGATTTGGCCAAACAAGGCGATTTGAATATTATTACCTTGCATGAACTTAGCCCTGATGATGTAAGCGACCTAGTTGAAGAGGTATTCGGAACGATTTATCATGGTAAAAATGAAGTTGCAGCAAGGCTTTCGGAAAGCACTCAGGGTAACCCCTTGCTCATTATTGAGAACATTAAAACGTTAGTTGAAGAACAGATTATAAAGCAAAAAAAAGACGGCTGGCGGGTTGATTTAGATGCTTTAAGCGTTTTTCGTTTTTCATCTTCAATTGTTGATAAAATTCTTGCGCGTTTAAATAAGGTAAACGATAATACAAAAACGGTTTTGAGTTATGCCGCAGTATTAGGCAAAGATTTTCACTTTCAAATTCTCTCCGATATATTAAAAGAGCTTGATTTTAAGCAACCTAGTGAAAAAATACTCGATTATTTAAAAGAAGGTATCGAAAACGGGCTTATTGCGGAAACGCTTTCTGAAAAAGGGCAAATTCTTTATTCTTTCACACATGATAAAATCATTGAAACACTATTATCAAGAATGCAGCAATTAATAATACAAAAAGTACACAGAATAGCAGCAAAAATAATCGAAGAAAAATATCAGGAAACTGACAGGCTTTACAAACTCGCTTATCATTATCTAAAAGGCGATAAAAGAAACAAAGCGTATGTTTATAACCTAAAAGCAGGGCGTAAAGCTATTGCAAGTTTTTCTTTTAAATTAGCCGTAAACTTTTTTATGAGCGCTTTGGAAATTATAAAAAAATTCGGTGTTAAAGCTAAGAAAACAGTAAACGCAAGGATAAATTTAACTTTAGAAATCGTTGAATATAACCCCTTGCCAGTGCTTGGATCTTGACGACTATGGT
>CAYUYT010000211.1:0-2938 GCA_964449345.1 uncultured Spirochaetia bacterium | reverse complement strand
CCTGCAATTAGGTGATTTACATTCTAATATTGAATTGTTGCAGGATTTATTGCCGTTTGCTCAGGAAATAGAAGATAAAGAAAGCATTGCAAAAATATATTTCTTCTTAGGTAAATCGCATTATTTATCAGGGGATCAGGGTAAATCACTATCCAATTTCAATAAGGTTATTCCCATTGCAGAAGAACTCGATTTACAGGAACTGCTCGTTTTACCTTACTGCGCAATAGGACGAGTTAACGTATATATATGCTACTTCAAGGAAGCAATAGATTATCTTGAAAAGGGTTTGAATCTATTTCCCCCGGCTAGTGAACTCGACGCTGTTACAACGCTTGAAAAAATATACTCCCTTGGCGTTTTAATTCAAGCATACGGATATATCGGTTATAAAGAAAAAACACTTGAAGCAATCGAAAAAATTCAAAACGAGTTTAAAGATATTAAGAACGAAGTGCAACAGCTTTATATACAATTCTACGTTGCTTCGGGATACACAATGGGAGGCAAACCCGAACTCGGGCTTGAGCACGCAAATAAGGCAATGGAAAACGCAAAGGAAATGAAAAACTTTTTAATAGAGGTTTTTTCCGTTTATTTGCTAGGAAGCGCGCATCAACGTCTAGGTAATTATACGGATGCTATACGGTTTATTTCAAAAGCTTACAATATGGCAAAAGAACATAATATAACTTTCGGTCTAAACATGATGTCGTTTTACAATGCCGAGGGATACGCTATGTTAGGCAATACCCGCATTGCAAAGGAAAGCTTAATCGAAGCGGAAAAATATGCGGATAAAAATAATCCGTTATTTGTAGAGCAATTTAAAAGTCGCGTTTTGTGTATTTGTGAAATCGTTTCTCATAGCCCGGATTTTTCTAAAGCACATGAACTCATTGACACGGCAATTGAAAAAACCAAAGAAATGGGTGATGAGTATAATTATCACGTTGCCCATAATATGCTTATCAAAGCAGGAGTATTTTTCAAAGAAGATAATATTGCCGAAGGTGATGAATTGCTTGAACAAGTAAAGAAAATCTACCGCGACATTGGCATGGAACACGATATTAAAAACGCTGACCGTATTAAAGCTAAATTTACAGGCAAAGGGCAAATTTCAAGCGGACTTGAAAAAGCATCGGCTAGTGTTTCCGATACAACGCATACGCAAACGACTTTCACTCAAACGGAATTTACATACCAAAGGCAGTTACAGTATCTATTAAAGCTTGCAGAAAAACTTGCTAAAATTCACGAAATGGGTCCACTTTTAGAAACCATTATGTCCCTTGCTATTGAAGTATCGGGGGCAGAGCGCGGTATCGTATTCCTTTATGATGATGAAGATAAAAATGCCGAACTTGAAATAGTAGCGAGAAAATCCATAGACGAACGCGAGGAAGAAAAAGAAATAGCGTATTCCACTGTTATTGTACATAAAACCCTTGATACTAAAAAAGGGCAGTTAATTCTCGATGCTCAGGAAGAACTCCAAGGAGATATAACCGTTGTAAATAATAACATGAAATCTATTATTACCGTTCCTTTAATAACGTCAAATAAACTACTCGGTGTTATTTACCTCGATAACAGGCAGGTTAAAGGGCTTTTCACAGAGGAAAACTTTGAACTCTTAAAAGCTTTTGCAATCGAAGCGTCAATATCCATAGAAAACGCAAAACTCTACGAACAGGTGCAGGAAACAGCGCGAATGGAACAGGAAATGGAAATTGCAAAGGATATTCAGACCTCAATATTGCCCACAGTCAAAGATACGGATTCTTATGCAATGTCAGCTTTTATGAGAACGGCAACTGAAGTAGGCGGAGATTATTACGATTTTCACATGAGCGAAACGCCTTATTTCGGCGTATTCGGCGATGTATCCGGCCACGGGCTTAAATCCGGTCTCGTTATGATGATGGCGGAAGTTGCTTTTAATACCTTGATGACAGACGAAGCAACGAAACAGCAGTCACTTGAGGTTTTATACCAAAAAATTAACTCAACGCTTTTCAATAATATACAACGCAGGCTTGCTAAAAAAAGCAATATCGGAGCTCAATATAACCATATGTACATGACTTTCAGGATGTTCCGTTTTGATGACGGGGGTAATTTTGAAATGTTCGGCAACGACCATGCAATGCCTTTTATTTGCAGGGCAGAAACCGGTGAAATCCAAGCAATTGACTCAACGGGCTTTTTATTAGGAATAATTCCCGATGTTAAGCTACAAAACACAGGCTTTAAGTTCACTCTAAACAAACACGATATACTCATCCTTTATTCAGACGGCATAACCGAAGCCCGTGGCAAAAACAGCGATGAGAACGAAAGAAATATGTACGGGGATGAACGGTTGTACGATGTTGTTTCTAAGCACCGTGATAAAACGCCGGATGAAATAATCAAGGCAATTGTCAGCTCTGTCGACGATTGGATGATTGAACAGGACGATGACATAACCCTAGCAGTTTTGAAGAAGAAATAAGGTTAAATATTTTTATTTTGAACAGCTTGGAAAGGCGGCATCTTTTATAATTATTTTTTTATCACTTCCATCGGGGTTCATTATCCAGATATCATAATATGGGATGTTCTCTATGTCACTATGAAAGATGATTTTTGACCCGTCAGGTGTCCAGCAAGGGTATCCATCTCTAGAAGAGTTATTGGTTAACTGAGTTAGATTCGACCCATCAGAATTCATTACATAGATTTCGGAACCACTGCCAGTACCACGTACAAAGACAATCCTAGAACCGTCAGGTGACCATGATGGATATTTTTTTATTACACCATCGGTAGTTAGTGATGTCGGGCTTCCTCCACTTGAACTCATTACATATATCTCACTATCACTTGAATAAGCAATTTTATTGTCTTGCCTCAGTTAAATTGGACATTCTGCTTAGTTGGTTAAGCAACG
>CAYUYT010000210.1:0-6706 GCA_964449345.1 uncultured Spirochaetia bacterium | reverse complement strand
GTGAATGGGTTCGGGTATAAAGCTATGGCCTAGAGTGTGCATAGGTAATAACGGTGTCATTTTTGCAGTATCACCGTGGTCGTATAAAAATTTGCCTTTTGTCATTGTAGGGCATGATGCGGGTTCAACGGGAATAATGTCAATATCCGCACCGTTAATTTTATCGAGTATAAAAGGAAAAGATATTCCTGCGAAATTGCTTCCGCCGCCTGCACAACCGATAACAACGTCTGGTTTTTTTATACCCACTTTTTCAAGCTGCTTTTTTGTTTCAAGGCCGATTATTGTCTGATGGGTACAAACGTGGTTTAATACGCTGCCTAATGAGTAACGCGTTTTACCTGATTCATCGGCAACTGCGGCTTCAACCGCCTCGGAGATTGCTATGCCCAAACTACCCGGTGTATCCGGTTTTTGCTTTAAAATAGCGCGTCCTGTATTCGTTTCATTACTAGGGCTTGCAATACAGTTTGCGCCCCATGTCTGCATCATCATTTTTCTAAAAGGCTTTTGGTCAAAACTTATGCGTACCATGAAAACTTTACATTCAAGGCCTACTAAAGCGCATGAAAACGCTAAAGCCGAACCCCATTGCCCTGCACCTGTTTCCGTAGTTAGTTTTTCAATGCCGAATTGTTTGTTGTACCATGCCTGAGCAACGGCTGTATTGGGTTTATGGCTTCCTGCAGGGGAAACGCTTTCGTTTTTATAAAAGATTTTTGCCGGTGTATCTAAAGCTTGTTCAAGAGCTGTTGCCCTGACAAGGGGGGAGGGCCGCCAGCGGTATAGTATTTGTATTATTTCATCGGGTATATCAATCCATCTTTCCGTTGAAACTTCCTGTTCGATTAGGTTCATTGGGAATACCGGGGCTAACATATCCGGTGAAATGGGTTTTCCGTCCGGGCCTAATGGCGGCTGCATGGGTTTTGGTAAATCTGCCGCTATGTTATACCATTTGCGCGGTATTTCGTCTTCACTTAAAAAAATTTTCTTCATTATTTAACTCCTATATATATAAGTGTATATTTTTTGCCTCACTATGTATCTTTAAATAAAACGGCTTTAAGTAGCGCCATTCTAACGTATAAACCGTTTTCCGCCTGCCTGAAATAAGCGGCACGCGGGTCATCATCAACGTCCTTTGTTATTTCATCAACACGCGGCAAAGGGTGCATAATTATAGCGTGCTTTTTAACCGTTTTCATTAATTCTTTATCTACAACGTAAACGCCTTTAATTTTTTTATAATCTTCCTGCTTATCCCCGAATCGCTCTCTTTGAATACGCGTTTGATATATAACGTCAACTTCAGGCGCAACGGAATGCAGGTTGTAATTTTCTTCCCATTCAATATCATGTCTGTCCAAATACTCTTTAATATCATCGCGCATTCTTACTATACGCGGGGATACAAAATGGATTTTTATATTATCATACTTAGCAAGGAGGTAACATAAACTCCTTACCGTTCTGCCGTAGTACAAATCACCCACCATGGCAATTTTTAAACCGTCAATTTTTCCCATTTCCTTTTTAATAGTGTAAATATCGAGTAGGGCCTGGGTAGGGTGCTGTCCTGCGCCGTCTCCCGCATTAATAATGGGAACGCGGCTAACCGTAGATGCTTTTTTACTCGCGCCGGATTCATAATGGCGTAAAACTATAACATCGCTGTATGCGGAAATAATGCGTATGGTATCTTCTAAGGTTTCGCCTTTGGATGCGGATGAAAAATGGCTTGCACTTTCCGTTGAAACTACAGTACCGCCTAAACGTATCATCGCGCTTTCAAACGACATTCTCGTTCGCGTTGAGGGTTCATAAAACAATGAAGCCATAATCATATTATGAAGAACTTTGTCTTCATGGGAATACTTTTCCATTTTAGTTGCAATTTCAAAAAGCTTTTCAAGCTTGTCCCTGTCAAATTGCTGGGACTCAATAACGTGGTTTAAATACATTGTTTTCTCTTAATCTTGCCGGGGATTTTTTAATTATGTTCTAATCTAAAACAACGCGTTTTTATTGTCAACGAATAATTTAAAATTTGCCATAAAAATTTTTTCATCTTAACTATCTCGTGTCTATCTGTGGGAAATAAAGAAATAAAGCCAATTTACAAGTTTTGGGCAATGCCCCTACGGCAACGCTGTGGGGGATAAATAAATAAAGTATGCCCACAGATTCACACGTGATTTATACTGATAAAAAACCGAAGAGTGTCAGGCAACTTGTCGTCTGTATAAAGATATTTTTATAACGCGTTAGATAATGTCATCTTTTAGATAGTTTTTGTAATAAATACGTGCCGTTGACTCTACGCTGATTTGCTTTTTTTGGCTTTAGCGGGTTTCGCGTTGTTTTCCTGTTTCTTTTCGTCATGATGTTCTTCATCGAATTTCATCAAACGGAAAATTTTGGATTTAACAACGTCTTTGGTAATAAGAACTTTGTTTAAATCCGGGTTTGACGGTATTTCGTACATCAAATCAAGGAGAATGTCTTCTAGAATGCTTCTAAGAGCGCGTGCGCCTGTATCGCGTTCGATTGCGTATGATGAAATCATTTCAAGGGCTTCGCGTTTAAAATCAAGGTCAACGCCTTCTATCTCGAAAAGTTTGGTGTATTGTTTAACCAACGAGTTTTTCGGTTCAAGCAATATGCGAACCAAATCTTCTTTTTCAAGGGAATTTAGTGTAGCGAAAACGGGAAGCCGTCCGATGAACTCAGGAATAAGGCCGAATTTCAATAAATCTTCGGGCATTAAGTTTTTAGCAAGCTCTTCATAGCTCCAGTCATTTGCGCTTTTCACGTTGCTGTTAAATCCCATAACGGATTTACCAACGCGTTGCTCTACAATTTTATCAAGTCCCACAAAAGCACCGCCGCAAATGAAGAGAATATTTCGCGTGTCTATGCGGAGCATTTCCTGATGCGGGTGTTTTCTTCCGCCTTGAGGTGGAACGCTCGCAGTTGTACCTTCGATTATTTTTAAAAGTGCCTGCTGAACGCCTTCGCCGGAAACATCGCGGGTTATTGAAGGAGAATCGCTTTTTCTTGATATTTTGTCTATTTCGTCAATGTAAACAATACCGATTTGCGCTTTTTCGATTTGCTGTCTTTCGTCATTGCCTTTTGAGTTTTGTATAAGTTTTAGCAGTATATTCTCAACGTCTTCGCCCACGTAACCCGCTTCGGTTAGGGTGGTTGCATCTACGATAGCAAACGGAACTTTAAGAATTCTAGCAAGAGTTTTTGCAATGAGTGTTTTACCGCTTCCTGATGGCCCAATCATTAAGATATTGGACTTTTCCAGTTCAATGCTTTCCTGCTCTTCTTTTTCTTCGTTTTCCTGCTTATCCGTTTTTTCGGGTTTTGCATAAAAAATGCGTTTGTAATGATTATATACTGCAACGGATAGAATTTTTTTTGCGTCGTTCTGTCCTATAACGTATTCATCGAGAATTTTTTTAATTTCAATGGGTTTTGGAAGCTCACGCAGTTCTGTATCTTCCTGTTCCGTAACAACGTCTTCGAAAATAATATCCCTGCAAGTTTCCACGCATTCGTCGCAAATAAAAACTCCGGGACCTGCAACGAGTTTTTTAACCTCATCCTGGCTTTTTCCGCAAAATGAACAATACATAATAGCTCCGTTTTTCCCTTTTTTCATTATTATCCAACCTTTGTTAAATAGTCTTGTTAATATTATAATACTAATTTTACTTATCGTCTTTAATAAAAATTTCATTATTGAAATTCTTATCAGAGTAAAATATTATTGCGCCTGCTTATGCGATGTAATTACTTTATCAATAATTCCGTATTTCATACTTTCTTCAGCAGACATAAAAAAGTCTCTTTCCGTGTTTTCTTCAATAGTTTTTAATGATTTTCCCGTATGTTTAACGAGTATTTCGTTTAAAAGTTGTTTTATACGTAAAGTCTCTTTTGCCTGAATTTCAATATCCGATGCCTGTCCTTGTGCGCCCCCGTGTGGCTGATGTATCATTATTCTTGAATTAGGCAAAGCAAGGCGTTTATCCTTTGAACCGGAAGCAAGGAGAATAGCAGCCATACTTGCTGCCTGTCCGATACATATTGTAGAAACATCGGGTTTAATAAACTGCATGGTATCATATATTGCCATTCCGGCTGTAACAACGCCACCGGGAGAGTTAATGTATACGTTTATATCTTTTTCCGGGTCATCTGCTTCTAAAAATAATAACTGTGCAACGACAATATTTGCAACCAAATCGTCTATTGGCTCTCCTAAAAGAATAATTCTGTCTTTCAATAACCGTGAAAAAATATCGTAAAAATATTCACCTCTCGGTGTGGTTTCAAATATTCTCGGTATAATTGGCATTTTAATCTCCTGTCTATTAATCGCTCTTGTGTGTAATTACTTTTTTTTGCCTGTCTTGGCATCGCGGGAAAGAATAACTTCATCAATAATGCCGTATTTTTTAGCGGCTTGAGAAGTCATAAACTTATCGCGTTCCATATCTTTGGTAACTGTCTTAATCGTTTGCCCTGTTAAATCGGCAAAAATATTATTAATTCTTTCTTTTAGATAAATAATTTCTTTTGCCTGAATTTCAATATCTGATGCCTGTCCCTGTGCGCCGCCCCAGGGTTGATGAATCATAATTCTTGCATGTGGCAGGGAAAACCGTTTGCCTTTTTCCCCGGCTGCAAGTAAGAATGCGCCCATACTCGCAGCTTGCCCTACGCATATTGTAGATACATTGCATTTAATAAACTGTATTGTGTCAAAAATTGCAAGCCCGGCAGTAATAATGCCCCCCGGGCAGTTAATATATAATGCGATGTCTTTTTCCGGGTCATCTGCTTCTAGAAATAAAAGCTGTGCAATGACAATATCTGCAACGGTATCGTCAATGGGTTCGCCTAAAAGAATAATTCTATCTTTTAATAAACGGGAGAAAATATCGTATGAATACTCTCCTCTTGCTGTTTGTTCAAATATATTCGGAATAATCGGCATATAATCCTCAGTTTTTAGTTCATAATAATTTACTATTTAAAAATAATAATATTAAATACCACAATCAATAAATATCTATAACAAATTATGGTAAATTAACGCAGTATTAATGTAATCAAACTTCCAGTTTCTTTTTTTCGCCTTTGCTTACTTTTGAGTTTTCAATAATGAAATCAATAACTTTATTATTTTTTACCTGCGAATCTACTGCTTGTTTAACTTCCGGCTGTTCATAATCCGATTTTAATTTGTTTAAAGAAGCTTCGTTATCTTCAGCGTGTTCGGTTAAATATGCGTTAATATCGTCATCCGTAATTTCAATGTTTTCAAGCTTTTCTATTTCGGAAATAATTAAGTGGCGTTTAATCATTTTTTCTGCTTTTTTGCTCTGCTCGTTCATAAATTCTTTATAGCTTTTGTCTTCGCTTTCAAGGTATTGCTCAAAACTTAGGCCCGTTCTCGCTAAATAATAATGAAGGTTCTGTAATACTTGCTGTGTTTGTTGATCAATTAATGATTTTGGAATATCAAAAGTGCTTTCTTCAATTATTTTATCCGTTATTGTGTCCGCAAGTTCATCTCTTTCTTTTGCGCGGCAGCGTTTTTCCAGTTTTTTCTCAACATCGAGTTTATACTGATTTAAATTATCAAAACCCAAATCCTTTGCAAATTCATCATCAAGCTCCGGTGTATCTTTTGCACTAATATTAATGACTTTTATCCATAAATGTCCGTCTTTGCCTGCTAAATCTTCTTCGGGGAAATACTCAGGTATTTTAAGGTCAAGAGTTTTTTCTTCGTCTTTTTTCATACCTATAAAGTTTTTATAATAATCTTTAAAATACTCGTCTTTATCGTTTATTTCTAGCATGGCGCTGCGTTTTAGCGTTTCGTCAAACTCATCAAGGTAATAAGCAAATTCCAATAAGCAAACGTCGTTTTCTTCAACTTCACCGTCTTCTTTGGGTTTTAAATTTGTCTGCGCTTCTCTTGCTTGCTCCATATATTCCTGAACGATTTTTTTGTCATAGGAATATACTGTTTTTTTAACGCTTAAACCCTTATATTTACCGAGTTCAATAGAAGGGGCAACCTCCATCCGCGTTGTAAAAGTAAAATCCTCGTTTTCTTTAATACCTTCAATATCATCAAATTCGGACTCACCGAAAGCGTTAATTTCGTTTTGATTCAACGCTTGCCTTACCACTTTAGGAAGCAATTCGGAAATTACTGAGTAATTAATGTTAGGTAAAAATTTCTTTTTTATTACGTTTAAGGGCGCTTTGCCTGGCCTAAATCCCGGAAGCTGAACTTTTTTATTTATATCTTTTAGCGTTTTATTAAACTCGTGTTGTATTTCCGATTTATCGATAGTAATTTCAAGTTCTACAATAGCGTTGTTTTTTTTCGTTACATTAGTTGTAATTTTATAATTTCTCGTTGGTTTATCAATCATTTTGCATACTCTTTTAATAAATTTGTCAACGAAAATTAATTAATATTTCCTAAACAGTCAAACAAATTAGTCAAGTGGAGTGTAAATTTCAAATTAGGTAAAAGTTTGGGTATTTAAGAGAAATCCCCCTCTAGCTCCCTCTTTGAGTAAAGAAGGGGAATTAGAAATCATCCCCTATCCCCTTCTTTGAGTAAAGAAGGGGAATTAGAAATCATCCCCTGGCCCCTTCTTTG
>CAYUYT010000209.1:1252-6757 GCA_964449345.1 uncultured Spirochaetia bacterium | reverse complement strand
AATACCAACTTAATTATTGAATAAAAATGTACCAATTTTTAATGAGGCGATACAACAACTTATACATTAGTAAGGAGAAACATAGATGATTTCAAAAATATTGAAGTTAATTTATTAAACATATTTGAAAATCAATAACGAAAGGTATTATTTCTTAAACTTTTATTCATTTAAAATAAACCGGGCTGCGGTTTCTATTGCGTTGGTGTTTGATAATTTTTTCATCAACACATCAAGTTCGCATTTTTGTTTATCAGGCGCATTTATAATCTTAATTAACTCGGAATGTAAATTTTCCGGTGTTGCCCTACCCTGTAAAAATTCGGGGATAATTTCTTTGCCAGTAATAATATTAGGCATAGCAATATTTAACTTTTTAACGCGTTTAAAAAAAGCGTAAATCCGCCAGATAAAATAATCAAAACGCGGTAGTTTATAAAAAACGCATTGCGGTGTTTTATATAAGGCTGTTTCAAGACAAGCTGTGCCCGAACTCGTTATGCTAAAATCACAAGCGCTAATTGTTTTATAATAGGCATTTTGTGAATTTATAAAAGCGTGATTGCTTAATTTTAAAAATCCTTGTTTTATTTTTGCAGACATGATAATTTCATCTTCCGGTGTAACGAAAAACACGTTTTCCTTATTTTTAAATAAAGCGCATAATTCTAATAATACCGGAGTATGTAAGCGTATTTCGTTTTTTCTGCTTCCGGGTAACAAAGCAACGAGGATTTTATTTTCAGGCAACGCGTTTTGCTTGATGAACACTTGCTTTTGCGTTTTTGGGGGCAATTCGTTTACAACGGGATGCCCGATTAAAACTGTATTAGCGCCTGCATTTCTATACAACGCATTTTCTTTGTCAAAAAACGTAAAAATACAATCGACCTCGCGGGCAACTTTTTTCGTTTTTGCATTACTGTATAACCAGACGTGAGGCGAAAAGTAATAATACGTTTTTATTCCGTTTTTGTTTGCTATTTTTAATAATTGTTTAACAAAATACTGGGTATCGTCGGCAATGCCTATAAAAACAAACGCATCGGGTTTATTTTTTTTAATTTCTGTTTTAACTTTTGAAATTACTTTATTTAGCTTCGGGCGCAGGAATATTTTGGAAAGGAAACCGTACTGAAAAGCGTTTAAATGCGTTATTGTACCGAGTGATTTGAAGCCCGGAGTGTTCATTGCCCCGCTTCCGATGCCGCATAATTTTACGTTCGGGTTAATTTTCGTAAGATACGGAATTAAACAGGATGCGTGTTTTTCTCCTGATTTTTCCCCTGCAAAAAGCATGATATTATTTTTCATTAAGTACACCGGAATATACTGTATTTTATTAAATAGAACTATATTCGAAAAACCTTTTAATTGTTCTAATTAAAAAGCGAAAATATATCAAGATACGTTACTATTAATAAAAGTATAACGATTGTAACCAACCCGACTGTTTGAAACCTTCTTATAAACTCAGGTGAAAAATCTTTTCCGCGGATTATTTCAATTAAGGATAATATAACGTGACTTCCGTCAACAGCGGGTATAGGGAGCATATTTGCAAACGCAAGCAAAGCGCTAATCATGGCAACGAAATTTAAGAAAGTAAGAAAACCGTGCATAGCGCCCATCTTACCGAGCATTGAAAAAATCTTTATAGGTCCGCCTAAATTGCCTTTAACGGGAATATCGCCTCTAATTAAACGGATAATTCCCTTAACATTTAAAATAATTGCTTTATTTGTTTGGGTGAAACCACGTCCTAAAGAATGGAAAAAGCCCAATGATTTATGAAAAGCCGTTTTCGTCGCCTCAGGCATTCTAGGCATTATGCTTATACCGACAATATATCGGTCATTCTTTTTAACCGGGTCAACGGGAATTTCAAAACGCCCCGATAAAGATTTCCTATATAAAACGCGCAATCCAATTGGTAAATCATTTTCTTTAAGGTTTTCTTTAAATGCGTATTTATTCTTTTCCGTTTTGTTAAAATACTTTTTAATATCCTTTGGGTTAAGTTTTGCCGAATCATTTATTTGTTTTTCTGTAAAACTTTTTTCACCGTATCTGTAAATAGTAAAAACAGGCACGGCATTCGGGGTTTTTTGTTTAAAATCATTTATATAAAAAACGAGTTCTTCAAACTGATAAACGGGTTTATTATTAACGCGTAAAATAATATCCCCCTGAAACAATTTTCCATGGGCAGGCATTCCCTTTTCCTCGGATATTCCCTGCACAACGGGATGAGCGCCGGTATAAATAGAAATATCCTTAATTTTTTTAGCAAGACGCGCCATTTTTTGATTATGCGTTATTGTGTGTTCGGTATAAACCTCGCGAATTTTTAAGGGGGTATCCGTTTTCATTATGGAAAAAGCATTAAACGCGTTTTCGTAAGAGTCGATTTTATATTGGTTTATTTTCAAAGTACCGCGTTTGACCTTAATTTTAATTTTATTATCTGAATTATTGACAAGCGCATCTTTAACCTGCATCCATGTATTAACTTTTTTTCCGTTTATACTCGTTATTATATCCCCTGTTAGTAACTGATAATTCTTAGCATCCTTAGGGTTTACGGTAATACGCGTATATTTAAGGTCGCTAATTCCTGCGGATAAAAATATTATAAAAAATAAAACAACGGCAAAAAGATAAGAAAATAAAGGTCCGCCTAATACTGCTACTAAACGTGCCCATGCAGGTCTTCCGTAAAACGAATCAGGCTCAACAACAGGGGTTTCTTTAGCAAAATCATCCTGTCCCTTCATTTTACAGTAACCGCCGATTATTAAAAGCCAGCCGATTTGATAAACCGTATCACCGATTCGCTTTTCAACCATTGCCTTTCCCCAGCCGATTGAAAAACGTTCTACCTTTATTTTGGATAATTTAGCCATAACGAGATGGCCTAATTCATGCATAAACACTAAAACACCTAGGCCGATAATGGCATAGAGAATAATTTTTGCATAATGAAAAACCGTTGTTAAAAATGAAACATCAGATGCAGAGAATATATACATTTATTTTATTTTTCCTTTTTCAATTATTTCGTTTGAATGTTTTCTTGCCCACTCATCAGCAGCAAAAATGTGTTCAAGTCCGGGTTTGTCAACGTTATCATGAGCATCAAGCGCACTTTTTATTAATTCATAAATACCTAAAAAGGATATTTTTTCTTTAATAAAACTCGCTACTGCTATTTCATTAGCCGCGTTTAAAACAGCCGGATAAGTGCCCTTTTTCTCGCCCACTTCAAAAGCCAAGGATAATAAAGGGAATGTATCCCATTTAGGACGCTCAAAAGTAAGACCCGATAATTTTTCCAAATCCATTCTTTCAAACGGGGTATGCAATACTTCAGGATAAGACAACGCGTTTTGTATAGGATATCGCATATCCGTAGGTCCGAGCTGGGCATAAAACTCACCGTCTATGGTTTCAATCATACTGTGTATGATTGACTGAGGGTGCACAATTACACCTATACTAGTGTACGGAGTTCCAAAAAAATAATGCGCTTCTATTACCTCAAAGCCTTTATTCATCATTGTGGCGCTGTCAATAGTAATTTTTGCGCCCATATCCCAGTTAGGATGATTTAACGCTTGTTTTACTGTAACAGCTTCAAGTTCTTTACTCGTTTTTCCGCGAAAAGGTCCGCCCGATGCTGTTAATATCAAGCGATGAACTTTATTCATATCCATATTTTTCAACAGAAAGTATAAAGCCGAGTGCTCCGAATCAATGGGGATTAAGTGCGTCTTATTCTTTTTAACTTCTTTTAAAACAATTTCACCCGCAACCACCAAAGTTTCTTTATTTGCAAGGGCAATATTTTTCTTTTTATTAATTGCCGCAATTGTAGGTTTTAAACCGGAAAAACCCACGAGCGCGTTTACAACGAGGTCTACTTTTTTTAACGTTGCAATTTTTTCAAGCCCTTCATCTCCGAATAAAATTTCAGTACCTTTACATTCGGATTTATCAAAATTTTTATATGCCTTTTCGCTGCAAATAACAGCGTAATCCGGCTTAAATTCTTTTATTTGTTTTAAAAGTAAATCCGTTTTGCTGTAAACGGATAAAGCCGTTATGTTAAAATGTTCACTAAATTTTCTTACAACATCAAGGGTATTTGTTCCGATTGATCCTGTAGAACCTAAAACGCATAAATTTTTCATTTAAAATATCCCGATATAATAATTAACTTTGACTATAAAGATAATATAAGGCTTATATAATGAAAACATTTTTGACACTTATTATTACAATGAATAATGTAATTAAATTCAAAAAGAAGTAAAGCAAATACTTTAAATCATAGTGATTTTAACTTGGAAATATATTATATTTTATAGTAGATTTAACGTAATTATACTGCTGAATTAAATTTATGCGCATATATTTAAAATTTTAGCAGTAAAATTACCGTAAAAATATAGTAAAAAAAAATATTACAATTTTAATGTAAAAGTTTACTAAACTCTTTTAAAAAAATGACGTTAATCGTCTTAAGAAAAGAGTAATATTTATACATTCTAAATAATAGAGAATATATTATGGAAGATTTCTCAAAATACGATGATATATTAAACGAAATTGGCGAAGACAAGGAATTCGTTGTCAGCCGCGGATTTGAAGATGTTCACGACATAGAAGACGAACCCGTTACAGACGAAGAATTAGGACTTGACCTTGATTTTGATGGGGATAAGGAAGAGGAATCTTCCGAAGGCGATGCACCGCCATCAAGAGAACCCGAAGAAGAAATAAGCCCCGAAGAAGCTCTAGCTGACGAACTTTTTAAAGAACTCGAAGAACCCGGCTCTAAAGAACGCCGCAGAAAAATGCAGGAGCAGTGGGAACAGCAGAAACAAGAAATGGAAGAAATGGCTGAACAAGCCGCAGACGAAGAAATTGAAGATGAAGATGATTATGTAACGAAAAAAATTCCACCCCCCAAATACATGCCCCCCACGCCCAAAGTAAATGATGAGGATACAAGCAAATTATTGGATGATATAAATAATTTATTTAGTGAAGCTTCGGAAATGGGATTGCCCGGAGATGAAATTTCTGATGAAGAAATGGAAAATATCGGCGATGAAGAAATTGAAGCAGTTGGTGATGAAGGGTTGGCTGAATCAATGCCGGATATAGACGATATACCCGATGTTGAACCGTCGGATATTGACCTTGATACTGCACTTGACCAAACTCCTGAAGCGGCGGAAGCGGAAGCAGAGCCAGAGGAAGCAGGTGAATTAGTTGATGAAGACGTTTCAATGCCTTCTGCTGAAGATGCTGCTCAACCAGAAAGTGAAGATGAAATTTCTATGGACGACTTAGGCGACCTGTTAGGGGATGAAAGCGACACAGAGCCGGAGCAAGGAGAACAGGATTCCGATTTGGGTGATTTAGGCGATTTAAGCGAACCCGAAGATGCTGCTCAACCAGAAAGTGAAGATGAAATTTCTATGGACGACTTAGGCG
>CAYUYT010000209.1:0-1152 GCA_964449345.1 uncultured Spirochaetia bacterium | reverse complement strand
ACCTGTTAGGGGATGAAAGCGATGCAGAGCCGGAACAAGGAGAACAGGATTCCGATTTGGATGATTTAGGTGATTTAAGCGAACCCGAAGAAGATGTTTCTGATTTAGGCGGTCTTGATGATTTATCCGGGATAATGGATGATGAAGGCGGTGTGGATTTAGGCGACCTTGAAGATTTTAGTGATCTTGGCGTTCCTGATGATGCTTCGGTAGGGCTTGACGATCTTGGTACACTTGATGATGCAGAGGAGGCTTCTGAAGGCGAAAGTTTAGATGATTTAAGCGGTTTAGATGATTTAGGTGACATGGGTCAAGATGATGAAGCTGGCTTTGATGATTTGGGTGACTTAGGCGACCTTGGCGTGCCTGAGGAAAGTGAAGCATCCGCAGAAACTACAACTGATGCGGATTTAGGTGATGAAACTTTTGATTCACTTGACGATTTAATGGGCGGAGACGAACAAGAATCACCAGGAGTAGAAGAACCCATTGAGGACGGGCTTGATGATTTAGATGGGCTTGGAGATATGGAAGATATGGCACCCCTTTCAATCGAAGAAGAAGGCGGGGGATTATCTTTAGATGACGAAAGCGCCCTTGATTTAGGTCCTGGCGAAGTAACCGATGACGAACTCGATATAGGCACTTTAGGAGAAGATTTTGACGACGTCTTAAGTTCCAAGGCTGATATGTCAGAACTTGACAAAGAAGAAGCGACAGAACAACCGTCGCCGGAAGATTTCAGCGATATAGATTTAGATTCGGATGATTTTGACATAGGAGATACAACCGTACAAGGAGGAGACCTGCCCGAATCCGAAGATATTTTTCTTGCGCCGGATAAAAGCAAAAAATCAAATAAAAAAGAAGAAAAAGTAGACTTTACAGAAGAAGAGATTGAAATAATTACAACGAATTTAGAAACGTTGCCCTCGCCGCTTGATGAATTGGCAACGGAAATGATTGTTCAGGAAACCATTCCACCTAAACAACTCAAAAAACTAACGCATTTATTAATATATAATCCCGACCCTAAAAAAATTAAAAATTTCATTGAAAGACAGCTTAAAACGAAAATAAATATCGGTGAATCTCCACCGGAAAAAGTAAAACCGGCTAGAGAAAAAAGAGAAAAACGTCAGCTTAAAGGCG
>CAYUYT010000208.1:0-6799 GCA_964449345.1 uncultured Spirochaetia bacterium | reverse complement strand
TATATGTAAATAAAAAAAAACAAAAAAATTTATTCAAACTATGTTTTATTTCTTCTTTTTATAAATAAATATATCAATCCGGAAATTAAAAAGAGAAACATTATCACAATGAAAACGAATTTAAACGTTGTAAAGAGAATTCTAGCCGAAGCAATAATATTTAACCTTAAAGGATAATGCGTTATCATTGTTAAAGCGCAAATGTTTTCACCGTAATCAAAAATGATATAAGCTAACGAGAAATAAACTAAAAATTTTGCTAGCGGGACTGCATTTATTTTTTTATCGTATATTTTAACAAAAAGCAAAACAAACGTAAAAGAAATGGAAAGGGGATAAATAAAATCGAGCACATAAAACCAAATACTCATTGCCCTACCCCGGCTTCCGATACGCGTTAATATATCATAACTTTTATCAACGGAAAAAGCTTGTCCATTATCGAGAATAGATGCGCTACCCCGGGAGATGCGCTCAATAGACTGAACACCGAACGGAAGAAATTGTATCAAAACCGTAAGAATTATAAAGGAAGAAACTGCAATGGTAATAAATTTTGCGTTTGATTTTGTTTTAAAATAATTGTATAAAAATTTCATATTTGCCCCTGCATAATAAAATTACAAAAAAGGCATGATTTCTTAAAGATCCAAAATATTATTTTTCCGTTTCGTTTAAATATTCTTCATCAATAATAGCTTTGCTTAAATCTGTATCGCTAAAATCAGCGCCGTATAAATCCGAATAGGAAAAATCCGTTTCATTGAAAAGCGCGCCCGATAAATCTGCGCCGGATAAGTCAGCGTCTGTAATATTTGTGTTCTCAAAATTAGCACCTGATAAATCCGCACCGGAAAAATCCGTTTTAGCTAAACACGCTTGTTTAAAATTGGCGCCGGAAAAATCACTGCCGGATAAATCTGAATAAGTAAAATCAACGTTTTTTACGTTCGTATTTGATGCATCAACACCGCATAAGCAAGTATCAATACCTACTGCACCTTCTAAGTTAGCGTTTGATAAGTCTGCACCGGATAAATCTGCTTTACGTAAATTTGCGTTTCTAAGATTTGAGCCGGATAAATCGCAACCGCTTAAAACAGCATCCATTAATATTGCGCCGGCAAGAGTAGCATCGCTTAAATACGCACCGCGCAAATCGCAGGAAGATAAATCAGCGCCTGATAAATCCGCTTCAACTATATTTGCTCCGTTTAAATAAGCTCGTTTGAAAGAAGCATTAGTTAACAATGCACCGTTTAAATCTGCGCCAACTAAAAATGCGTTGTCAAAAATTACATCGCTTAAATCAAGATTATCAATTCGGTTTTCTCTCAATTCTTCGCGGTAATTATTAAAACCGGGTAAATCGTTAGTAATTAGTTCGACCAATTGTTGTTTGGATAAAGTTTCCATAAAATAACTCTTTTATTTATATAACGTTATATTATTCTATTTTCGTTTTTAATACAATCTAATTTTATTTTTTAGTAATAATTTTCAAGCGATTAAAAATGATTTTACAAAATATTATCAATAATAGGTATTTTAACGGTAAACTTGCTTCCTTTGCCGGGCTCACTTTGAATCGCTATTGTTCCGCCTAATGCTTCAACAAATTTTTTGCATACGCAAAGCCCTAGTCCTACCCCTTGATATTGCCTGACCATACCTCCGTTATCAACTTGCTCAAACATTTCAAAAATATTTTTTTGTTTTGCTTTGGCTATTCCGATACCATTATCGTTTACGGAAAAAATATAATTTTTAACGCCTTTTTTAACTTTAATGGAGATTTTACCGTTTTTTGTAAATTTAACCGCGTTTCCGATAAGGTTAAAAAGAATTTGCTGAATTCTTAGCGCATCGGAATATATTTCTTCATTATTGCAAATAATGTGAATAACGTTATTTTGTGCAGTAATTCTATCTTGCAATAACTTTGCTATTTCATTAAGCATATGTTTTACGTTAAACTTTGAGTTAATAATATTTGTTTCACGGCCTGCTTCCATTGAAGAAAGCTCAAGTAAATTATTTAACATTTCAATTAATCCCCGGGCTGAATTATAAATATACCCGGTAAATTCAATGCGGTCTTTATTTTTATTTTTATCTTCTCTCAAAGATTTTAAAAGCAGTTCACTAAACCCGATAATACCGGACAACGGCGTTCTTATTTCATGCGACATAATAGCTAGGATTTCATTTTTAAATTTTGTTACTTTTTGCGCTTGGCTATGTATTTTTTTCATATCAGTAATATCTTGAATAACCCCGATAATTCCCGTTATCTCGCCTTTATTGTTTTCAAATGCAGATTTGTTGATTATTACATGAAAGGTATTATTATTTTTAAAATTTACTTTAGTTTCAAAGACTTTATTACCACCGTGTTTTAAAAGTTGAATATCAATTTTGTTGTTTTCTTTTTTAAATTTATTACTGTGTACCAACTGATTTAAATTTTTCCCAATTATTTTCAATTTCGGTAATCCGCACATTTTTTCAAAAGCATTATTACATTGTTGAATGATCAAATTTTCATCTTTATAAAAAACTGGATTAGGTATTGATTCAATTAAGGCGCTAATAAATGATAATTTTTCTTCAAGTTCTTTTTTCGTTTTATTTTCATTAGTAATATCAATGTATGATGCAACAATTTGAAAAGGTTTTTTATTGCCGTTATAAATTACACTTGCGCTTTGCCTAACTTTGAATAGGGTGCCATTTTTTCTTCTCCCTGTTCTTATATTTTCAAGCTTGCCGTTGTTAATTAAAGATTTTAAAACATCCTCATTCATGTCAGTAAAAAATTCTGTATAATGTTTACCCTCAATTTCTTCTTTGAAAAAACCGAACATTTTTTCTAAAGCGGGGTTCACATATAAAACTTTACCGGTTAAATCAGAAAGTGCAAAACCAGCCAAAGAAGCGTTTATTAATTGATTTTTTTTATTTAAATCAGAATTTAACTCCAGAAGCTTTTTTTCTTTTAGCCCTTGTTCAGCAAGCATTTTAGCAAGCATTGAGTAAAAAGTCATGATTGTTTTAATTTTTTCTTTATTTATAATAGAAACTTTATCGAGAGCTTTTAAATATTCTTTTTCGTTGAAATTATATTTTTTTGCCTGATTTTTAAAAAAATTTAAATCCGGCTTTTCATGCAGTATTTGTCCGAAGAAAATCGTGGCTAGGTGATTTCCTCCAATTATTATAGGCACGGCATAATCCATTAACCCGTTTTTACATTTATAACCGAAATAATCCCCGTTATTTAAATGCTCTTTTATTACACAGTCGCTTTCTAAGCAATTTTTTTTTGTCACCGGATGATTTCTGTGAAATTTAAGGCAAATATCTTGCCACCCCGTTCTAGCGAGAATATTATTGTTATTATCAAGCAACGAATAAGCAATGCCCGTTATATCATAAAAAGAATTCATTAATTTGTCAAACCGGTTAATATCAACCAATTCGCAAAAATTATATACCATTTTTCTCAACCCTGTAAGACGTAATTTCGTTTTCACGCCCCTTTGAGTTGATGCCCCATTATAATGCTTGCAATAATTATATCGTAATTTCAAAATATAATATAAGTATTAAATTACTTTATAGCAAATATTATTCTATGATTTTATACGTTTTTAACTATTAATAGTAAATCTAAAAAAATTTACTTTTATTTTGGGCAAGATGCTATGCCTTTTTTCTCATAATATCTTTGATGATATTCTTCAGCTTGCCAGAATTCACTGCTTTCAAGTATTTGCGTTGCAATTCTTCCGTTATATTTGGTTTCATTCATTCGCCTTTTTGACAATTCAGATAGCTTTTTCTGCTTTTCACTATGATAAAAAATAGCAGAACGGTATTGCTCGCCTACATCAGGTCCTTGACGATTATGCTGGGTCGGGTCATGTATTTTCCAGAAAACTTCAAGTAACTCTTCATAAGTTATTTTTGAAGGGTTGTAAATAACCTCTACTGCTTCGGCATGTCCGGTATTTCCTCTGCATACCTGCTCATAAGTAGGATTGTGTTTATGCCCACCTGTATATCCGACACGTGTTTCAACAACGCCGTTTATCTTTCTAAATTCAGCCTCAATACCCCAAAAACACCCTGCTGCGAAAGTAGCTAGTTTCACGTTATCTCCTTTTGATATTTTTGAAGAGTTATTAATATTATGTTTCTTATGACAAGAAATAACTAATGAAAATATAATAACCAAAAATATCCAATTAATTATAGCCTTTCTCATAATTATATTGTAACCCGCAATTAATACAGAGTCAAGTATTTTTTGTTAAATATGTAAAATTAGTACAATAAGTTAAGGATTAAAATTACCATGAAAAATTTACCTTATAATAAAGCATAAAGTATGCGCCGGAGTATTCTTTAATTAGATAATCGTCTTTAATGCAAGCGCCAATCATAAAAATAAATGTATCATGATTTGATATGAAATTGATATTATCTATTAACAAAGCAAGAGCTATTTCCGAACGTACGTTATCATTGCCTTTGGTATATTTAATCGTTGAAGATATACCGGTGATAACATTATTAGTGATTAAAAAACCTATAACAGTAGTATTATTAATTACTAATTCATCATCCTGCAAAACTCCATGATATTGATTGTAAAAAATATCTTCTTCCGCAGAACTTATAAAAATAAAATCAGCCATATTTAAAAAAACGATTTTCCAGATTTTAAGTGCTAAAGTTGGAGATATACTAAAAAGGTGAAAAGAATGCCTAACGGGAGTATTCCACATTTTATCGCTGATTTCAGAGGAATGCCTGCTTCTACCGAATTTATCAAAAGAAACGCCCAACCATTCATAAGCATAAAGATACATTATTTCTAAAGTAAAAAATAAAGCAGGTGAAAAAGTAATTACCGGTCCTATCCCAGCATGAGCAGGATTTAAACGCGTTTTAATTCCTATGCTTAAATAATTATCCCTGAAAATAGCATTATTACTGTCATAAAGGCTGAATTTTCTGCCAAGGTCAATATCCAGATTAACCCCGCTAGGCTCAAACGGAATGTCTATAATTACAGGCAACTCAAAAGATAAAAACCACTTTTTTTCCTTTTTCGAAAATTTAGGATTATTTTTTCCTGCGATGTCAACGTTTTTTAATTCAACGCCCTGAGGTTTATCATCTTCCTTATTCTGTAATTTCTTAGCACTATACAAAATCGGGCAAACTTTCAGGAAGAATATACAAAAAATAAAAATTCTAATTAAAAACAATGCGTTTTTATATACTTTTTTCATAAATACTTTTTACCAACAATTATGCGTTATTTCAATAAAAATAATTTATATTCTATTTTTTTCTATATATTTTTTTACATCAAATTTTCTTTTGCATCCTTTATCATTCATATAACGAATTTTTCCAAAAACAGGACGCTCTGGCCATGGCCTATCATGAACACCGCAGATACTCCACATAATTCCCGTGTAACCGTTAGGGTCTCTTCCGTCCAGCGCATATTTATCATTTAAATAAATAGCAATTTCAAGTGCTTTTTCCGGTGTTTCGCACCAGTCTAAAATTTTTTTAGCCCAATACATACGCACATATGAATGAATTATACCCGTATTCACGAGCTGTCTTTGCGCGGCATTCCATAATTCATCATGCGTTTGGGCATTTTCAAAAATATCTAAAGAATATAAATATTCCCGTTCATCAGTAACGTGAAGCTGTAGCGTTTTCATAGCCCAATCAGGGATGCCGTAGATATTATCATAATCATTGTTATAAAAACAAAAATTGTCCGCAAGCTCTTTTCTGATTATCAATTGCTCTAAAAATGCACCCTTATTTATCTCATCCGCATTGCTTTTTAAAATTCGCTGCGCAACTTTTCGGCTCGAAATCTGCCCGAAATGTAAATAAGGAGAAAGCCGGCTTAAGGCGTTAGCATTAGGGTCGTTTGAATTTTCTTCATAAATATTTAAACCCGTTTTAATAAAATTATCTAATACCGCCTCAGCCAAAGTTTCGCCGGGCGAAATTTCCATAACCACGCCTACGCTTGTATCACACCGAAGATTATCAAACGCATTACCCCAATTATTACATTTTATTACCTTATTAAAAGGATGAATTGAAATTGCTCCAATATCTTCATACAAAAAATCAGGAAGAACTTTATCAATTTTCCTTCTAAGAGTATAAGCTGCATATTCCCGTTTGTTTGAAGCAACCCTACATGGCACTACGTTATGTGAATCAACAACGCAAAAACTAACATTAATTTTTTCGTTAATTTTATTTTGCCAGTAACGCGGTAACTTTAAAGGATTAAAATCCGTTACAATAGCGCCGGTATTAAGACTTTGCAGAAAAGCAGGAATTTCCGTTTCCGGCTCCCCTTTCAACATTAAAACTTTAACATTAAGCTCATTCAAACGAGCCTCAACATCCATAAGGCCTTTTAACATAAAATCATAATGCCTTAATGTCGCGTTTAAATAATCATCAACCAAGCAAAATATAACGAGCAACTCACTTTTCAACTCAACGGAAAGATTATAAGCATAAAGCAAAGCGTGATTATCAATAACGCGTTGTTCCCGTTGCATCCAGTAAACCACAGTGCCCTTTCTAATGGGTATATCATTCATCTGAAAAATTCTATCGGTATTCACGTTTTAATTATACAATATCTTCAAAGAATAACCAATAAAATATTAACAAGTAATGCGAGTGCAAATTTAAAATTAGGTAAAAGTTCTTTTTTTTGCTATAATATTAAATC
>CAYUYT010000207.1:0-6814 GCA_964449345.1 uncultured Spirochaetia bacterium | reverse complement strand
AAAGTTCGGGCAGGGATTTCTCCTCTTCAAGTCCCCCTTTACTCGAAGGGGGATTTAGGGGGATTTTCTCCTTTATCAAAGGGACTAAAATAGAATAAATCTCCATACTTTAACGTTAATTAGTGTTGACGTTAAAATATAAAAAAAAGGACTTGGCCGAAGAAAAACCAAGAAAAATTTTAAAAGAATATAAATCAAACTTAAAATTTGATTTTTAGTATTTATTTTTGGGTGATTAGTATGAATTATTAGTGAAATTTTGAGCATATTTTTAAACTTGCACCAGTTTTCAATGCTTTACTTTTTATTTGCTTTAAATATTTATAATATTGTAATATTATTAATTTCAAAAATAATTAAATTTTAATAAAACGGGAGCTTAATGGATTTTTCTAAGATTAAAGCTTATGATAATGAAAACGTGAATAATGCTATCTCTAAACTGTTGAATGACAGCGGTTTTTTGAAGATTTTGCAAAATTCAGACAGTCTTTTAAAAATATTTAATACGGAAAGCTTTTCAGAGTTATTAAATAGTTTTAAGACCATAAAAACGGTTAAGGATTTTCAGAGCGTTATGTTCACGTTATTAAAATACAACCTGAATACTACAACTGACGGGCTTAGTTATAGCAACGAGCAAAACGTATTAAATAATAAAAACGTATTATTCGTATCAAACCACAGGAGTACTTCCCTCGATGCTGCTTACTTAAATTACGTTTTAAATTATTTAGGCCTTGAAACAGCGTATTGCGGCGCAGGAGATAATATTTTTGAAACAAAATGGCTTGGCCATTTGATAAGGTTAAGCAAGGGGTTTATCATAAAGCGTAATGTTGAAGATATTGATGAAAAAATCCATGAAGCAATCGTTTTATCAAGTTATATTAATTCGTTGCTTATGAGAAATAATTACGTTTGGATTTCCCAGCAGCCGGGTAGGGCAAAAAACGGCATTGATACTACGGATTCCGTTGTAATTACTATGCTTAAAAAGTTCGACAGTGAAAAGGGATATGATGAATGGCTTGAACAGGTTTGTTTAATCCCTGTTTGTATTTCATGGGAAATTGTCCCCCGAGCAGAAGCAATGTCCGAAGAAAGCATAGGAAATAAAAGCGATGATATTTACATTGACCGAAAGAATATTTTAAGCGAAATTATTTCTAATAAAGGTCGCGTGCATTACAATTTCGGAAAACGAATTACCGGCAAAAAAAGAGGCGAAATAGTTAAGTTAATTGATAATGAAATTTTATCTAACTACCGTCTATGGGATACAAATTGGTATGCTTATTCAAAACGGGAAAATTTATCCGGTGAAGATAGAAAACTTATTCTTGACAATATAAACACTGAAAAAGCACAACACATATTAGAAAACAGTAATGGTTTAACCGGAGGGGCAAAAAATTTTCTTCTCGATATGTATGCAAATCCCGTGCGGATGGCTCTTGCAAGGGAACAAAATCTTAAATCCTTAATGGAAAAAAACCTGCGTTTTTTAGCCCAAGCAAAATTTGTAGATTGAATTTTTTGATGGTTTTATTTTTGGGGAATAGTAAACCGGAAATCGTTTCCTTTATCCTTTTTTCCTAGATAAGCTTAATATGATAATTAAACCTAAATATATTATTATGCTTAAAGTTATATCAAATTTTCGCATTACTCCCCATACTAATATAACAAAGTTTTAATATACTAAAGTGATTTTAAAATCAAAGTATTGTATATTGTAATTGCTTTTCAACCGACACTTTAAAGTGTCGGTTGCATAAAATTTAAAGTATTATTAGTATATTAACTTAAATTTCGGAATAGATGGATTATGGAATAATTTGATTCTAAGTAGATAGGATTGTAACTTACAGAAGCGGCATTGGCCAGTTTCGCCTCTCAAATAATGTAAAAACGAAAAATTTATTAAAATACAAAATAAATCGAAATTCTCGTTATCATGATAGTAAAGAAAAGAAAATTGAAGATGTATTATGTAAAAAAAAGTTAATATAAAAATATTTCGTTGCGGTTAATTTATTTAAGTAATATAATCTATACTTATGTTCCAAAAACACCGTGAAAAAATCAAGCAGACTAATTACGTAACGAATGCCTTAAAGCAAAGAGAAAAGCGTGTTGAAAAACGCATTAATTTTGTACGCCTTGGCCTGCTTATTTTTTTTGCAATAGGTGATAATATTGGTTTGTTTTTGTTCTATGAATTTAGTGCAATAAAGTTCTTTAAGCTTAATATTGTTACTGTTTCATATTTAGGTGTAGTATATTTTATTCATCATTTTTTGAATAAGGAAAAATACCATGTTTGGATAAAATATTTTTCCGTTACTTTTGATTTTTCCGTTATTGTTTTAGTTGATTTTTATTTGCTCAAAGACACTTTTAACAGTATGGGAATTTTTAAAGATTCGACTTTTGCTTATAGCTTTATGATATTCTTCCTTTTAATTAACCTTATCAGTGCATTAAGATACGGAAAATCAATAATTATATATAGTACAGTTGTTTGCACGGGAGCTTTTATAATAATGTACTCAAAATTATTTAAATATGCTTCCGACCTCACTTTTTATTTTATTATTGGCTTTTATCTAATTTTTGCTGTATTTCTATCCGGTGTTATTTCTTATTGGATATCAAAAACCCTAATAAAAAAAGTAACTATTAATTTTGAGTTAGAGGAAAAAGAGAAATTAATAAAAGAAGATTTAAAATTAGCTCAAATGATACAAAATTCGCTTATTTCAAAAAAATATAACGATTTTGATAATATAAATATACAGGTCGTTTTCCAACCCATGATAGAAGTCGGTGGCGATATATACGATATATTTAAGTTCAAGGATGGAAATTTCCGTATATTTTTAGCTGATGCAACTGGACACGGAATTCAAGCAGCATTAACTACAATGTTAATAAAAGCTGAATATGAGAAAATTAAACTACATAAAATTCCGCCTGATCGCGTTATCACTATATTTAACGATACTTTTACGTCAAATTATTATAACCTTAATGTATTTTTAACGTGTATGGTTCTTGATATAGACTTTAAGAAAGGTGAAATTGAGTATTGCTCAGCCGGACATCCAGAACAATACTTTATTAAAAACAATGGAGAAATAATAAAACTCGTTTCAACGGGAAAAATGCTTGGTTTAATGCAAGGCATGAAATATGAAAAAAAACAAATTGATTTTATCAGAAATGATAAGATTGTTTTGTTTTCAGACGGAGCTTTTGAAGAATTTAGTTCTGACAACAAAGAGTTTGGCGAGGAGCGGTTTTATTCTTTATTAGAAAAAAATAAGCATTTACCCATTGAGGAAATTAACGAAGAAATCATGAATGCGGTTAATTCATGGTGCGGAGAAAATTTTAACGATGATATAACAATAATTTCTTTAGAATTCTTTTGATTAATTTGCATTAATGTACTTGGCAGAATCTGCATTTATATTCTATAATTTTTTATTATACGGGCATACGGAATTGATGTAAAACGCCTCACTTATTTAAACGGTGATTGTTCATATCCTTGTTTTTCAGGCAAAACAAGATAGTAAAACTAAGCGTGTTAGAATTAGAAGCAGAAAATTATTATTTATCCCGGCCATGGGCAACATAAACGGTTTAGGTTGTATTCGGTTATAAGTTTAACCAAAGACGTACGGTTTTTCACTTCGGTTTTCTGAAATATTTTGTTGTTGTAAACTTTTACTGTACCCGGTGTAATTGCAAGGCGGCTTGCTATTTCATCGTTGCTTAGCCCGTCCATTATTAGAAGGATAATATCGCGTTCCCTTTCCGTTATGTTGAAATCCTTCATAAATTCTTCGGAAACGGAAATCTCTACAACCTCGTTATTTTCTTCAAGTAAAAATTTAATACTGAAAATCGCACTTATTATGCTAAAAGTTATAAAAAATAGAGGAAAGTAAATGTATTCAATCACGGTGCTTTCATTGATATTTGAAAGTTTATATAAATTAAGTATGATAAAAATGGGGATAAACACCGAGAAAATAATGAAGCCAACATTCACCAATCTTCTCGTTATTATGTCGGAGATTAATTTCAGGGATTTTTTTAATTTGTAAATAACGAATATATAAACCAAAGATAAAAATATTTCTATTGCTATTAATGATATTTCAGCCAGAGCAAAAGTTTTATGCGTGCTTAATGGCAGAATAATAATTACAACGGAAAGTAAAACAGGGACTGCGCTTAAAGATAAATACAGGTTGTACTTTATTTTTAGCGTTGTACTTTCGAAAATTAGGAAAAGTAAATAAAGAAAAAAATAGATGAATAGCGAAACAACGGAAAATGAAAATAAAATTAATAAAAGGCGGCTATACCAGAGTTCAATTATAACCGTTGTTCCTGCGTAATAAATAATTGCTTTTTGAAGCACGAAAAGGCCTAGAACCGTTAACCATAATAAAAAGTATTTCAACAGTCTTTGATAAGTTTTTAAGTAAACTAAAGATATTAATGAGATAGCAATAAATCCTGACCCGAATGCAAATATATTAATAACAAAGCGTAAATGTTCCATTTATGGTTTAGCTTTCGCTTGACTCCTTTTTAAAATTACCAAACTGAAAAACATAGTAATAGTTATAACCTGAATTATAAACGCTACCATTAATAATGTAGAGATTGCCCCGAAAACTTCTTTCGCGTATGCCGAAATAACGATATACCATTTCATTTCTTTAAGGTATCTGAAATAAATTATTTTTTCCCTTGCGATTTTTTCTTTTGGTTTTTTAAAATAATATGACAGGCGGCCGTTTTTTTGATTGATAATTCTTTTAATATATTTTCTTCCGTGTAAATCTTTAAAAGACAATACGTTGCCTTTTATATCGGGATGAAAAACTATTTTTCCCCGGTAGTCTATAATAAAGGGATAACCTGACTTGCCTATTTTTATGCGATTGATCTTATTTTTAAACGTTTTTAAGTTAGTTTGCTTAACGCCAACGTAAATTGCGCCAATAATTTCACCGGTTTTATTTTTCAGCGGTTTGTAAGCAGTAATGTACCAGTCCGTTACAACGAAAGCCCTTCCTTTATAAACATCGCCTCTAATAATTGTTTTGTAAACTTTTGATTTAACAGGAATGTACGTGCCGATTGCCCGTTTACCCGATGTTTTCCTAACGCTAGTTGAAATTCTTACTAACCCCTGCGGAATTACCTGAAATATTGTTACCGTGCCACCGATGAGTTTTTGAATTTTATCAACAAGGGTAATGTCCTTTGAAACGCTTTGCCCCTGAATTGTCATTCTAGGAATTTTTATTTTTCTTTTTTCATGAGTTATCTGGTTTTCTATTCTAAAATTTACGGCATTGCTGTTATTAAGTTCTACGTCTTTGGCCGTAAAATAATATGCAACGTTAAGGTTATTGAAAACTTTTTCAAGGTTGAATTCATACGTAGTTTGAGCGAGGGTGTGTATTAGGTTTGCCGTATTTTTTAGTTCACGGTCGTTTGTAAGGGCATCCCCGCCGGACATTGCAATGAAAATTACAAACCCCGTTGCAAGGTGAATTAAAACAACGATTATTCCGAAACGGCTTAATAATTTGCTTTTTATATCCATATGTTAATTGTTCCGCTAATATTACTCTTTACAAAAATACTCAAAGTATTGAAATAGTTAAGCATAAAGTTTTTTTAAAACTATAAATATCCTCGTTTTTTTATAACAAAATTTAACGCATGAATATATTGAGATGATTTTAAATCCAAATCCAAATCCAAATCCAAATACAAATGAATATCTAAATCCTCTTTTGTAAATATAGGTACTTCTAAAAACTTAGGCAGCATAAAGATAAAAATTGGTGAAAATTTAACTGAGGCAAGACAAAATACCCTAAATCCCTCTTTATTAAAGGGGGACTTGAAGAAATCCTCCGTACCCAAACTTTTACTAATCCTCCCTCTTTACTCAAAGAGGGAGCTAGAGGGTGATTTCTATCTGCGTCTTATTGTACTTGTGGGCTTTCGGGCAGGTAACGTACCTGCCCCTACGGCTAGCTATCTTAAAATCATAATCACAACGTATAAACAAATACCGGTTTTCAATAAAGCGATACAAATATTCAGTTTTAACACATCTTTTTCCCGTTACATTGAAATGCGTTGTCTTATTATTTATAATAAGATCAGATGATACAAACGAATTAAAAGATATTCAATAAAGGACAAATTATGAAATTATTGCATAAAGAAGAATTATTGGAATTAACAAAGGAACGAACCGGAGTAAAAGTTTCAATTTACCTGCCTAATCTAACATCGGGGCAAAATATTAGCCAAAATAAATTAAGAATGAAAAATTTATTCGAACAAGCAAAGGAACAATTAACTAAGCTTGATTTTTCACCTGAAAGCGCTGATGATTATTTAAAAACAGGGCGTGAATATATGGAACGGGAAATTGACTGGTATTACGATAAAACTCTTTGCGTTTTTATTGATGAAAATGAAACAAAACACTATTTAGCGCCTATAAAAACCGTCCCCGTTGTATATGCGGGAGATTATTTTTATATTAAACCGCTGGCACAAATTTTAACAAATAACGGTAATTATTTGTTGTTATGTTTAAGCCAAAAACGAGTCCGGTTGTATAACTGTAATCGTTTTGAAATGAAAGAAATTGATTTGCCCGAAGTGCCTCAGGGAATAGAAGACACTCTAAAATACGATGACCCTGAACGTTCAATTCAGTATCATACGGGAAGTAATAAACAAGATGCAATTTATC
>CAYUYT010000206.1:0-6819 GCA_964449345.1 uncultured Spirochaetia bacterium | reverse complement strand
AAGGAGAAATGCTATGAAAAAGAGACGAAAGTTCAATGCAGTAAAAAAGTTATATTTATGAATTATTGTACATACCCGTGGTTGATTTCCTTTGTTAGGTTAACAATTATAACCTTAAAGCACCGTATAAATAAAAGCCCGACCTCATAAAACAGCCGGCTATGCGTAAATAACCGGCTGAATATACACAAGCTTAACTAGCCGGAGTTTAGAAACGCGTTAAAATGTTCTTCTGTTATTAACCAGCGCCCTAGTATTTTCTTAGCTTTGAATATGCATTTTTCTATTTCCTGTAATTAGAGTTATAGGAACTAGAACGGTTAATTTTATTAAAAATTTTATTATTCTTTTAGTTTTTCAAACTCACTTTCAAATGTGGTCTTATTATCTGCGTTAAAAAATGGTAATCCGATAAGCCTGTAGTTAAAATTTTCAGCTTTAATAATTTTTTCAAAACCATATCTTTCGGATATTTCTTCTAAGAATTTTTCTTTCCAGCCTTCTTTACCGCTTTTGAAAGTGCCGTCATCACCGATAAATATATTTCCTTTTGGCTCAATAAAAATTTGATAATAAAGTTCAGTTTTAAATCCGTTATTTACATCTTTCTTTTCTTTAGTTTTTAGAAAAAGAATAAAGTCAGGCTGAAAACCTCTTCCTTTTTCAAAATCAAATATTTTATAAACTTCTTCATTTCTTAGTAAATAAATTTCTTTGTATTTTTCTTCTAAATTTCCAATGCTATTTTTTATAAAATCAATTAATTCTTTTTCTTCGCTTGTGCCCGCAAATTTATCTAAGACATACCAAGTATTTTCTTTTGGTATATTCTCATCCAAATCTTTTTCATAAATACTTTTTGTTTTCGGTTCTTTAAAAAATTTATCAAAATCTCCTGCAATAAAATCACTTCCGATTTTTGGAGCAATTTTATCTTTCAATTCTACAAAAATATTGTCTAAAAACTTCATCACTAAACCTAACTTATCGCTATTTTCAATATTTTTTTCAAAAACCTCTTTATGACTTTCCCCCTCAAATTCTTTATTTTGTATAATAATTTTTATATCAAAATCTGCAAGTTTATCATTTTGCAAATCATCTATACTTTCAATTTCCAATTCCTCTTTTAATTTCTCAAATCGAAATAATGAATTTTCTTGTTTAGCTTTGATATTAATAGCTTTCTGAACAATATGTTTTTCTATATCTTTAAATTTTATTGAAATAGTTTTTAATTTATCTTCCTGTAAATGCAGTCTTTTTAAATCATCCTGTTTTTCAAAATCAATTTCCTGCTCTATAAACTCCAAACCTTGAATTTTATACGGCACAAAAAAGTCTTTCTTAATATCGTTTAATGTCTTCTTTTTTCTATTTGAATTATTCTCTTGTTTATTATACCATATCTTTGTTTCTTTATAAAATTTACTGTCTTGAAATTCTTTTTTTATTGCAAACGTTTTGATAACTTTATCATCCCTGATATATCCGTCTTTCTTTAATTCTGCTTTTAAATGCGATATATATCTGGATTCTTCGTCGTACGTATAATAAAATAGTTCTTCTAATATTCTTAATTCGTGTTTTAAATCATTATCGAATTTTCTTTTATTTTTAATTTTATCGTTATAATCAAACGGAAAATATCTAACTCCTCTGCCTATTAATTGTTTTTCCTTTGTCGTTGCTTCAGGAGTTTTCTTTGTACTTCCCCCTGTGTTTTGTCCTTGATAAAGTCTGACTATATCAAAAAGATTTAAAACATCCCATCCCTCTGTTAATCTTTCCACCGTGAAAATAGCTCTAATGTGATTATTTTTGTCTTCTAAACTGTTAAGCAATTTTTCCGTTTCTTCGTCAGTTTTTTCGGTTTTAGTTTTGTTTGTTTTGGAATTTGTAATAATTACATTTCTTTCTTGATAACTCGTTTTAATCCATTCCGCTATCTCTGCAAATTTTATTCCTTCATTTTCAATAAAGTTTAAAACTTGCTCGGTTCTTGATTTTCCCATTTCAAAAAGTGTTGGCTGTTTTGCTTCATAAATTTTATTTCCAATGTTTTTCAAAAAATCAAAATCAATGCTTGAAATATCATTTATCCAGTTTAAAAATTCTTCATAATCCGCTTTTGATTCATCAATGGTCTTACTCCTAAAAAGAATAACGGGTTTAAAATTTGCAATACCGTTCTTGATTGCGATTTTATGCCGATACCACCCGAATAAAAGAGCTTGCAAAACTCTTTCTTTTTTATCCAACGTTGAAGAGACAAGGTTAATTTCTTTGGTATATCCGGCTTGTAAAAAATCTTTAAGAGAGAATTTGTAAATAATTTTATCCTGATACTTTTCTCCAACATTTTTGTTTGCCGGTATCGTTGCAGTAAATTCTAAAAGTACATTTTTATTTTCTTGTTTACCGTTTTTATTTAAAACAAGTTCTATAACAGTGTGTTCCCAGCCTTTTCTTTCAATTTCCGAATCGCTTGTTCTGCCGGTTATTTCAGTAGGTATTAATTCTAGCTGATTGTTGTTTTTGGTATCTGCGTTTAAATGATGTGCTTCATCTGCAAGCATAACAACGTCTTTTTTGTGTAAATCGTCTAAAGTAGTTCGGTTTTCTCTCTGTAAATGAATATCATTATAAAGTTTTTGAATTGACGTAAATTTTATTTCTATTCCCTGCGGAAAATCGCTGAACGTATCTACTTTTTTAATATTTACGGTTTTATCATCAATTACAATTTTTTCTTTAAATAAATACTTTGTATGTGTGCTTTCAATAAAATTATTCTCTGTTTTATCTACAATGTTTTTCTGATTTACAAAGAAAATAAAATACCTGTATCCTTGCTTGTAATAATATAAAATACTGCTTGCCATTAATAACGTTTTACCCGTTCCTGTTGCCATATTAAACATTAAATGAGTAGGTGTTTCTTTCAGTTTAGATTTAGGGTTTTGGTAAAATAAAAAATTTTCAAATGCTTCTTTTTGCCAATCAAAAAAACTATGTTTAAGATTATCCGTTATATATTCAGGAATTTCAAATATTTCAGGGCTAAAGTTTTTTAAAGCCTCTTTTTGGGTATTAATTTTTTTATATAATTCTCCATTAAATAAATTTGCCATAGTTTAGTCCTTAGATTTTTTCTTAATATCTTTTTCAAGCTTCTTTATATTTTTTAAATATTCTTTTTCTACCGGAGAAAGTGTTTTGACTTGATATTTCCTGTATTCTTTTTCTGCCTTTCTCATCGCTTTTTTGTGGCTTATTTTTCCGGCATTTTCAAGAGTTCCTTTGCCATAGCTTTGTGTAAATTTATCAAGTTCTACAATCCAGTCTTGCATTTTCATCTCTGTATGTTCCATGGCTTTTAGTTCTGCAAGGTCAAAAAATGCCGCCACGAGACGATTAAGTCTCTGCAATTCATCTTGATTGAGATAATTCTTAGCAATGGAAATATCTTTTTTGACTGGTATTTCTCCGGAAAAAGCAGTTAGTCCCATAAATTCTTTTTCTGCATCTGCACGGTCATAAATCAGTTCTGCGGCTGTTTGTGTATTAACTGCATAATGCAATTTATTTTGCACGGTAGCAAAAAACAGTTTGGATTCTTCACTCTTGGGATCATAGTCTATACTTGTTGCATACAAATCCAAAACTTGGCGATACAAGACTTTTTCACTACTTCTAATATCACGGATTCTATCAAGTAACTCTTTCCAGTAATTTCCTCCGCCAGTGCCTTTGAGCCTTTCATCATCCATAGTAAAGCCTTTGATGATATATTCTTTGAGTCTTTGAGTTGCCCATTTGCGAAACTCTGTCCCACGAAGAGATTTGACTCTGTATCCAACGGAGATAATCACATCGAGATTATAATAATTTACAGAAACTTCTTGAGTTTTCCCAGCTATTGCACCATGTTGAGTGGTATGGCGGAAATTCCGCCGAACCAATTCTTCTTCTAATTCACCTTCTTTGAATATATTTTGAATATGCTCACCGATAGTTCGACGTGCTTTTCCAAAAAGCTCTGCCATTTGCCCTTGAGACAACCACACTGTTTCATTTTCCATCACAACATTGACAGACACTTTCTCATCTGCTGTTTTAAAAATAATTATCTCACCAGTTTGATTATTTTTATCTGCCATAATTATTCACCATTATAAAACTCCTCCGTCAATTTTTGATCCTCTTCACTTATCCCAAACTTTTTATCTGCCATTTCCGTTTTGTTGACATACATTTGATTGTTATCTAGCATTGCCATGAAGATTTTCTTTTGTTCATCTAATAATAAATTTCTAAAATTCTCTTCTTGTAAAACTTTTTCTCTAAACTCTTTGATTTTAAGATTGTAGTTCAAAAAATATCTTTCATACATTTCATCAAAAAATGTTTCTAATTCTTCCAGACTTTTTGCTTCCTGGATTTTTTCTTTGGCAGTTTCGTTCCATTTAGCAAGTTCAAAGTAGATGAAAGAATCATCAATATTTTCTTTTTCCATTACTTTTTGCACTCTCGGACAAGTAACTGTGTTGATATAATCCATCTGTTCAATCATGATGAATTTTCTATTCCCACCGTCTTCTTTGTTCAGTTCCAAAACTGAATGAGCTGTTGTTCCAGAACCTGCGTGATAATCTAAGACTATTGCATTTTTATCATTTCCAACAATCGCATAAATACAATCATAAACATTCCAAAGAGATTTTGGAAAACTAAAAGTATTATCCTTTACTAAAGAATTTACAATTTTTGTTCCATATTCATTTGCATCGTATTTTTTATCAATCCAGACGGTTCTATACTTTCCAAAGTCTTTGCCTATTTGGATGTCATAAATACCTTGCTTATTTTTCACAACTTTTAATAAATCTTTAACATCCTGTACGCTACTTTGTGAATATCTCCACTTTCTTTCTGTACCGTTTTTATCAATTGGATAAATATATACAAAATCGTTTTTTACGATATTTGCTTCAGGATGAAAATTATCATCACAAACATCTCCAAAATCAATTACTTGATTTGTGCATTTATCTACTATGATTGGATAAAAACAAGTCTTTGCGTTATGTCTTTCAGATTCGCCACCCCAATTTCTTAAGTTAGAAAAAGAGACATCTTCTTCTTCAATTTTTCTATTCCCAACAATCTTTTTACCTTTTGGAAAAATAAAATAAGCATATTCGTGAGTATATGAAAAATTTGTACCTTGTATTTTCCTTGGGTTGTGAACAATAGTCACACAATGACTTTCATACTCTGGAAATAAATCCTCAATCATTACACCTAAATAATTAACTTCGTTTTCATCAATGGCTACTATAAAAGCTCCATCTTCTGAAAGTAGTTTTTTACCTACATCAAGCCTATTTTTCATAAAAGTCAACCATGTAGAATGATTGAAATTATTATTATAAGTAAAAGTATTGTTGCTACTTGGTGGATTGTACGGAGGGTCAATATAAATCAGCTTTACTTTCCCTGCAAATTGCTTTTTGAGAGAGTGTAAAGCCAGTAAGTTATTTCCTTTAATTATCAAGTTTTCTTTGATTGTTCCCTCATCATCTCTTTTTATTTGAAGGTCGTTGAGCGAAGTAGAAACGCCGTCTTTAGTAAAACGTTTCCAGTTTGTAAGTGTTTTATGGTCAAAAAGCCGGTCTATCTCATCGTGTGCTAAAACGGTATTAAAAAATATCTCTTTTCTTTTTGATTGTTTTTCTTCATACTCACCCGATTTTTCAGAATATTCAAAATATGTGTCCGTTCCTTCTTCCGTGCTTTGCCCACCTTCCAAAACACAATCTTTATAAGGGAAATCTAAAACAACGTCATTTGTATCTTTCAAAAACTTTTTGCCATCAGTTAAACCAATTCTATTTTTATAAGCAGTGTAAGAATTATCAATTTTGTTTTCTTCCATGAAAAACTTAAAATCATTCGTTTTAAAAACGTAAACATCTTTTATCTTTACAAAAAACTTTTCTCTTAAATCTTTTTCTTGAAGCAGTAAGTCAATGACTGTTTCATCAATATTTTCTACCAAGTCTAAAAGAAGTGTTTGATTTAAATCTGTTTGTTCTTCGTTCCAAAGTCTATTGTCTGTTTTTAATACTTTTTCAATAAGATTTTTTATATCATTCATTTGCTTTTTCCTTCATTTTTCTTGTTACATAAGAGTTATTATGTAACAAAACTGTATCATTCACTATTTTACACGTTATCCGCTCCGGTTAGAAACGCGTTTAAATGTTCTTCTGTTATTAACCAGCACCCTAGTATTTTCTTAGCTTTGAATATGCATTTTTTAATATACTTTCTGATTGTCGGTTCTGATATACTGCAAACATCTACTAAGTCTTTTATTTCATAAAACTTAATATTATTAATTTCTCTCATTAATCTTGCTCCCCTGTGTCTTGATTTTCCGCAAAACCTATTTGTCTTTTTTTAGGTATTTCAATCTTTTTCATGACTTGTATTATTTAAACCACCATATCAGAAAATTTTTTTCACTTTATCTATAGCCGGACTTTTATCCAT
The DNA here is from genome assembly GCA_964449345.1 of uncultured Spirochaetia bacterium. Lineage (GTDB taxonomy): Bacteria > Spirochaetota > CALGPD01 > CALGPD01 > CALGPD01 > CALGPD01. The sequence goes on along the minus strand of CAYUYT010000206.1, from coordinate 258 downwards.
TCAAATAATCCTTGCGTTTTAATATTATATTCTCACACTTTTCTTTTGTCAAAACTTTAATTAATTCTTCTTTAATAAGTAGGATACCTAGCTTGGATATTTAACGGCAGAGATGAAAAAATATTACAAGAAAGGCAATTGAAATTACAAAAAGCGAGAGAAATTAGAATTGAAAAAAACAAGGAGTATAATGCACATTTAAAAAAAAAGCGTTGCTTAACCAACTAAGCAGAATGTCCAATTTAACTGAGGCAAGAC
>CAYUYT010000205.1:0-6834 GCA_964449345.1 uncultured Spirochaetia bacterium | reverse complement strand
TACTCAATAATAATACTCCTGCTTACAATAAATGGATAGGCAAAGCTATACCGAGAATGTTAATTCAATATTTTGCGCCACTACCCGGTTTAAGCGTGCCGTCAATTAACGAATATTTATTTACTTCTAAAAAATTGAAATTAGCGAATGAAATAACTAAAACAAACGTTGTGAAAACTTTAGAAAAAACCCGCGCGCAATTCGTTGTATATGGTTTTTATTCGTCGTCGCATAATTACAAAAATAAAAACGCAAAAATAACCCTAAATATAAAAATTGCGGCAAAAAACAACCATGAATATTCACGGTTTACGATTGTATTCCCGTTTAAAAATATAGGACTAAATATTACTAAAACAGCTTTATTAATTAATAAAGAAATCGGAAAACCTGATTTTACTGAATATTTAAAACATCCGGTTATTTCAGGCACTGAAAGTTTCGTTCATCTCATTAGCGGAATTAATAATTATTATAAAAAAAAATACAAAGACGCTATCGAAAGATTGACAAAAGCAATTGACACAAATAACGCTTACCTTGACTCTGCAATAAAATACATAACACTTTCATACATCGGACAAATAGAAAAATCAAAACAAGGAAAATTATTCAACATTTTAAAAAGGGGACGAAGAGTATATAAACGTAAAATCGATTATGATTCAATAAAACGCAAAGCCCTAACCCATGTGTACCGTCTTGTAAAACGTTCTACACCCGCGTATTTTCATTTGGGTAAACTTTACTTGCACATTGAAAAATACAAAACCGCTATTGAAATTTGGCAAAGGTTATTGCGCTTATATAAACTCGGGGGCACTACATTAAACTGGGCAAAAGCGTTTAATTCAAACCCTTCAAAAGCAGCGCGTTACAAAAAAGACGTTTATATGGGAACTCGCACGGGGGTATTGTACAAACTTAATTTAGATGACGGTGAAATAAAATGGTTTTACAAAACAATGACACCTATTCAATGCGCTCCATTAGTAGAAAACCACAAAGTTTACATTATGAGCGGAAGTTATCCTTCGACCCTGTCAACGCTTTATTGTATAAATACCAAAACGGGGCTGCCTCTTTTTTCAAAAACACTTTCAGGAGAACCCACAGGAACACCGGTTATAATTAACGACATTTTAATAACAGGCGCGGCATCCGGAAGCGGAGATTTCATTGCATTAAATAAAAATACGGGTGAAATTATCTGGAGGCGAAAAAGTTTTTTTGCAAGCGGAATTAAATCCGACGGGAAATTCATTTACCCCTTGTTCCACCGATATATAAAAAAAAGCTATGAATATAATAACGTTTTAAGTATTGCTAAAATTGAACCGTTAAGCAGAAAGCCCGTTTGGATATTTAACACGGTAGTTGAAACAATGCCACATGACCATAATGCCCAAGATAAAAAAATAACTCTAGGCAAAGAAAACGTATTTTTCGTTTCGGGAAATAACCTTATGGTTATAAATAAAAATAGCGGCAAGCTTGAAAATAAAATAGTGTTCCCTTTTATTTTGCGTTATGTTTATTATCACAACGGCATTGTTTACGTTGCAAGCGGACAAAAAATCCATGCTATTGATTTTACAGAAAATAAAATTATTTTCACTTTTAGTGGGAACGGAATAATTACTTATCCCACGGCTTTTAAAAACAACCTTTATTTCGGTACAACGGATAAAATCGTATACGCTATTAACAGCAAAACGGGGAAATACAAATACCACTTTAAAACCAACGGCGAGATATTTTATCCGCCTTGCGTACTTGAAAACGGCAACATAATTATTTCATCTTATGACGGTGCGTTGTATTACATTGCAGGCGGGAAACGCGTTTTTTATTCCGGTACTCATAAAAACGAAATTTACCATGCAATTGCCCGCACGTTTATAAAACTCGGTGAAATTAACTTTGCAGCGAAATATTTACGTCAGGCATGCGAATAATTGCTATAATATTTTATCTTTAAAAAACGAATCTTTATCGAAAAGTAGCTTTCCGTGAAGAAAACGAAAAACAAGCATTGAAACGGACGTTGCAAATGCTATCATAAACATTATTACTATTTGATAGTAAACCGCCTGCGTTACTTTTGCCCCGCCTATAATCTGTCCTGTTACCATTCCGGGTAGTTTAACAATGCCTATCATCATCATTGCATTTATAGTGGGCAAAATCCCCGTTTTAAAACCTTCCGATGTAAAGTCATAAATAGCTTTAGTTCCTTTTATTCCCAGAGCAACTAAGGATTGCACAAAACTCTTCCGCTCTTTAATTGAATTAACAACGTTTTTATGGTAAAGAGTGATTGCATTAATGCTGTTGCCAATAATCATGCCGGATAACGGAATTAAATAATCCGGTCTGTACCATGGTTCAAAATGAATGACGAAAACATTCGTTATTATGAAGGTCGTTGTCATTGCAACGGTTAAAGAAATGAAGGACGCAAATAGAAAATCAAAACGTTTATACGATAACCCTACCGAATCGATGCAAATAAACCCTGCGGCAAGGTGCATGATAAAAAGCGTTAATATTGATATATACCATGTATTTAAATTAAATATGTACTTAAGCGCATAGCCCACGATAATTAACTGGACAAATGTCCTAACAGCGCCCCAAATTATTTTCCAGTAAAACTTTTTTGAAAACAATAGAGAAATTAAAATCGCGCCAAGCACAAGTAAATTTGAAAACAATAAATCTTTAACGGAAATCTCAACGAACATTACGCGCCTCCTGTTAAATAACGCATAACGTCTTCATTTTGAGAATTAGTAAAAAAGTTATCCGCAATTTCTATTATTTTACCGTTTTTTAGAAATGCGCTTTTTGAATTAATTTTTTTCATAAAACTAATATTATGCGAAGTTATAACAACGGCTTTAGCTATTTTTTTAATAAGCGAAAAACCGTTCTCTATGATTTCGGGATCAAGTCCGCTAAAAACTTCGTCTAAAATATAAATTTCAGCGGGTATCAATAAATTTTGTATTAAAAAAATTCTTTTGCCTTCTCCGGTAGAAATATCAGAAGTTTTTTTTACAAGTATATTTTCATCAAGTGAAAAATTATCAAAATACTTTAAAAAGATTGCCCTACCCTTGCCTTTATCCACATTCAAGTATTCACAAATTTTACAAAGGTGTTCCTCAACAGTACCTGTAAAAAAATCCGGTTTGGCAGGCACATAACGTACTTTTTGCCTGTGTTTATATATATCCGTTTCATAGATAGACTCGCCGTTATACCTAACATCGCCTTGCGTTGGCTTAATAATACCGCTTAATACTGACATGAGAATGCTTTTTCCCGACCCTGAGGGACCTATTAAAATGAACGTTTGGCCGGATTCGAGTTCAATTGAAACGTTATCCAAAATTTTTTCTTTTTTCTTTTCAAATGTTACTTGCGTTGCTTTTAACATCTGTACATAATATTTTCTTGTTTTCATTTTATCAAGTAAAAAATATAAAGGCAAAATTTAATTTAACTTTATTGATTTATATTTACATTATTTGTATTTTACTATAATTGTGATTCAGGGGCAATAAATGGTCAGCGGAAAAATTGCAATATTATATGCAAACGATAAAGAAGGCAATGTAATTCTAAAAACGTTTGAAAACGCAATAAAAATAAAAAACGGCATATATTCCAAAGGAAAATTTTTAATTTATAAAACCGGAGTGGGCAAAAAAAATGCAGAGAAAGCCGTTAAAAAACTTTTTATGCTTTATCCCGTTCGCGCTGTTTTTGCGTTGGGAACCGCAGGTGCTCTTTGTAAAGATTTAAAAACCGGAGACGTGCTTGCAAGCGAAAGAATACTAAATGTTACCCAAGAAGGTGAAGTCATAGAAGAATTCCAATATTACTCTTGGGGATTTGACAACGTAAAATATCGAATAAAAGAAAAAGGTTTAAATATAAAAAGCGGCGTTTTGATAAGCGTTGATAATGCTTTATTAAAATCCTGGGATCAAAAATACAACGGGGAAAAATATCATGCCCAGGGCTGTGATATGGAATCCGCATTAATCGGCGAGTATGCCGGAAAAAATGCAGTCCCTTTCTATTGCTTTCGAGTAATCAGCGACACTTATAAACAAAACCTTCCTCCCCTTGAAATGTTTTTAAAAAAGAAAAAAAAATCAATTAAGGAAAAATTAAAATTAGTATTGTATTTCACCAACCCTTTACTTTTAACCCGTTATTCCCTATTCAAATTTAGATTAAAAAAATCATTAAAAAAGTTAAAAATATTAACTAATTTTATTCAATCCATTTCACATTAAATTTTGTGTTTATTTATTTTACTATATATAATCAAAAAAAATATAACTATATGATTAAAATTACGTTGAATTTTTTGATATTCAGTGTTAATTTAGTTATAAGATAAAAATTGGGAGGAATAACCCCATGTTTAAAAACAGTATAAAATTAGTATTATTAATTATCATCTTAGGAATAACAATAACGAAATCATTCGCAGCGCGGGATAAAAAACACCCGCCAAAAAAGTATAAAAGCGGCCGTGAAAGCGCTCAAAACAAATATGGCAGCCCTCAGGAAAATGACAGACGGCCGGACGGAATGCCTTATGGTATATGGAATCAAGAAGAATTTTCAAAAGTTCTTAATCAACTTAGATTCGGCACCCCGAAAGAAAAAAGTGAAGCTGCATTGCGTTTTGGCAAGGCACGAGAAAAACGCGCAACACCGCATCTTATTCATGAGTTAAGAGACAATTCTCCCGCTGTAATGGCAGATATTGCCGAAGCACTTGGAAATATACGGGACAAACGCGCTATACCTGCACTAACTTTATGGCTTAAAAAGCTGGAAAAAACTTACAAGGCAAAAACTTACAGCAAATACAACGAGTTTATCGTTAACACTATTTACGCCTTGGGAATGATTCGAGACAGAAGTGTGTCTCCCATACTTTACAAATGCCTTAAAGCAAAATACAGACGAATTAGAGAAGCCACAATATCCGCTTTTTTAATGTTAAAGGAAGCCAACGCGATTAAACATTTACGCGTTGCTTCTTATGTTGAGCAGATTTATCATGTAAAGCGAAAAATGTTAAGGGCAATAAAAGTTCTTTCACAAAAAGAATAAATAAAATGATTTTGTAAAAAAATTCTTTTATTTTTTTAAAAAAAACAGTTATAATATTTTCACGAAAACACTTTTTTGTTGACATTAAAATTAATTCTATATAAATTTCATTTTCCTTAAATAAACTATAAAATTAAAGAGGGAATATATTTTGAGAGATTACGAAATAACTATTGTTATAGACCCGAATGAAGAAATAATTAAGCAAAGCAAAGAAAAAATCAAAGAATACGTAAATAGTTACAACGGAACTATTACTGAAGAAACTGATATGAGTGTACGCACATTAGGTTACGAAATAAACAAAAATAGAAAGGGGTATTTCTATGTTATCACTGTGAACCTTGACCCTGCAAAAGTAGCTGAACTTGAAAGAGAGTTTCACCTTGACGAACATATATTGAAATACTTTACATTGGTGTTAAATAAATAATATGGCTATGGATTTAAATTGTTGCGTTATTATAGGGCGTTTGGTACGAGACCCCGAATTAAGCTATACCCCAGGAGGAGATGCTGTATGTAAATTTTCTCTTGCAGTAAACGGGTATAAAAAAGACGATGTTTCGTTTTTTGACATTGTAGCATGGAATAAATCTGCCGAAGCTATTAATAAATATATGAGCAAAGGTCGCCGTATGTGCGTAGAAGGCAATTTACGCCAGGAGCGATGGGAAAAAGACGGGAAAAAATTTAATGCCGTTAAAATTTACGCTAACCGGTTTTATTTTCTTGATTCCAAAGGTAGTTCGCAAAGCAGTGATTCTCCTCAAAGTCAAGATTACACAAACAACAATTTTAGCAATGATAATTTTTCGCAACCGCAAGACTTAAACGACAATATACCGTATTGATAATATTATTAAGGAGATATAATAATGGCTGAAGAAAATAAGTCAAGAAATTCAAATGATAATTCATATAATAACAGGTCTGATAACAGATCAGATAATCGGTCGGACAATAATCAAAGAAGAAATTTCAACCGAAGATCAAGAAAAAATTTCTATCGCAAAAAAGAATGTAAACTTTGTAAAATGGATAAAAATGAAATCAACTATAAAAATACTGATTTAATGAGAAAATACACTACTGAAAAAGGCAAAATTGTTCCGCGGAGAATGAGCGGTAATTGCGCAAAATGTCAGAGAAAAATTAAACGAGAAATTAAACGCGCAAGAAACGCAGCTTTAATACCTTTTACTAGAAAATAACCGCTTGAGAGGGAAAAAATGGCATCAATTGACGTAATTTTAAAAAAAGACATAACCGGGGTAGGCGAAGAAGGCGATATAAAAACAGTTAAAGCCGGATACGCAAGAAATTTTCTTTTTCCTAATAGTCTAGCTGTACGTAAAAATAAAGTTACTTTAAAAATTCTTGAAAAAGAAAGAGAAGCAATTGAAAAGAGAAAAGAAGAAAAAAGGCAACAAAGTCAAAACGTTGCTGAAAAACTTCAGGATTTAACTTTAACAATAAAAGCAACAGCAGCAGACAACGAAAAATTATACGGTTCAATTACAACCGCACAAATTGCAGAAAAACTCGCTGAACAAGACATTGAAATTGATAAACGTAAAATCGAAGTTGAAGGACCGATTAAAACATTAGGCGAACACGTTGTTCATATTCACGTTTATGAAGGCGTAAGCGCAACGATAAAAGTAGTTATCGAGCAAGAATAATGTC
>CAYUYT010000204.1:0-6838 GCA_964449345.1 uncultured Spirochaetia bacterium | reverse complement strand
TAATAGTATAATTTCTTTAAATGTATTATAATAAAAAGTTGATAAAAATATGAGTATATTTTTTTACAAATATTTATTTATATATTGACAATTTTTTAAAAATGAAATATAATATTGTTGTATTGCTTGCTTTGCTGTTATTGATTGAATTTCATTTTTTTTAAAAATATTATTTATTTAATTGTAAATATAATTATTATGTACTATAATTTTATAAAAGTTTTTGATAAATTTTATTTTTAAAGCAGGTAATAAAATATATTGAAGGGGGTATTAAAATGCCAACCAAAACGTTAATGGAAATTATGATCGATGCGGAGAAAAGCTATTTAAAAACCGTATTGGAGCATACTGTATGGAATCTTGCATGGGCATGTAGAATTTTAAAAATAACCCGTGCAACTTTATACAAAAAAATCAAATATCATGAGCTCAAAAAAAATTAATAATTTATTCTAATTTTTAAAAAAAGGAGAGGTAATAATGGGTTTACCAAGAACTTACAAAACATTAGAAGATCATACAACATTAGGCAGAAAAAAGGGAGAAGACGAAAAGGATAAATATTTTCCCACTTTAGAAGAATATTTAAGACGTATTGAAAAAAATCATATTTTAAAAATTCTGACAAAGTGTTGCTGGAATTTATCACTGGCTGCAGATATGCTAGACATATCCCGTCCCACATTAGCAAATAAGATTAAACTCTATCATTTAGAAAAACCAGAGATTAAATTGGCAAAAAGAAAAATGGATTATCTTATATGCGGTAAAATTGATAACTCGCTATCAAAAGAAGAAAAACAAGAATTCGATGATTTTTATAAAAATGATAAAGATTTTAAAAAAGTCTATGATAGTGCTGTTATTAAAGTTGAAAAATTAGAAAATGAAGACACAACGGCTTTACCTGAAGAAATTACTGAATAATATTAAGCTTAAAGTAAACTTTATTCGAATAATTTAAATATTGGGATCACGATTTTTATAAACTTATTTGTAGTTAAAATAAAAACAATATTAAAGTTCGGTTTATAATTAGATAATGTAAAGATAGGTTATGCGTAAAGAATATAATTTTATTTATTAATAAAATTATATTCTTTACATTAATCACATTTTTCTTTGACTTTAGTGAAAATCAACCATAGCATAAAACCAAACTATAAATCTTTATCATATATACGCTAACTATAATGATTCGCAATGATTAGTTATTTATAGAATTTCCTATTAGATAAAGCAAATTGGTTTTATTAATAATTTTGACAAAGACAACGTATTTTTAAATGTCATAATACAACGCAAAACCCGCGTAAGTGAGATCCGAACATCTTTTACGCGGGTTTTTAAACACCTTTTACGGTTTTAGCTTTTTTTTGCTATTATTCAGGATAGCATCCTGAAAGATTAATAATGAAAATACTTAGTTTTTTAACATTTGTCGTTTTTATGTTTCTTTCTAAGCCCCCAGTATTAATTTTTTTTATCCGTAATCCGGCTAACAGCCGAAAATTATTTTCATTAATTATATTATAGTTTATTTATTTCTAATTTGTCAAGTAAATTGAAAAAATTATTTAAATAATTTTATCTTTTTGGAAAATTTTATCCCTAATGAAAATTTCAACAAGATCATTATCAAGATGGTTATCTTCTACTTCAAATCCTAAAATTTTAAGCGCTTTGTCAACAGGGACCGCTTTTTTATAAGGCCTGTCTGATGCTGTAAGAGCATCGTAGATATCAGCTATTGTCATGATTTTGCTTTGTATAGGAATTTGTTTTTCATTTAAACCGCGAGGATAGCCCGTTTTGTTAAGCTTTTCATGGTGCGCAAAAGCAATCTCCGGAACATTTTTAAGTTCGTTTGTCCAAGGAATTTTAGATAAAAATTTAAATGTATGTACAACGTGATCTTCGATTTCCTTTCTTTCGTTAGAATCAAGACTTCCCCTGGGAATTTTTAATTTGAAAATTTCATCTTCTGTTAGCAAAGTATTATTATTGCCATCAAAGTCAGTATAAATAAACTTGGTAATTTCATCGAGGTTTCCAGTATCTTCATCAGATAATACTTTAGGAAGGTTTAATTGCAGAATATCATCAAGGTATTTTGAAATCCGCTGAATTTCATTATTCATTTCAGTATCAATTTGTGTAAATACCTTGTCAAAGTCTTGACCGGAATTGTTTATAATGTAATTAAGCTTCTTTGCCTGATATTTTGCAATAATATCTTTTTTAATTAATTCAATACGCGCTTTGATTATATCTTTTTGATGAGGATATAATTTTTCAGCTTTAACCAAAACGTGTTCTCTTACGCCGACTTTTCCAAAATCATGTAAAAGCGATGCATAGCGAATTTCTTTAATTTGTTGGTCGGAAAAATTTGTTCCGGCGTATTTACCATCTTTAGTATGGTTAATAGCTTTTGCAAGGTTAACAGTATAAGCAGCAACGCGAAGGGAGTGACCGCTCGTTGTAGGATCCCTATCGTCAATTGCCTGAACGCTTGCTTTTATAAACCCTTCGAATAACGTTTGAATGTTTTCGTATAAAATTGCATTTTCTAATACAACGGCAGCTTGAGAACCTAAACTAAAAACGTATCTTTCATCATGCGATGTAAATGGAATCACGTATTTTTCGAAAGATTCATTACTGTCTAAAATTACCCCGCGGTTTATTCTTTTGTTAACGAGTTGAATAACACCAATTACGTCATCTTTATGGTTAATCATTGGAAAAGTTAAAATACTTTTTGTTTTATAGTTATATTGTTCGTCAAATTTTTTACTGTGTTTATATTCCGCATTATTATCAAGATTATATGAATCTTCAATATTTAATATTTTTTTCGTTAAAGCAACGTAACCGGCAATACTCGTTTTATCTAAGGGTAGGGTAAAAGAAACGGACTTTATATCCAGCGAAAAGTTATCAGAAAGCATGAATTGAAGAAAATTATTTTTATTTTCATCTTCTTTTATTAAATATAAACTTCCTGCATCGCTAGCAGTTGCATCAATGCAGCGTTTCAGTATTAAACTTAAAAGTTTGTCTAAATCTTTTACGGTTGAAAGCGCTGTCGCAATTGCATGTAGTTCGTCAATTTCATCCTCTGCTAGAAAAAGTGATTTTTCAAGCTCAAAAATCTTTTTGTGGCGCACTAAAGCTTTTAACGAGCTTTTTATTACTTTAAGAAAAATTTGAGTGTGATCTAATTCCATTTCCGTAATGTAATTTAAAATAAGGTCTTCAGGTATTAAATTTACTTCCTCGGGATTGTTAATCAAAAATATAACGCATTCAGTGTTTGAATAACTATTTAAAACATCAATACCGCCTTTATCGTTAATAAAATCCGCGTCAATTAGAAAAAGTGATAATGATTTTTTACTAAACATATCAGGGCTTACATTGTCTATTGATTCTAAGTTAACCCCTCTTTCTTTTAATATATTAAGATGTTTTGATAAATTAATTGAAGAGGAGTAAAATAAATTATAATTTAGATTAATGTTTAAAAACATTTTTTTTGTTTGCGTATCCATAGTTAATCCGTACTTTATCTATCGTTATTGAGTATAATCAAACTTTTTAAATAATTCATCAAAAATATTATGATTTTTGATAAAAATAATTTTATTAAATATTTGTTTTATTCTTTGCTCTTTCGCAGTTTATCGTATAAATCATAAAATCTTTTGCGTAAATCATTATTTTCAGGTTCTATTGAAACGGCATATTCCAAATATTCAACCGCATTTTTTAAATCATCAGCTTCGATATAATAATCGGTAATAATTTTCATAGTATTAGCGTTGTTTTTCCCTTCTTTGAACATTGCCTGAATCATTAATTCGGCAGCTTTTTTAAAATCCCCTTTGTTGTAATATTTATTAGCTGTATTTTTTAGTTTGTCTATTTCTTTCTGCTTTTCTTTTAAGTTTTCTATTATATCATCTCTTGTTTTATCTTCGTTTACATCAATAACGAACATAGCTCTATCATCGCTTTGTTTCATATCTCCGCAAAAAATATTTAAATCTTTTTCAAGTAATTTAATAAATGACTCTGCTTTTAAGTCATTGTTTTTCATAATTAGCTCTTTTAATTTTTTTACAGAATACTGTTCATTTTTTTCATTTCTAGCTTCAACTATGCCGTCTGTAAACAGTATTATTTTATCCCCTTTATTTAAAAACATAATTTTTTTTCCGTAAATAGAATTTTTATCTATGCCTAAAAAACGGCCGTACGTTTTAAGTGAATGTATTTCATTGTTTTCTTTTGAATATAAAAATTGGCTTGGATGTCCTGCGCTTGAAAATTGGATTACGTTATGTTGGTAATCAAGTATTAAATAAAATGCAGTAACGTAGTGAAGTATCTCAATGCCTAAAACTTTAACTAACTCCTTATTGATTTTTTCTAGAATAAGGTCGCTTGATAAATCAAACCCCGAATAAGAAGTAAAGGCAACTTTTACCATCATGGTTACTAAGGCAGCAGGTACACCGTGCCCGGATACGTCTGCTATTAAAATACCAATACGATTATCTGATAGTGGAAAAATATCGTAATAATCACCCCCTATATGTTCCATAGAAACGTAAAGGGAGTCCATATTTATTCCAGGTATTTCAGGCAATTGGCCGGGAAGTATTGAAGATTGCAATGCTTCTGCCATTCGAAGTTCTTTTTCCATTTTTTTATTTTTACTTGCAAGTTCTATGTTTGCCGATATCTTCTAGGTTTAAAGAATAGTTTCTTATCTCTCCAATCATTATATTAAACGTTTTACCTAATTGCGATACTTCATCAAAACCTAAGACTTTAATTTCTTTATCGAAATTCATTTCGTTTGCGATTTTTTTCATTTTTAAGGATAAACTCGTTATCGGATTTATTACCTTTTTACCTAGAAAGTATAAAAGAACTATTATCGATATTATCAATGAAGCGAAAAAAATTAATACTGTAATTAAAATTAACGAAAGTATTTCTGAGCTAATTATACTTTTCTTTACTCCAATATGAATATAACCTATAACAATTTCATTTGAATAAATAGGAATTATATTTTCAATATAATTTCCCGTTTCTATGATTTTTCTTTTTTTACTAAAAAAATCCTTGGGATATTTTAAAGCACCACCAGCCTTTGATTTTTTATGTTTACCAAACTGGTAAATGATTTCTATTTTTTTATTCGTTATAAAACAATAACTAATCTTATTATTACTTTTCACTATGCCTTTAAGAAATTTTTTCATTCCCGAAAATGCGTCTAAAGAAAAGTATTTTAGATTCGTATAAATCGTTCTCCTTACTATTAATCCGCTTGCATGAATTTCATTTGCAATAGATTTGCGTAATACATTATTTACATGTATCATTATGAAAAACGTTGTTATACTTGATGAAATTGTTAGTACAAGAATTATAATGTACATGGTTCTGGTTTTTAAACTAGTCTTGCTTTTTGATAATATGGATTTAATATTCATATATTACCTATTCTATTTTACAATGTTTCCTGCTGAAAGTTCTATAAACTCTACAGGAATATTAACTTTGTATTTTTTAGCTAATTTTAAATTAAAAGCAAATCCGCTTTTTTTCGGCCATTCAGGTTTTATTTCTTTAATGCTTATTCCTGATAATAATTTCATTATCATTATTGCTGCTTGCTCACCCATGCTTTGATGCGAAGGGTAAATACTTGCAATTGCTCCCCAATTTTTAACCACACCGCGTTTAGAAAGACCTATAACCGGCTTTTTAGCTGCCTTACCCGCTGTTTTAATAAATATTTCGCTTATTCCCATTTGGTCGTTAGGAGTTAAAAATAAATCTACTTTATTATTTAGCTCAAAAAAATATTTTTTTGATAAATACGCCATTTTTTTAGTACCGTTTTCTCCTTTTATAAATGGCACTTTTCTTAGATGTAACTTTATCCCTCTGTAATTTTTATTAATAATTTGTTTTAACCATTTTAAATAGCTGATTGATTGAGGCATTTTTGAATATATATAACCAATATTTTTTGTTTTAGGGAAAAGTGTGGTTATGAATTTTAACCGTGAGTTTACCAAAACGGGATAGGAAACTCCTGTGAAATTATTTTGAGGATTAGTTTCAAAACTTTTTATTAAGCCAAGTCCAATCGGGTCGGTTACGCAGGCAAAAACAAAATTTATATCAGAATAACCAAAATACAATTTTTTTGCCGATGATGCGGCAACCGTGCCGTTAACGAAAATTACATCAAATTTTTTTAGCTCAAGTCTTTTTAATATATTCATCCCTCGATTAATGTCGTTGCCTATGCTGTAATTCCTTATTTTTAAATTCTTGGATATAATTAAACCGTGATTATTTAAAGTTTTAATTAAACTTTTTTTGGCACTAATATATGGCTCTTTGTTTTGTGAATCTAAAATCAAAATCGAATATTTTTTCCCTTGAAAGGTAAAACTCGTTTTTCTTTTTATTTGTTGATTCTTTTCAAAATTTGATTCACTGCACCCTATAAATAATATTATGATTATTGTGATACCGGATTTAAACATTAAATATTTGTATAATATTTTATTTAAATTGTCAATATTATTTTTATTTTAAAAACAATCCCGAATTCGGCATTGTTTTTATAAACAACGAATTAACCGTTTTTATATATAAAGTTAGATTCATGACAAACGCCGGTCTAGCTTGCTTAGAATATACAATCATAGTAAAAATATCACAATAAACAGAAAACCCGCAAAAAACTAATTTTTACAGGTTATAGTAACGTAGCTGGGAGAAAAAAACTTCTTTT
>CAYUYT010000203.1:0-6854 GCA_964449345.1 uncultured Spirochaetia bacterium | reverse complement strand
TTTTGACAATTTGCTTAGAGAAATTAGCGGAACGAACTATAAAGGGGAAATCGAGCATGATTATCGTTTTTTGCTAAAAGGAAATAAATATAAACCCGTTTATTCTGGATATACTTATCTCCCGCGAAAATTTTTGCGCCTCGATATTCAAACCCCCGAGGGTACAAAATATTTAATTAGCCCTCTGCTTAATAATGAAATTATATATAATTTAACGGAAAATCAGTTAAAACAGCGTGCAAAATTAATTATAGATTCTTACAAAAGATTTCGGAGCGGAATTTCAGACATTATTTTATATGAAAAAATTCGTTATTCTGCGTTATCATGGATTACGCTTAAACGCTCTAGTTATGATAAAATAGATAGAGATAAAATAATATGGCATTTTTACAAAAATCCGATACTAAAAGAGCAACATTTTACGGGCACACTTACTGAAATAAAAACGTATTTAGCCGATAAACAAATAGTTTTTAACAATAATACAACTATTAATTATTACAAGCAAAACGAATACATTAAATATCCCGAATCATCCGAATATTACATTTTGAAATTTAGGTACAAAGATAAAATGAGATATATTATAGTACCCGTTGAGAAAATGTATCATAATTCTTTAAACAGTCCCATAAAAGAGCTTGTAACTTTCTTTGCAAGGAAATATTTTAAAAATAATCCAAATATTTTTTTAATCGCAACGAAAGAGATTAGAACGGGAAACTGGGCATTCATTAACATTAAATAATAATTTTTATATACAAATTAATACATGAGACAATAGAATAATATCGTCTATTTAAAAAGTATATGTTTTCTTTTTTATTTGCGTTTTTAAAAGCCGGTTTGTGTTTAAGATACTTTAAAGACAATAAGCTCCTGCTTCGAAATAAATTACAAACGCGTTATTTTTTACAAATCGTAAAAAATTTTAAATTTGCACTAATATTAAAAGTAAATTTGATTTTTTTTTAAAAAAATTCTATAATATATAATAGGTTTAAAAGAAATGAAACCACTTCAGGAGGTAAACATGGAAGTTAATGATGTTGTAGGTTCTTACGGAAGTGAATACGTAGCAGATACAAGACAAGCTCCGCAAGAGCAAAGTTATGCACAAGAACAGGTTGCGATTGAACAAACAAATCAAAATACGGAATATCAAGAAAGCGGAAAAGGACAGGAAGTCGACTATAGCGCTTAGAATAATTTTGATTTTAAATATGTATAAAGTTGTATATAAATAAAAAAAGCACAAGGTATTAATATGCCATGTGTTTTTTTTATTGCATATGGTTTTCCGCACCGCCTTCAACTTCATGAACAAGAGCTTCGAATAAAGTTATTATATCTTTGTTAGCTTTTCTCAACCTGTTTGCAATTATTTTTGAAATAGTTTTTAGAACTTTATAACCCAAATACGGGTCAGCATCTGCAAGCGTTTCAAAATCTTCTCTCGTCCAAACTAGCAATTCACATTCGGTTTCAGCCATTACAGAAGCAGAGCGAAGGTCGTTGTCAATAATAGCTAATTCCCCGAAAAAGACTTTCATATTTGCGGATAAAATAATTACGGTATACATCTCATCTTCTAAAGTATTCTTTAATATTCTAACGCTGCCGGATTTAATAATATACAGCGCATCTCCTAGCTCACCTTCTCTAATAATTATCTCACCGGACTTAACTTTTTTGGATTTTAACGTTGCCCCTACAGCAGTAAGGCGTTCGGGGCTATGAGATATGCCTTCAAATAAATCAAGGTCTTTTAATATTTTTAGAGTTTCCTGACTAACTGCCAAGTATGGCCTCCTTATCTGCTTTTGATATTCCTTCTATAAGAATCGCTCTTGAGTGTTCTTTAATTGTATAATCTCCCCCCGGATTGATAATTGGCATATTTGCCTGAAGTGATTTAACCGTTTTTAAATTTTTAACAAGCTTAGAAATATCCGGGGTTTTTTGTGCTTCAAGCAAAGCTTCTTTTTTGCGTTCATAAAAATTTCCCGTATTTTCAAGTATTCCCACTAAAATTGAACCGTCCCGGTCTAGAAAAAACATAGAAAGCGAACCAAATGTATCGCCTGTAAACTCTTCGGGGATATCTTCCGTTGTAATACCTTTATGCCCTTGAGTAGATATTAATTCCGTAACAATGTGAGACATACCCGAAGCCGCAGACGCACTTGCTAATAAACGCCTGGAATATTCCCTTGAAAGAATAATCTCTTCAACATGAGCAAGCTTTAAATACCTTTCAAATTTTTCATCGAGTAATTCAGCAGCTACGTAGATGTTTTTATTAATTGATTCCATAGTAATTGCTGCCATAACCGTTCGTGCATCCGCTTCTTGTGCAGAATAACCCTGACTGGTATCCGCAAGAATTAAAACCTTAGTAGCTTTTTCAATATTTGCCCTTTTTAATACTGCTTCCTCTAAAAAATCACCGCGTATATAGTTTATTCCCTTATACTTATCATCACTCATAATTGATTCCATTTGTTCAATGGGAATATCATTAATCAAAACGATTTCATCATTTGAAATTCCTTTATTTGCGCGTAATATTTCATCTAAAACTATATTAAAATCTTTTCTCCAGCCACATATTATGAAATGCTTTGTCAATCTTTGCAATTTTACCAACCCCTTTCCTCGTCGTATTTGCAAATCAACGAGATAAGATGCTATACGACCACTTATAACACCGAATAACGTTACTCCCACGAACATCATCAAAATTCCAACTATCTGCCCGCCAAAGGTTGTAGGATATTTATCACCGTATCCAACGGTTGTAAACGTTACTATTGTATACCAAAAAGTATCCCAAATATCTTTAAATTGTTCGTTGCTAGTATGTTCAAAGAAATATACGCCTAATATACTCAAAACAAAAACAGCTATTAATATTAATGCAATTTTAAAAGCTGCTGAACTAAAAAACTCGCTTATTAAAAGGTGTAATGATTTTTTTTTCGTTGTTTTTGTCGTTGTCTTAACTGTTTTTTTTACTAACTTTTTCTTTTTGTCAAAGAAATTGTCCTTGGATTCTTTTTTCTCTTCAATTTTTTCTTTTTGATTTTTTAAAACCTTCTTCAATAATTCAACATTTGTTTTTTCTTCTTCTCCTAACTGCTCTCTTGCGCTCATAATTTCGCGTCTAATTTTTTCTATTGCATCATCACGCTCATCTACATAAGATTTTTTTTCATTATCAATTTCTGTCCTACTTGATTTAGAATAACCATCATCGGATGATTGTTTGGAAAAATTTTTTTCTTCGTCCTCTAGCCCGGTTTCATCCTTACTGTCTGTTCTAATATCTTCATTACGGCTTACTATTTTATCTTTTTGCTTTTCAAATAAAGGGTTTTGGTCAAAGTTATCCTTAACTAAACCGTTATAATCTTTTGATATATCCGATTCTAAAAAATCAAAATTCTCAATTTCTTTTTCATTTTCTTGAAAGTTGTTTGCTAATGTTTCTTCTTGATTATTTTCAAAAAAAGATTCATAATCGCTTAAAGCGTTGTCCTTGGATTCGTTTAGAGAATCTTTATTAAAATTTACATGGTCGGCAGGGTCAAAAAATACATCGGAAAATGCATTTTCCATTTTAGAATGTTCCATTGCTTGTTTAAAAGCGCCGGAAATAGTACTGTCATCTTCTAAACCCGGGCGCTCCTCGTCAATCTTTTCACTGTTTTCTGTGTCACTTTCTGCGTTATCTTCATTTAAATTATGATCATCATAATCATTACCGTTCATTTTTTGTTTATCCCTTAAAGATTCACGCTCAAAACCGTCTGTCCGGCAATCACTTTCATCGTCGTCATCTTCCCCCATATTGTTTTTAAAGGCAGTCTTATCATGATTATGTTCTTTGCTACCTTTAGATTTTGAAGCGTCTTTAATTACCGCTTTATCACCTGAGCCCGTTACAAATAAAGCGGCTTTATCTAATTTTAATTCGGGTTTGTTAAAGTTAAAATCCTTCTTTAACATTCCGTTTTCAAATGAATCTACATCCACGATAACATCAACGTCATAGGAGTTGTTTGTATCCGAAGATTCAAAATCAAAATCTATTTTAGAAATTCCCGGTTCAGTTAAATTTTTAAGTTTTTTTTTCTCGTTAATATTATTTTGTAAATCTCGAGCTATATCTGTATCTAATAAAGTATCTAGGGTGATGAAATCTTTAGAAGCGGGTTCGTCAGCAGGTTTTTCGGAAAAGTGTTCATCTAAGTTGAAAATATGAAAATTATTCCTTATAACGTCTTCTTCGCCCTTATCCCGATCAACAACGAATAATTCATCGTCTTCTTCTTTCCATTGTTCAGTGTCCAGAGAGTCAGGAGCAATGAATTCTTCTGCTTCCTCTATCTCCTCTGTTTCACCTATTTCATCATAATCCGTAAATATATCAATGTTTTCAACTTCTTCTTCAGAAATTTCTTGTTTTTCAACTTCACTATCTATAATTAAAGGTATTTGCATCTCAACTTTTTCATTTTTTGCAACTTTGCCGTGAATACTATTTTCAAAATTGTTATCCACGTGAATTTTTTTTTCAATATCTAATTGGTTGCCGGTTATCTCGTTTTCTTCATCGTATCCGAAATCCTCACCTTCACTATCAAGGAGCATTTCCTCGTTATTTGAAGAATATTCTTTATCGGTCAAAAATTGTGAAGATTCTTCATCTCCTTGTGGAATATCCTGTTCTTGCTCGTGGGATAATTCAGTTAAAGAATCATTATTCTCATCCTCGATAAATTCCCCGGCTAATAAATCACTTTCAGTATTATCTTCGACCTGATAAAACCCCTTTTTCACCGGAGTAATGTCTTCTTCAACTTCGTGTAACTCCTCTTTTTCAATAAGTTTTTTCTTTTCGGAATCTATCTTGTTAGTTTTTTCCTTTGGTGTTTTTTGTATATTTTCATTATTTTTAACATCAGTTAAAGTATCGCCATTTTCACTGGATTCTATATTTGTACCCTGAATTTCACCGTGTGTAGTTGAGCCAACTTCATAACCCCGGTTTTCCGTTTTATCTTTAGTAATAGGAAATGCTTGGTTTGACTTTTTAGTGTCTTGGTTTTTCTGCTCTTTGTTATAATTTTTAACCATGGGAAATATAGCATTGCCTGGTTTGATTTGCTCTGATTGTGTTGAGATGGGCAAACCTAGATAACGCTTAATATCATTCTCTGAAATGTTAGGCGCGTCAATTAATAAAATTTTTCCATATTGTGTATCAATTTCTGAAAAATTTGAGTCTTTCAAGTTAACGTTGAATTTTATAATTTTTACCAATTCATCACAAATCAAAACGCCCTTGTTTTCACTTAAAGTTATGATGAAATCCCTGTTATTTGGAAAATCAGGATAACCGAAATATCTATGTAACGGGATAATATTCCATTGCTCAAAGTTTGATGGAGTTATAACGAAACTATCCTTTAATTTTCCCATTTTTGCTATGAATTGTTCTGGTACAGCAAGGTAGTATGTTCCAATTCTAAAAATAAGTATTTTTTCCATAAATAATCCGAATTACAACCAATTTAACATAATTTGAAAATATAATAAATTATTTTATTAGAATTATCGGCAGTTACTATTAAAAAACTATAGGTTTAACGAATTAAAAAGAAAGCAAAGAGTAATATACATAAAGTAAACTCTAAAAATTAACTTATTTGGTTTTTATTATTACTTAAAATTGAATTTTAAGTTTTTATTGTATGTTTTGGTCAAACTTGCTACTGATTTCGATTGAACCTCTAAAAACTAAGGGAGCATAAAGATAAAAATTTGATTTTTGCGAACTGCTATAAAAAACGAAAAATAGACAATATTATTTGAATTTAAGGGTTTACTGTTTTGCTACAAATACCGTAAAGAGACTAAACCGGTAATTATACTAAAATTTGCTAGAATATGGAATTTTCTACGGAACACGCGAAACAGATGAAAGAAGAGAAATTCCCCTGGCTTTTACCGGAAATAGCTTTTTCTTCTTCCTGCCCCCTTTAAATAAAGAGGGCGGAGGAAGAGAATCACCCTCTAGCTCCCTCTTTGAGTAAAGAGGAAGGATTAGCAAAAGTTTGGGATTTTCTTCTCTTCAAGTCCTGCTTTATCAAAATCAAAGGGATTAAAATAGAATAAATTCCCATATTTTAACGCTAATTAGTGTTAAACGTTAAAATACACAAAAAAAGGATTTGGCCTAAGAAAAACCAAGAAAAATTTTAAAAGAAATAAATAAAAACTTTAAATTCGGCTTTAAGTGATAAGAACACCCCAAAAAGTTAATTTTTTGAGGTTACTATTAGTTATATGTTCGAAATGGTATTAAAACATTATCTTTGAAATGAACTTTCCATTGACCCTTAATTTTTATTAAATCAATATGTGCATATTCTTTTTTACTCCCCTTTAATACAGGGTGATAAAAATATACGTATGCAGAATTATTATCTATTTTTATATCTTTCCAAACAATATGTGAAACATAATGGAGTATGTATGCCCATCTTGGTACAAAACCATCAAAAACAGTTTCTTTCCATGGATTATCAGGTTTATCAGGAACAATTATTTCCTGCTTTTTTGAATCATTGTTAGTTTTACTTTTTTTTGACTTATAAATAATCATTTTTGCTTGTTTTTCTATATGCTCAATCATGTTAATAGTTTTTTTTGTTCCAAATTGTTTGGCAAGATTATAATTTTTTTTTGACAAAGCATGAATGTAAGCTTTTGCAACGTCATAGGTTTTTTTTCTATTGGACGAAAATAACAATTGACTTACTAATAGTATTAGAAAAATAACA
>CAYUYT010000202.1:0-6972 GCA_964449345.1 uncultured Spirochaetia bacterium | reverse complement strand
AGATTTGTCCTTGCCTGAATTTATAGTGTTTGCATGCCCATTTCATAAACGCATAAGCTTTTGGACGGTTGTTTAAAACGTCGTGTAAAAGCCGTGCTTTTGCTATGATTAGGGTTTTGCGTTGTTTTTGTCTCCTGCAATCGTTCCATGCCTTGTCATAGATTTTTTTTATATGCCTTTTCCAGCCGATTTTTAAGTAAACACGGGCAAGGGCAAGGTATCCGGCTAAAAACGTTTCATCGCGTTTTATAGATAGTGTGAGCAGTTTTTTAGCTCTTTTTACGTTGTTGTAAAGGTAATAATTTACCATTGCTTTTTTGTAGTGAACAATAGACGGGGATGTGTAGTCAAGAGCGCTACTTAATGTGGTTAATATTGCTATAATTAAAAATAACGGGAAAAATTTTAGCATATATTTTAATACCATAAACGTAAAATAAAAGCAATTACTTTTTAAAGTATTTCCTTTAAATATTTACCTGTATGTGATTTACTGCAATTTACAACGTCTTCGGGTGTGCCTTGGCAAACAATCTGCCCGCCTTCAGCACCGCCTTCCGGCCCTAAATCAATTACCCAGTCTGCAACTTTAATCACATCGAGGTTATGTTCGATTACAACAACCGTGTTTCCTTTATCAACAAAACGCAGCAGAACTTCAACGAGTTTTTTAACGTCATCAAAATGCAGGCCGGTTGTGGGTTCGTCAAGAAGGTAAAAAGTCTGTCCCGTGTTTTTTTTAGACAGTTCGGTAGCGAGTTTAATGCGTTGCGCTTCGCCCCCGGATAAAGTCGTTGCGCTTTGCCCTAGTTTTAAATAAGCAAGGCCAACATCAACGAGGGTTGTAAGCCTGCGTTTAACCGTGGGTATGTTTTGAAAAAAATCAAGCCCTTCCTCGATTGTCATGTCGAGCACGTCTGCAATAGTTTTTCCTTTATAACGGATTTCAAGGGTTTCACGGTTATACCTTTTGCCTTTACATTGGTCGCAGGTAATGTAAACATCGGATAAAAACGCCATTTCGATTTTTATCTGCCCCTGTCCCGAGCAGACTTCACATCTGCCTCCGCTTACGTTAAAAGAAAAACGCCCTGGTTTGTATCCGCGTATTTTCGAGTCAGGCAAGTTGGCAAATAGCTCGCGGATTGGTGTAAAAAGCCCCGTGTACGTTGCCGGGTTTGAACGCGGTGTGCGCCCGATTGGCGACTGGTCTATGTTAATTACTTTATCAACGTGTTCACAGCCGGATATTTCTTTATAAGTTGACACGTAGCTTTTTTTACGGTTAATTTTTTCGTTAACTACCGGATAAAGCGTGTTGTTGATTAATGATGATTTCCCTGAGCCTGAAACTCCCGTTATAACTGTAAATTTTCCCAGGGGAAACTCAACATCCACATTTTTAAGGTTGTTTGTTGTAACGCCTTTAAGCATAACTGAATGCCCGTTGCCCTCGTTTCTTTCGTGCGGAATTTCAACGTGGAGTTTTCCCGTTAAATATTTACCCGTTATTGATTTACTGCTTTTCATTATTTCCTGGGGAGTGCCCTGTGCAACGACATACCCGCCGTGAATGCCTGCGCCGGGTCCTAAATCAACGACATAATCCGCGCTCAAAATGGTTTGTTCATCGTGTTCAACAACGATTAGGGTATTGCCGATATCGCGTAAATGCGTTAATGTATCTAAAAGGCGTTTGTTGTCTCTTTGGTGCAGTCCGATAGTAGGTTCGTCTAAAACGTATAAAACACCGACTAACTGGCTTCCTATTTGCGTTGCAAGGCGGATTCTCTGCATTTCTCCGCCTGATAGTGTTCCCGCTTTTCTGGCTAGGGATAAATACCCCACACCTACGTTGTTTAAAAAATTAAGCCGCATGATTATTTCTTTTAATACTTTTTCTGAAATTTTAGCGCGCTTTTCGTCAAAGTTTACGTTTTCAAAAAAATCAATAGTGTCTTTAATAGGGAGTTCCGTTGCTTGTATTATGTTTTTTCCGTTGATTGTAATCGCAAGGGGAAAAGGTTTAAGCCGCCTTCCGTGGCATTTCGGGCAGGGGATTTTGCGTTGAAAAGATTCATACCATTCTTTCATTGATTCCGAAGCTGTTTCTTCGTAACGCCTTTTAAGCATAGGAATTAAACCTTCCCACGGCATACTCGCTTTATAGTGGCCTTTACCGTCCCGTGTTTCAAATTCAACTTTAATTTCTTTTTCGCTTCCGTAGAAAATTGCATCACGGATTTTATCTGATAATTTGGAAAACTTATCTTTTAGTGAAAAATTATAATTTTTAGCAAGACCTTCAAATATTGTTCTATACCATTTTGACCCGCGCAAGTTTGAAATGCATTTAATTGCACCGTTTATAATTGTAACGTCTTCATTGGGAACGATTAACTCAGGGTCAAACTCGCTTTTTTCGCCTATGCCCTGACATTCTTCGCATCCGCCGTACGGGCTGTTGAATGAAAACATACGCGGTTCTATATCTGAGAAAGAAAGCCCGCATTCCACACATCCGAATTTTGTACTTAAAAGGCGTTCTTCGGGATTTTTCATTTCCGGCGTTTGAATTAAGGCAAGCAAAATACCCCCTGATAATTCGAGGGCGGTTTCCACGGAATCTGCTAACCTTTCACGGATATTTTTTTTAATAACTATGCGGTCAATAACGCATTCAATATGGTGTTTGAAATTTTTATCAAGCGTAATTTCATCTTCAAGAGCTTTGATTTCACCGTCAACGCGCACCCGCACAAAACCCTGCTTGCGTAAATCGTTTAATTCTTTTTTATATTCGCCCTTTCTGCCGCGTACAATTGGCGCTAAGATTTGCACTTTTGTTTTTTCATCATAAGAAAGCAAAATATCGAGTATCTGGTCAACGGCAAGTGCATTAATGGGTTTTCCGCAGCCCGGGCAATGGGGTTCACCGCAACGGGCAAACAAAAGGCGGAAATAATCGTAAATTTCCGTTACCGTTCCGACTGTAGAACGCGGGTTGCTGTGCGTTGTTTTTTGTTCGATTGAAATTGCAGGAGAAAGCCCTTCTATATAATCAACATCGGGTTTTTCAAGCTGTTCTAAAAACCGTCTTGCGTATGCGGAAAGTGATTCAACGTAGCGCCGTTGCCCCTCTGCGTAAATAGTGTCGAAAGCGAGTGATGATTTACCCGAACCTGATAATCCCGTTACAACGATAAGCTCGTTTCTCGGTAACTCTAGGTTTATATTTTTTAAATTATGATGCCTCGCACCTTTTATTATTATTTTATCTATTGACATAAAAATTAATTTCCTGTTTTTGAATTAATATAAGGACTTTTTTGTTTAAAGTGAAAAGGTTTTTTATGAAATATTTTAATTCATTTTTTTGTGCTGATTAATGTTTTTAGTTTACTTTTTTCGCTAATGTGATTTTATTTGTTACCGATATTGTAGATTAATTACAAGAAGTAATCCGGAGGGGGTACAAATGATGGAAAAATTGCTTCAGTACGGTGTAATTACACCGGAACAATTAAACCAGGCAAAGTACTTATTACGCATTGAAGGCGGCAGGTTAGGCGAGAAACTCGTTGAACTTGGATTCGTCAACGAAAGAAATATGAAAAGATTCGCAACAAGAGTGTTGGACGAAATTTAATAAGCCAGCATTTTTAAATTACGCAGAACTTATACTTAAAATTCAATCTTTTATCTTTAAAACCCGCCGGTTTGACGGGTTTTTTTATTCATGCCTTTTTATTTTCATTCATACTTTACTATTATTTCTTGATGTCTTATCTATAATAAAAGAGGTATTATGAGTATATTAATTAGACAGGCGCGGGTAGTTGACCCTGTAAATAATATTGACAAAAATATGGACGTTTTTATTAAAAACGGAATTATCGAGAAAATCGGACCTATAAACGAACAAGCTGATGAAGAAATTGACGCGGCCGGACTTGTTTTAAGCCCGGGGTTTGTGGATATTCACGTTCACTTTCGCTCTCCTGGGTTTGAGTATAAAGAAGACTATAAAACGGGTAGTTACGCTGCTGCTGCTGGAGGGTTCACTACGGTTTGCACAATGGCTAATACTAACCCCGTTATTGACAGTGCTGATTTGATTAAAAATGCCATGGATTCGGCTAATCAGGATTCCATTATAAGCGTTCTTCCCGTAGGCGCAATTACTAAAGGGTTTAAAGGCGCTGAACTCGTTGATGTTAAAGAAATGCTTGATGCAGGTGCTGTTGCTTTTTCCGAAGACGGCATGAGCGTTTATGATGAAGAATTAATGATAAAAGTGCTTGAACTTTCAAAAAAACTTGATTTTCCCGTTATTTGCCATTGTGAAGACCCTGATTTTGAACCGGGTGTTGTAAATGAGGGAGAGATTTCTAAAAAACTCGGTGTACGCGGGATTCCTTCAAAGGTAGAAGATAAAATAGTGGAAAGGGATTTAAAACTCGCTAAAAAAGCCGGCGGGCGAGTGCATTTAACGCATAATTCAACAGCCGGTAGTATCGAGTTAATCAGGCAGGTAAAACAAAATGAGAGCGTAAACGTAACGTGTGATGTAACACCGCATCACTTATCTCTTGATGAAACTTTTGTATCCACAGGGGACTCAAATTTTAAAATGAACCCGCCTTTACGAAACGAACGCGATGTTTCTGCAATAGTTGAAGGCATAATCGACGGCACGGTAGATTGCATTGCAACCGATCATGCGCCGCATGCAGAACACGAAAAAAAACAGAACATAGACAAAGCGCCTTTTGGAGTAATCGGGCTTGAAACTGCATTAAGCGTTGCAGTTACTTATCTCATAAAACCCGGGCATATAAACTTAACGCGTTTGGTCGAACTTTTAAGTATAAATCCTGCAAAAATTATCGGAATGCAACCTAAAGGCGTTGTACCGGGCGCGCCTGCAGATTTAACGTTGTTTTCTTTTACCGAAGAACGCATTTTTAAACAAGAACACATAAAGTCAAAAAGCAAAAACAGCGCTTTTTTGTGTATGGAATTAACCGGTGTTGTTAAATATACAATTTATAACGGAAAAATTATTTTCAACCGTGGGGAAATTATTGATTGATAAAATCAATTTATATATTTAACTAGATTATTTCTAATTTAAACACATGGGGTGCATCCCTATGTTGCGTTGTTTTCGAATTTTAGTTAAGCGGGGTAAACAATACAGCAGTGATGGAGATATTGTATTCAATATGCCCATAATACAACGCCTTATCCCTACGTGTGTAGTAGTACAAAGATAAAAACTAATTATTATTCAAATTGCATAACGTTTTTTTCCCTGAACAAGGTCTTAATCATTTGCATTTGCGGCCTTCCTCGGTCGTATGAAAATACACAGATACCGTGAAACCCGTTGTCATAAATCATGCGCATTTGCTTTGCGGATAATGCCGGGTTTGTTTTCTTTTTTATATGCACTCCCATAAACACGGGTAGTTTATGCTTAATGGGGTTTGCAATGCGGATGAATTTTTTAAACTCCCCCATGTATTGGGAATAACTCATTGGAAATACCGTGTCTAAAATACCCTGTTTTATCCAGAATTTCCAGTCCTGAAAATATACGTTTCGCACAACGGGTGCGTTTGCAATCACTGCCGCGCTTATTATTAGATTAGGGTTAGCTTTTTTAGCGGCTTTGTTACACGTTTTCACTATTTCCGTTATCCTGTCCCGTCTGAACTGCCTCCACAATTGTTTCGTGGTTGCGTATCTTTTGTAAGGCGTATTAACAGGGTCCATACCGTATTTTTCCATAAACCGCATGCGTGCTTCAGGATTATAACCGAAATCTTTTAGGTATTTTTTGTAATACCCGTTGAACCCCGACCACGGGTAACGGATAAAGTCAAAATGAATGCCCTTTACTTTGTATCTTTTTGCTATATCAGTAGTTACGGATGCAAGCCAGCCCTTTACATCAGGCACTCCGGCATCGAGAAACGTTCCTTCTAGCAGGTTGTTTCTAAGTTCTTTTCTTTTATAATCGCTGATGCTCCTTCCCTTGCTATCAATCGTAACCCATTCAGGATGCAACCGTAAAACATGCGTTTTTTGCGGTTTTCTAATGTTAACGTTAGCCGCATACATCATGTTAATCCAAGCGTGGAGTTCTAACGAATATTTATCACATTGTTTTGATAAATATGCCAAGGGGTCAAAGTTTTTTTGTACGTATCTGTATTTTGGCTCGTGTTCTGATTTATAAAATGCATCGCCCCGTCCCCTGAACTGGGCAACGATAACGCCGAAATTATTATTCAAAGCAAAGCGTATAACTTTATCGCATTTTTCTTTCGTTGTTAATGAAAAACGTACTACCCACATTGCTTTTTTAAAATGCCTTTTTATTACGATAGGCGGTATGTTATCAACAGCACTGTCGCATTTAATTAGAATTATAGTTAATAGTAGTATTGTTAATAACTTAGTGCTTATTTTCACGTTATATCTCCGTATTCATTTCGTTAATGTCAATTAAAAACACGTTGCCTGCGTGCTTAATTATCCAGCCGTAACGTGTTTTTCCTATGGCAATGTTTAATATCATGCCGTTTTTTAGTTCTTTTGCAAGTTTTTGTGGAACTGACAAATCATAATTAACGGTTTTATTGTTCAAATCTTGTAAAATTATTTTCTAAAGATGAAGCTTGTAGCAGAATTTTGATTGATCTAGCAAGGAAACAGCCACTTTTGCAAGGGTATCTGAATCACAAAGGAACGCCTACAACCACAAATCTCATTGAATCCATGAATTCACATCTTGAATCTCGAGTAAAATCACTCAAAGGCTTTGAATCTTTTAAACACGCCGATTTGTGGCTAAATGCATACTTTCTGAGAAGGAGAAATAAGAAATGGACTGATTGTTCAGGCAAATTCAGACGTCTTAACGGAAAGACGTCTCTCGAAATTACGAAAAAACCAGGGATT
>CAYUYT010000201.1:6564-6978 GCA_964449345.1 uncultured Spirochaetia bacterium | reverse complement strand
TCCTCGCTAAAACCTTGCTCGGCTAATAATTCTTTGGCTTTATCCGATATTTCGATATTAATCTGTTTATCCTTTAACCGGGAGCTAACGAGTTTAAGCTGAATATCAACAATGTCTTTAATATTTTTACGGGAAAGAGCGCTGAAAATAATTGTTTCGTCAATGCGGTTTAAAAATTCAGGCCTGAAATGCGTTTTTAACATATCCATTAGCGTTTCTTTAACCTGCTCTACGTTATCCGCTTTCATAATTATATCACTTCCGATATTTGAAGTCATGATAATTACCGTATTTTTAAAGTTTACGTTTCTCCCTTGGGAATCCGTCAATCGCCCGTCATCGAGAATTTGAAGTAAAATATTAAAAACATCGTGGTGTGCTTTTTCAATTTCATCAAAAAGTATTACGCTGTAC
>CAYUYT010000201.1:0-6554 GCA_964449345.1 uncultured Spirochaetia bacterium | reverse complement strand
GCGTCTTATAAGTTCTGTTAACTGCCCGCCTTCGTCATATCCAACGTAGCCCGGAGGCGCTCCTATTAACTTGGCTACACTGTGTTTCTCCATATACTCAGACATATCAAGGCGTATCATTGCTTTTTCATCGTCAAACATAAATTGCGCTAACGCCTTACAGGTTTCTGTCTTGCCAACCCCTGTCGGACCTAAAAAGAGAAAAGAACCTATAGGACGGTCTTGGTCTGAAAGGCCGCTTCTCGCTCTTCTCAAAGCATCGGATACGGCGCTCAAAGCCCTATCCTGTCCTACAACGCGTGATTTTAGCGCAGTTTCCATGTTTAAAAGTTTTTCTTTTTCAGATGAAAGCATATTTTTCACAGGTATGCCTGTCCACGTTGAAACCACCTCGGCGATTTCCTTTGCGGTTATTTCTTCAGTTAATAATGCGCTCGTTTCTTTCTGGATTTCATAGAGCTTTTCGTTTTTCTGCTCTATTTCTTTTTCAAGCCCCGGTATAAGCGAGTATTTTATTTCTCCTGCGCGTTCATATTTACCCTCACGTTCACATTTTTGCAGTTCAATTTTTAAATCTTCAATACGCGTTTTCGCGCTTTGAATATGTTCAATTATGCTTTTTTCTTTTTCCCAGCGCATTTTCAGAGCGCTAGCTTCTTCCTTTAAATCCGAAAGCTCTTTTTTTATTTTTTCAAGGCGTAATTTTGCCTGTTCGGTTTTTTCCTTTTCAAGCGCGGCTTTTTCTATTTCAAGTTGCATAATTTTTCTCTCAAGAATATCAATTTCCTCGGGCATGGAATCAATTTCAATTCTCATTCTGGATGATGCCTCATCAATGAGGTCTATTGCTTTATCAGGCAAAAACCTGTCCTGAATATAACGGTTAGAAAGCGTTGCTGCAGCAATAATTGCCGAATCAGAAATTCTTATGCCGTGGTGCACCTCGTAACGCTCCTTTAAACCGCGTAAAATACTTATAGTATCCTGAACGGACGGCGCCTGAACGTATAGAGGTTGAAAACGCCTTTCTAATGCCGCGTCCTTTTCGATGTGCTTACGGTATTCATCGAGAGTCGTTGCACCGATACAGCGAAGCTCCCCCCGCGCAAGCGGTGGTTTTAACATATTCGATGCATCAACAGCGCCCTCTGCCGCGCCCGCGCCCACAATTGTATGAAGCTCGTCAATGAAAAGAATAATCTCACCCTCACTTGAAACCACCTCTTTTAATAGAGCTTTAAGCCGGTCTTCAAATTCCCCCCGGTATTTTGCGCCGGCAAGCATACTACCCATATCAAGATTAAAGATTTTTTTATTTTTTAAAGAATCGGGCACATCTCCCTGAACAATACGCGAAGCAAGTCCTTCAACTATTGCGGTTTTACCAACGCCCGGTTCACCGATCAAAACAGGGTTGTTTTTCCTGCGGCGGGATAAAATCTGCATAATTCGCCTTATTTCATTATCCCTGCCTATCACAGGATCAATTTTTCCCTTTTTTGCATAATCAGTTAAATCAAGGGTAAAACGTTCTAATGCCTGATATTTATCCTCAGGGTTTTGGTCGGTAATGCGCTGCCCTCCCCTCACGCTTTGTAACGCTTCAAGGAGTTTATTATAATCTAAGTTGTGTTTTTTAAATAAATCCGTTAGCTTATTCTGCTCTTTTGCAATGGCTAAAACAAAATGCTCGGATGAAATGTATTCGTCCTTCATCTGCTTTGCAATTTTTGACGCTGAATTAAAGAGTTTATTAATGCTTGTAGAAAAAACGGGTTGCCCGCCATGCATTAGCTTAGGAAGATTTAAAAGCATTTCATGTATTTCGTCTTGAATTTGCGAAACCGGAGCGTTTAAGTTTTCAAGCAATGGTTTTACAACGCTACCTTCCTGTTCTAACATTGATTCCATTAAATGTATTTCCGTTATTTCGTTATTATTAAAATTTTCCGCCGTTGCAATTGCTTCTGCTAATGCTTCCTGAGTTTTTATGGTAAGTTTATTAAAATTAATCATGATATACTCCTTTATTTTACAGTAGATACGCTTTTAGATTTTTTCACAGGATTTTCACACGGATTGGCGCAATTATTTAATTGTTTTAAATAATCGCGTTAACCAATGTAATTTACCTATAATTTAAATTTAACGCATTTATGTTCCAAAGTAAATTACTTCATAAAATCAAATTTTTTATTAAATATCTTAATTATCTGTTATAAAAAAAAATAACCGTAAAAAGCAAAAAAATTCAATTTATTAGAATATCCGTTACGATAATATAAAAGGAGAGTTCTAAAATGAAACGCGTTAATTTTATATTAATACTTATAATTACTTTACCCATAATTTTAAATACAGCGGAACAAAATAAGGGAGTTCATTATACCGCTATAAAACCCGGAGTAAAACAAATTCTTCTCGGAAAAACGCACAAAGAAATTAAAAAACTGTTAAATGAGAAATACAATGTTAAAATAAATAACGAACGCGCAAATATTTTCCCGGGGGATATTAATATTAGAACATACATAACGCGGTTCGGTCCGGTGCTTATGGGTATCCGAAACTACAGAAACTGGGATTATGAACGCCTTTTGAAATTTATGAATAATAAACTTTACAGCAAATTCATACAACCAGTTTCCCGCGAAGAATGGTTAACAAGCGATTTTCCTTTAAAATTTAAGCGCTGGAAACGGCATAGAATAATGTTAAAAAACTTCAATCCGTTTGTCTTGCGCGTTGATTTGGCTTTTTACCGCGGGGTATTGTATTACGCAAAGTTCTATATTAAAGACCGTTACAGCTTTAATGATACTTATCTGCCGGAAAACGAAGAACGTTTTATGCGCCATTTATACCTTAAATATAAACGCCTCTACGGACGGCCAGTTTTATTTAATCATTATGAATATCATTGGCGGGATAATAAAGTGGAGCTTGCACTTGACGCTAAAAATTCCACATTAACATTTACGGATTTTAGAACGGATAAACTCGTTGTACGTTACTTAAAAAACGTGTCCATTATACTTTCCAAGATGCAGATGCAAATTCTTCACAAAGCTGATTACGTTGATAAATATCTAAAAGATTTTGAATAAAAATCAATTTCCCGAGTTGTTAGAATTACTTTTCCGTTTTTGCAAGGTAAGTTTTAGCTATTTCTTTTAATTTGCCCTCTTTTTTAATATACGGGGTGTAATAATCCCAGAGTTTGTTTTTATCCTTTTCAAGGCATTCAGGGTTTTCCATAATTATTTTTGGTTTAATAAAAAATGAATATTTATCATTACCTTTATAATGTTTAGGGATTTTCATTTTAAATTCACAAAAATTTATAATCCGGTAAACGTCATCCATATTATAAACACCGAGTTTAAACCGTTTTTTACCAATAAAAACAAGGTATTTTTTGGCATTTTTATCATAACGGATTTCGTTGCAAGTATAATCCTTGCCCATCCAATTGCCTTTTGGCGAAAAAATAATAACAGAAATATCATAACCAATGCGAAAATTAACACCGTGGTGTAATAAAATTTTCACGCTCGTTTTATCGAGCCCATTTAAACGAGCCCTTACTTTTATATATCCGTTGTTATATACTAACAAGTTGAGAGTAAAAAACAACACAGCGGTAACGGGTGTTTTACCCACAATCATAGATAAAAGCGCTCTCATTAATTATCTCCGTTTATTTAAAATACAACACGTTTTGTTTAGAGTAAAGCATTATTTCAAGTAAAACCTTGCGCCGATTTGTATATGCGTTCCGGCTAAAAGATTTAATTCTCTGCCTGATTCGGTAACGCGTTTAGACGTTTCGCCGGGAATTAAATATTCCTGAATAATGCCGATAAAACCGCTTACGGTTTCTAAAAAAAAGGACCGATATTTATGAACAAAAAACTCAATGCCAACAATAACGCCAAAATATTCGAGTACTTTTGCGTTTTTAAAACTCCTATCCGGTATAAAAAGACCTATCAAAGGACCGATATACAAACCCGCAAAGTCGTGAATTTTTATCCGCTTGATAAGTAATCCGGTAAATACTCCGAACACATAGCTTGAATGCTCTTCAAAACGGATGTAGTTTGCTCCGAATATCCAATTCGTTTTTTCGGAAATAGAAAAAGCAAAATTAACACCCACGCTGTAAGAATCCATACCGAGTGAATACGTTGCGCGGAAACTCGACGATTTGCCCAGTCCGGCGAAATATTCTTCGGTGCGAATTCTATTTCTAATTTTTATATTTTCCCGTTTTAATAATTCCATTTCAATTTCAAGCTGTTTTAACCGTTTTAATAATTCTTCGTTAGTAGTTTTTTCAGCAGTGAAAAGAGTTGTAGGCAAAAAATAAACAATAATGCAAAGTATAATCATATTTGCGTTTTTCATAAGATCCCCAAGCTAATAATTAATTATATCAATTTAACTTTTGAAACTAATTATAAAAAGTATTAGAACAATTTAAATTTATAAAGTATTAATTTCTTTAATAAGAATTTTTTGATTAAATTTTTTCTATCTTGCCTAATCAGTAGGGCAACAAGCCGCTGTAAAATCGGGAATGGTACAGAATAATATTTTATCAGGGTTTACGGACATTGATTAGTGATAAATACACACTAATGCTATTTATGGCTAAACTAAAAGAAAAAAATAGAATTTTTACCGATTTTCAAATTTACGCTCATATTTTAAAATCAGCTTTACTTTTATTAAAAAACAAAGTAAGATTTTTTAGATAGATCTAAAAATAACGCACGGTAAAAGTCAAATGATTAATAATTTAATTTTTTGGGGTGTAAGAGGCTCTTTTCCCATTGCGGCAAACGATTTAATTAAATACGGTGGCAATACATCGTGTATTTCCCTTCAGATTGATGAAGACACAATAATCGTTTTTGATGCGGGGTCGGGTTTAAAAAACCTTGGAACTCAAATTGCAAAACAATACAAAGGCAAATTGCCCGAAATACATTTATTAATTTCCCATTTCATGTGGGACCACATAATGGGTATTCCGTTTTTCAGGCCGTTATACAAAAAAAAAGGCAATATTAATATTTATTCTGCTTACCGTGAAGACCATTTCTCTTTAAAAGAAATATTTGCGGTACAACATTCGCGAGATTACTTTCACGTTGATTTTATAGAACTTCCTGCCAGGATTAACTTTTATTCCATAAAAGCGTATCACCCCTTCCGCATAAAAAGCGCAATTGTAACTCCCGTTGTATTAAACCACGCAGATATTACATACGGATACATTGTTGATTTTAAAGGCAAACGCATTGCTTATATTTGCGATACCGCGCCTTTTCATACTCAATTTTTAGGCACATTACCTAACCCTAAATTTAATGACATGAAATACCTTGCTTATATACGAGAAAAACTATTTTACGAATTGTATCGCGCGGATATTGTTTATTTTGACGCTCACTTTAATATGGAAGAATACACGGGGAAACATCATTGGGGGCACGCTACACCTGACTACGCTCTTGAAGTGGCGCAGGAATGTGAAGTCTATAATTTGTTTTTAGGACATCATGCGCCTGAACATAACGATGATTTTATGGATAAACTCGTTAAACAAATCAAAGGAAAGAACACCGACCCTTACCTAAACGTCTTTGGAGCAAAAGAAAATATGACAGTTAAAATAGTTTCCACAGAGGAATATCAGGAAATACAAAAAACGGGATAAAGGGATTTTTATGAAAATTAAATTCTGGGGCACAAGAGGAGATATTCCCTCACCCGAAGAAGACAAGTTAAAGTTCGGCGGCAATACACAGTGTATTGAAGTTATAACGGATAATCCAAACGCAAAAATTTACATTGACGCAGGCATCGGGCTTATGATTGCCGGAAGAAACATGGACCCGAACGTTAATATTTATCACATTGTATTAACGCATTACCATTGGGACCACGTTCAGGGTATTTTACCTTTCGTGCCGTTTTTTATTCCAAAAAATAAAATATTTATTTACGGGTTTGCGTCAACCGAAGACGAATTAAAAGAATATTTAAACACGTTATATTTATACGTTTTTTCCCCTTTGCGCACAATTGATTTTTACGCGGCAACGGTTTATTTCAAACCCATTCAAATCGGAACGCAATTCGATATTGAAGGCGTTCAATTCGAATCATTTCAAACCGAACACGGAGATTTTACTCTCGGATATAAAGTTTCTCACGGTGAAAAATCCTTCGTTCTTGCTTCCGACCACGAAGTCAAGCCGGAGAGTTCACTCCAAAAAAAGTTTGTGGATATTTGCAAAGGCACTAACCTTCTAATTCACGATTGCA
Source organism: uncultured Spirochaetia bacterium (assembly GCA_964449345.1). Taxonomy (GTDB): domain Bacteria; phylum Spirochaetota; class CALGPD01; order CALGPD01; family CALGPD01; genus CALGPD01. The sequence continues at coordinate 215 of CAYUYT010000201.1, read as the reverse complement.
AATTTAATGATGATGATTATAAACTTAACCGAAATCAAGGGCATTCCGGAATTTCACAGGCACTTGAAACGGCAAAAGCCGCTTCAGTTAAAAAACTCGGTTTAATCCATTATCACCCCAACTATTCTGATGATAAAATAGAGCAAATGGTAGATATTGCCAACGCAAAAGAACCGGGAATAAAAACTTTTGGGTGCAAAGAAGGAATGGTTATT
>CAYUYT010000200.1:0-6982 GCA_964449345.1 uncultured Spirochaetia bacterium | reverse complement strand
GGTATTATATACGACCAAGCAACGGATAAGATAAAAATGATAAAAATGCCGGGGACTTTTATAGGAATAATTCCAAAACCCAGTTTTGAAACTGAATCAGTACAGATTAACATTGGAGATAAAATATTCCTCTTTACGGACGGTATTCCTGAAGCACGGAACGAAAAGGGCGAGTTTTACACTAACGAAAGGTTAAATAAACTCGTTAGAAAATACGGTGCTCTTGAACCTGAAGAGTTTATGGAAAAACTTGACCAAGACTTAAAAAAATTCTGCGGCAATAGACCACCGGATGATGATAGGGCATTTTTAATAATTCAAGTTTTAAAAACTTCGGAGCAAGCAAAAACGAGCAAAGCAAAAGAGTTACCCGAATTGTTAGGAGACAAAGCAAACGAATTTTTCAGTAAAAAAGATATAAACGCTTTTAATAAAGCAATAAAAATGCTGAACTTGCATAAGATGTCTTTAAACACCCAAATCAATTCGGCAATTAATAAAATCAAGAACAAAAAATTAATAGAAGCAAGGGATATATTGAATAAACTGAATAAATATTTTCCAAACAACAAACGCATACTGAATTCTTTAGCCGTACTTGAATACAAACAAAAAAACTATAAAAAATCCCTTGAGTATTTTGTGGAACTAAAAGAAATCGACCCGGAATTTAAAAACGTTGATAAAAGCATTAGCAAAATTAAATTTTTAATTAAAGACGATGATAACGATTTAATTAAAGCGGATATTGAATAAATTTATCTTACCGCAAATAGTGTAAGATTAAGTTTAAGGGTTTAACCCATACCCGCATTTGAAGCGAAAACAGAATATAGGAGCGACAATGGCCATTGCCCTTATTTTGATAAATATATATTTCGGAAATAAATTGCAAGTACATTTTTATTGAACAAGACAAATTTACCAGATTTCAAACTTACGCTGAAAAATCTAAAATTCTGCTTTAATTGTTAAGAGAACCAAAAAAGCTAATTTTTAGAGGTTACTTTAATTATACCGGCTTAATATATTTCTATCTCAAGTAATTCCCCGTCAAGTTTACCGTTTACCAATGGAACGCGTTTTGAAGGTTTAAGCCCGATAGCTTTTTTCAGTTGTTTATCACCGATATAAACATAAGCCACAGACCCTTTACAGTTTTGTTTTAAAAAATCACCTAATTCTTTATAAAGTCTTTGTATTTCTTTTTTATCACCCATTCTAATTCCATAAGGAGGATTTGTAACAATTACTCCATTTTCAAATAAATCGGCTTTTTGAAAAGGTTTAACGCATATATTTACTTTATGGCTATACGGCAATTTTTTTAAATTCGTTTTCGTTATGACTATTGCTTCTTTTGAAATATCGCTTCCGAAAATTAAATTATCAGAAAGAGGGCGGATTTTAGAGTCAATTTCGTTTTTAATATTAATCCAACGCGTTTTATCAAACTCCGGCAAAAATCTAAACGAAAACTCATCGCGCAAATATGCAGCGGGAATATTACAATAACGCATTAGAGCTTCCCCCAAAATCGTACCCGAACCGCACATCAAATCCCATAAAGGTTTCTCCCCATTCCAGCCGGATATACGTAAAATTGCCGCAGCCAAAGTTTCCTGCATAGGTGCATGCATACTTACCGTTCTATACCCCCTCCTGTGCAAAGAACCGCCGGATAAATTAAAACTTACAACGGCTTTATTATTTTCAACGCGTAGATTAAATTCTAAATCAGGATTTTTAGTATCAACATCCGGACGGCTACCCGTTTTTTCACGAAAATAATCAGCAATTGAATCCTTCAAGCAAAGCGCAGCGTATTTAGAATGCTTTATCTTGCTGTTTGCCACGGTTGCCGAAATAGCAAATGTATTATCAACGGATAAAAGTAAATCCCATTTAATTTTTTTACGCGTTGTATTTTTTAAATATCTGTCACTATGACAATCAAAAGTTAACAAAGGCGCAAATATTCTCGTTGCTAGGGTTGTCTGATAAACGATTTGCAAAACCGTATCAAATTCAGCAGTAAAATATACCCCACGGTAAGCCGTTTTAACTTCTTTCGCGCCAAGCCAAGCTAATTCCTCTTTACAAAGCTCCTCCATTTGCCCTGCTGTTTGCGCAAAGTACGTATTATATTTTTGATATTCAAACATAATATTCATTTCCCGGATAATAATATAATCATTAAAAAGAAAAAATAAAACCGGAGTACATTATAAGGGGCTAATAAAAAAGTAGCCGGCGATTTAACCGACTACTTATATATATTAAGCGCAAAAATGCGCGTTGATTTGGATTAGAGAAAAAGTTTTCGTATTCATATCTCTACTCCTAATCAGAATTTCAATAAATATACACTATTCAAACCAACTTTCAAACAACTAATCCTTTTTTTGCACCAAATTAAAACACCAACCTCAAGATTTCTGTTAATTCCCCTGCCCTGCTTTTTTTAATATTTTAATAACGCTTTTTAAATAAACTCTCATATTACGCTCATCTTTGTGGTTTTTAATTGACATGCTTAAAGCGGTTTCTCCTTTTTTGCTTCTCATAAATAAATCAGCGCCTTTAGAAAGCAATAATTTTACGTTATTCGCACATCCATTTTTTGCAGCATACATTAGTGCAGTCCTGCCGTAACCGTCGGTTTTATTGACCTTTGCCCTTTTATCGAGTAAAAACTTAAGCAAAGAATAGTTACAGCCTTTTTCAGGCGGCCTGTTTATATGACAAAAACCTCCCCGAGCAGCGCAAATTAAAATTGATATACCGTCTTTATCAGGCAAATGAACGTTTGCCCCCTTATTAACGAGAAGTTTAACAATGTTAAAATATCCTCTGTAAGCAGCAAGGCCAAGAGAGTAATTGCGTTTTTTATAATAGATGTTAGCTTTATATTTCAACAGCAACCTAACGAGTTTAATTTTACCAAAACGCGTTGCCCACAAAAAAGGTGTATAATCCCAGCGGTAACGCTTTGATACGGCATTCGGGTCAGCCCCCTTTGAAAGCAAAAGCTTTGCAATTTTGTAGTTATTTGACTTTACCGCTTTAATTAATACTGTGTCGTGATTTTTGTATCGGGTATTAGGGCTTGCACCCTTTTGTATACTAAAGTGATTTTAAAATCAAAGTATTGTATATTGTAATTGCTTTTCAACATTAGTATAAATACCTTAAAGTCATTTTACAGTTACCGTATTCAACAGCACTCAATAATCTTTGGTTTAACGCGTTTGATGAAAACGTTTTAATAGAAAACAAGACAAAAACTAAAAACATAAATACAATCTTTTTCATTTACACACCCCTATAAAAACAAAATATAAATTTTATTTATCTATATGAAATTATATTTGATTTAATAAAATAATTTCACACTAAATTTTAATAAAAAAACATTTATACACTTTATATTTAAATAAATTCTATTCTAAAAATTATCAATTCGGTTTGAAAAACGTATATTTATATTATGCAGGAAAACATAAACACATTAACGAAAAAATTATTTATAGCAATTCAAAATGAAAATCTTGATGAGGCAAAAAAGTTAATTAAACTCGGTGCAAATGTAAATGCAAAGGATAATCACGGTCTAACCGTATTAATGCACGCTGTACAGGCAGGGGATTGGCGTAGTAACTTTACTTCGATTTTGCTTGATAACGGGGCAGATGTGTTTGCAAAAGATGAAGAGGGTAAAACGGCTTATGATTATATAGTCGAACCGCCTAAGCCTCCTCTTAAACACGAAAACGCTTATGAAATGTGGGTTCACTGTCCAGAACATTGTGCAATGAACGTAATCAACATACATATCCGGGATTTAGCCTTCGGAGCAATACACGGGGGTGATTTTTCAAAGTTAGAAGCATTACTTGAAAAAGGCGTTAGCACAGAAATCTCCGATTTTAAAATGCGGACACTTTTGATGCTGGCGGTGCGTGCTACAAACAACAAATTCGAACTGACAAAAGTTCTAGTTAAACACGGTGCTGACGTTTTGGCTACAGATTACGATGAAAACACCGTATTGGATCATTTAATACTTTCGCAAGAACCTGATAAATCGGATAAAAAGCTTTATGAAGAATGGCTTAAATCCGATGAATGTAAAACCCGTCAATTCTTAATTCAAATTATAAACGAAAAACGAAAACACGATAGAAAAAACGGCGGGATTTCTCCCGCGGCAAAAAATTCACCGGAAAAGTAAAATTTTTATTTATTTTAGGCTTCCTCTAAGCCGATGGCTTTTTTTCCAGCCGGCGCGGGATTTATAACGTGTAAAATATACAACTAAATCAGCGCGGGATTTATGGCGAACGTAATATATTTTCGTATCCGCTCTTGAAGAATACTTTGTAATATACCAGATATAATCACTACCCCTTGCTCTTGAAGAATAACGCGTTTTATATACAACGACATCAGCACGTGAATTATAACGCGTTACATATACTTTTATTTTTGCTCTTGATGAATACCGCGTTACGTATATTATCGCGGAATATGATAAAAGCGGGGTTAATAGTAAAAATATAATAATTGAAATCATTGAAATTCTTTTAAACATACAAACTCCTAAATTATTACTTTTTTTAGTTTAATTTATTTTGCAACATTTTACCATAAATTATTTAAATACAAATGCTTTTCTTCAAAAAAAAATCAAAACACATTATTTTCAATTTTACTCAATAGATTTAAATATTTTCTTTTTGTTAAATATATTCCATAAACTAAATTCGTTGTTTTTATACTCTTGGGTTTATAGAAATTCCTTATAAACATTACTGCCCGATTGCGCCGGAGTAAAAATGAATGCCTAAACCGATTGTAAAAATAAAATCTCCCCACAAACCGTGTTCAACGGATACTGCTAAAAGCGAGCGGTTTTTAGAATAATTGTACGCAAACATAAAACCGCCGGCAGTTGTCATTAAAGGAGCGAGAAAATTAGCAAAAACTATATGCACCAGGCCGAAACTAAGCGCGCTTACAATTATTAACGCTAACTCAGTTTTAAAAAGCGGTTTGTATCTATGAAAAATAAATGTGCGGTAAATTATTTCCTGTACATAAACGGATAACAAAGGATAGAGTACCATAACCATCAACCATAAATAAGGCCTATATTTGGGAAATATTAGAAAAATATCCGGGTAAAAGAAATATACAACTGCGGTAATTATTCCTGCAAATATAACGAAACGTAAAAAAATTGTTTTTAAAAAAACCTTTATTTTTATTGGATTCCATAAATACTTTCTATTGAAATTTTTATCTTTCAATAAAATTATTAAACACGTTATTCCTGCAATAATTAATACGGGAATTAACAATCTTTTTAGTTTTAACCTGAAAATAAATAAAAATACAGGGAGGATAATAAAAAGAAGACAAAATTCAGTAATTAAGTAAGTTTTGTTATTTTTCATTTTTAGCTACATTAAATGATAATACGTTTAATATAATCATAAAGAACGTTATTGTGAAACAGGCAAAGTGAAATAAAAGTTAGACCCTTTTCCTACCTGGCTTTCAACCCCGATTTCACCTCGGTGCCCGAAAATTAATTTTTTGGCAATAGCAAGGCCAAGGCCAGTACTTTTCTCCCCGCCCGTTGTTTTCACAGAAGCGCGTTGAAATTCTATAAACAATTTTTTGATTTCCTTTTCAGGAATACCCTGTCCGTTGTCTATTATTTCCGTTAAAATTGCATCCTGTTTTTGTTTAACTCTTATAATTACTTCAGTATTAACATTCGAATATTTCACAGCATTTGAGATTAAATTATTTAAAACCTGCTCTATCCTCATTTTATCAAAACAGATTTCAGGTAAAAAATCCGGCAATATGGTTATAATGTTTATATTTTTTTTTGAAGCTAAAACCTGGTTTAATTCTATATTGTTTTGTAAAAATTCCAGATAATCTCTTTGCTCAAGATTAAGTTCAAGTTTACCCGATTCAATTTGCGTTATATCTAATAAATCATCAAGTAACGTATTCATAAAAACGCTGGTTTCATGAATGGTTTTTAAAAATTTGCCGGTTTGCGCGTCGAATTCTTTGTCTGAAGCAGAAAGAAGAAAATCAGAGTACATCTGTATAACACCGATAGGGGTTCGCAAGTCATGTGCGGCTATGCCCAAAAATTTATTTTTCTCGTCGTTAAGTTCGGAAAGCCTTTTATTTTTTTCGCTTAAAGCTATATTAGTTTGTACGCGGTTTATATGAGCACCAATCATTTCACTAATTACAAGGAGAATTTTTATTAATTGTTCCTGCCACCCAAAAAGTTTTATAGAACTCTCAAAAACGATAAACCCATACCAATTACCTCCCGCCCAAACCGGCGTTAAAAGAATTGACTCTGTTATTTCACTTCTAATTAAAACTTTTTCCTTATCCGTTAAGGTGTGAATATCAGAACTTACAAATTGTCCTTTATATAATTTAAATTTAATCTTTTCTAAATTTTCTTGAACATCGAGAATTTTTGAGTTTTCGCCTATCAAGTTAACGTTTTTCGCAGGATTAATTACTTCATTAAGCCTCACTCCAATTAATCTTTCCTGATTATTTTCAATAGCATAAAAAGAAATAACGTTCAAATCAGCAACATCAAAAATGTAATTAAGTGATGTTTCTATAGCAAGTTCATTATCACCCGAAGACAGAAGCGTTTGCGCAGCAAGAGAGATTATTTCCTCATAAGCCATACTCTTTTGCAAGTCATTTTGAATAGTTTTACGTTCTAAGGAATATTCAATAGCCCGCTCAAGATTATCACGGTCGAAATGATTTTTAACTAAAAAATCTTGCGCACCGTATTTAATGGCTTCATAACCAATTTTATTATCATCAATACCCGTTAATACTATTATTGCAGTATTTGGAAATAAATCAACGACCCTATAAACAGTATCAAGACCTAAAGAATCCTCAAGGTTTAGAT
>CAYUYT010000199.1:0-6983 GCA_964449345.1 uncultured Spirochaetia bacterium | reverse complement strand
AAATTTCTAATAGCATACTGTAAACTGTTGAGATTAACAAGATCTAAAACAATATCCTCTAATACAGAAATGAAAATTTTGGAAAGTCAGAATATACAATACACCAAAAAAATTTTGTTAAATGACTGCATATTACACTTAGAATTTCATTAAACGTAAAAACCAAACCATTGTTATTAACAAGAATGAAGCCCATAAAATATTAATACAAAATCAAAACCCCCTCTAAATAAGGGGGGGGTATTTTTTATAAACTTAATCTAAAATTGACACTATAAAACCCAAACCGGTTTCCAAATCAATCAAATCCTGTTTTTCATTTACCGAACGTATTCCGCTTTTTTCGTTTTTATCCGGTGTGCGCGAATTATTTTCCGTTATCTCCATAATTTTCCTCTACTACATCTATTAATTATTTTTATTTCATTTCTTTTATAATATTATAAAAAAAAACGCACTACTTTGTCAAGAAACAAACCAGAAATTTATAACTTTTAAATATTTTTTGTAGTAATCATTTAAACAACGACCAAACAAGCAATTACAAAATCGATTTAATAAAGTGGAAAGCTAGCAGTTAACTCCACCACTTTTTGCTTAATTTTAGTTAATTTATCATCATTATTTAAATTTTTCAATACATCTGCAATCAAATCCGCAACAATTTCCATTTCCTTTTCTTTCATACCCCGTGTTGTTAGCGTTGGTGTGCCGATTCTGATTCCGCTTGTAACAAAGGGACTTTGCGTTTCATTAGGTACAGTATTTTTATTTATGGTTATTCCCGCTTTATCAAGGGCAATTTCCGCTTCTTTACCTGTAATATTTCTTGAACTTAAATCAACGAGAAACAAATGCGTATCCGTTCCCCCTGAAACTATTTCAAAGCCGTGTCCCATTATACTTGCACAAAGGGTTTTTGCGTTATTAACTATTTGTTTTGCATAATTTGCGAACTCAGGCATTAATGCTTCTTTAAAAGCAACGGCTTTTGCCGCAATAATGTGTTCTAAAGGCCCACCCTGAATACCCGGAAAAATGGTTTTATTAATGCTTTTAGCATATTTTTCCTTGCAAAGTATCATTCCTCCCCTTGGACCACGTAAAGTTTTATGCGTTGTTGTGGTAACAAAATCACTATATGGAATCGGTGAAGGGAAAACTCCTCCTGCAACTAAACCGGCAAAATGAGCCATATCTACCATCAAATACGCGCCAACTTTATCTGCAATTTTCTTAAAACGTTCAAAATCTATAATTCTTGAATATGCGCTTGCGCCTGCAACAATAATTTTGGGTTCAAACTCAGTAGCAATCATTTCAATTTCATCATAATCAAGCATACCCGTTTCTTTATTTACACCGTAAAAACTAACATTAAAAAGTTTACCGCTAAAATTTACCGGCGAACCGTGTGTTAAATGCCCTCCGTGAGATAAATCCATTCCCAAAATTTTATCCCCATGTTCAAGTATTGAAAAATATACTCCCATGTTTGCCTGCGAACCGGAATGGGGCTGAACATTCGCGTGTTCACACTTGAATAATTCTTTAGCGCGTTTTATAGCAATATCTTCAACACCGTCTATAAATTCACAGCCCCCGTAATAACGTTTTTGCGGATACCCTTCAGCGTATTTATTCGTTAATACAGAACCCGCGGCTTCTAAAACCGGTAAAGACACAGCATTCTCGCTTGCTATAAGTTCTAAATTTTGATTCTGCCTTTGCGTTTCTTTTAAAATTAAATCATATATTTCTTTATCAAACTTTTCGATGTTTTTCACTTTTTTGCCCCTTTTCTTTTATCTATGAAAGCCTTTAATGCACTAATATTAATAAAAAATAGCCGTGTTTCAAAATAAAAAACACGTTAGTCATGGACATAAAAATTAAATATTCATATAAAAAAGTATTTATCTTGACAAATCAACGTGCATTTTATATTGTATTTTTAATACTGATTATAGTTAGGAAATTAATATGATTCTCGCGCTGAAATTACGCTTTGAAGATTTAATCATCATTCTCGCCTCAGTTATAATCGTTGCTATTACTGTTACGCTTTTCTATTTGCGAATGAATATTCAAAATAATAAACACACTACTAAACTCTTCATCGAACTTGAAATATTAATAGCGGATTTGCGAAAAGCATTAGACCGCGTTATACTTTTCAACTCTAAAAATTTTAAAACCGAGATAGAAATACACGAAAACAATTATAAAAAATACCGTGAACTCGTAACGCAAATACAAACATCTAGAGCCGCGGATAAAAAACTTATAAGCATTTTCGATATAGAAAAAAAGATGGATATTGATACGAATACTATCAAACGCAAATTAAAGAAAGAAATACGCACTCTTATTTCATACTTAACATAATTAACGGAGAAATTATGCGAAAAGTATTATTATTATCGCTTACATTACTAACAACAACGCCTTTGTTTTCTCAATCTAAACGCAAGGTTTGTATAATTATATTTAAAACGGCAAACGTAAAAAGCCATAAAGCAAATTTTGTTGAAAAAACGCTTATGGCTAAAATCCGGCAATACAAACTGTTTGACATTGCAAATAAAAAGCGTTATTACCGTTACATAAAAATTAAAAAAATGACCGGCGATTACGTTGAACAAGATTTATCAAGACGGAAAAAGGCTTTGGAAATGGCGAGGTGGTTAAATAGTCATTACCTTGTTTTAGGACGTCTTGTTAAAAATTCAGGTGAATATAATTTAAAAGTTGTCGTTATATATTCCCTAACCGGCAGTATTATTAAAAGTTTTTCCAATACTTCCAAGTATATAGATAAATTCAACGTTACCGCAAGCCACGTTTTAAATACTCTTTATGCATACTCAAAAAATAGATAAATAGGGTATATGAAAATAAAAAAACTATTGACACCCGTGTTTTTTATCTTATATTTCAAATAGAAACAATAATGAGTAATTTAAACGGACTAAATTATGCCTAATGAGAAACGATATTACGTTAGAAAAAACTCAAGCTTTAAATTAACCGTAAAAGCAATCGGAAAAATTGAAGTAGCATACACATCCGAAGCACAGCTTTTAGATATTGCGGGAGGCGGAGTTTCATTTAAATACAATCAGCCTATTTATCCGGGAGAAGAAATCGAACTCGCAATATACGTTCAGGTTGGACAGGTTGACGCGCACGCGATTGTATTACGGTGCGAACACGACAACGAAAACGGGGATTACTTTATCGCTTGCGAATTCACGGATATGACCGAATACGATATAGAAGCAATCTATATGCCGAATTAAAAACTAAACCGAACAAAAAATATTTTCGCTTGAAACAAGGAAAAAAAGTAATTATTATTAAAACCGCATAAACCGGAATGTAGCGCAGTCAGGCTAGCGCACTTCGTTCGGGACGAAGGGGTCGGAGGTTCGAATCCTCTCATTCCGAAACCACAGCAAGGCAAAGACTTGCATCTTTGCCTTTTTTTCCTTGCTTTTTTTTGGTGCAAAACAATCATACAGAAGCGTAATAAAAACGTTTCCAATATAGCAAATGCTATGTTTATAATAAATCGGAATCCACCTACTAAAACAAAATTAAACGCAAAATAAAAACTAAAAAATAACATATATCTTTACACAAACCTTGATTATACGTGTTTTTTTTAAGAAAATTCGTATTTATAGCAGAATTACAAAAAAAATGTTAAAATTTTATAAATTCGTAATAAATTTTTCGCATATAAGTAACGCCTTTATGATTGAATTCCTTATTGAATTCTAAATTAATATTTATTCAAGGAGTCGTCTGTGAAAAGCAAAGCCATTACAAAACTTATATTTTTATTATTTACAAGCATTTTGGCATTATCAGGGTGCTGCAAAGAAGAAAAAGTCGTTATTTTAGATGAAGGAAATAAATACAAAAACATTTCTTCAACAACGCAGCAAGGCGCAAACATTTTTGAAAAATCGTTAAACGCAAAAATAAAATTAAACAAACATGAACAAGACGTGCTAAATAAACTTAAGAAAAAAGGACATCTTTACATAGCTACAAGGGACAAAATAACTGTTTATGAACCGCAAAAAAACGGTACAATCAAAGGTTTTCACTACAATTTAATAAAATACATTGCGTCTGAAATGGGCGTTAAACTTAAAATAAAAAAGGTTTCATTTTCCGATTATTTCAATAAAAACGGAAAACTGCCTAAAAACGTAAAAACGGATAATAGCGTTGTTTATACACCGGATTTAATAAAAAACGTTGATTTATACGTTGACGTTATAACGATTTTACCATGGCGAGATGAGCTTTTGGATTTTATTCAAATAACTCCGGTAAAACAAATAGTAGTAACGCGTAAAAATGGAAAAATTGATAACAACGAAGGATTAAAGGGTAAAAAAATAGCAATGCAAATGGCGAGTTCCTACGCCACCCGCGCGCAAAAAATTGAAAAAGATTTAGGTATTAAATTTAATTTTCTGGAAGTAAACGAAACCGGAGATATGCCCGTTGCCGTTGCAGAAGGCAAAGCTGACGTAACTTTTCAAGACAGCGATATGGCATTATTAACGGTTAGCAAACATAAGAACCTTACTCTCTGTTATCCGGTAACTGATACACAATACCTTGGCTGGGCAGTTAGAAAAGGCAACGGCGCTTTAAAGGGTTTAATTGAAAAATATATTAAATATGCAAAAGACAAAGGCGTTTTGGATAAACTTTTCAAACAACGCTACGGTATGACCTTAATTGAATATTTAAAACTTATAAAAGCATAACAAGGAGTAACTAATGCGTTATAAATATAAATTGCAATTGTCAGTAATTCCCTTAATAATAATTCCTGCAATTATTATTACATTAATTTTTATATCAAAATCATCCAGTACCATTGAAACTCTTCAACTGGAACTTATGAAAGTCAAGCTCGATGTATTTAAACAAAAATGCAACGATGAGGAAAAGTTATTAAGGCGCAGTAAGCAAACAGATTCAGAGTTTTACGTTAATCAGGCAAAAGCAAAAATGATTAACGAATCAAGGCGGCTGCACATTCCCGGTGGTTATATTTACGTTGTTCATACGGACGGTCGGATTATCTATCACCCTGAGTTAAAAAACGGTTTTTACAATAATCCTGTTTTCGGACAGCACGTAAGTTTTATCCAAAAAATGATAAAGCACGGTAAAAATTTAAAACCAACGCAAAAAGGATATATATCATACCACAGAAACATTTATAACAGAAAGAATCATACAAAAGTCGGGGTTTTTGATTATTTTGACGGGTGGGACTGGATAATTGTTGCCGTTGCAAACAAAAATACGGTTTTTGCGGCTATTAATAATTCAATTAATATTTCTTTGCTTACACTATTAATTTTAATTTTAACAACTGGAGTAATACTGTATTTCTTCGCAAATGGAATTTCAAAACCGATTGAAATATTAAAAGAAACATCATTAAAAATGGCTGAAGGTGATTTAGACGTTCAGGTTGATATTAAAACCCGTGATGAGTTTAATATTTTAGGCAAAACGTATAATTCTATGGCAAGGAAAATAAAAGAACACACAAATACTCTTGAATCAAAAGTAAAAGAACGCACACTGGAATTACAGGCAAAAAACGATAAAATAATGAACGATTTAAGCATTGCGCGAAAAATTCAGGAGACAATTATTAAAACTATGCCCGAAACTCCGGAACTTTTAATTGACGCGCAATACGTTTCTATGGAAAGTTTAGGGGGAGATGTTTACGATATTAAACGCATAGGAAAAACAACGTATTCTTTTTTAATTGCAGATGTATCCGGGCACGGCGTTCCCGCTGCATTAATTACTACCATGGCTAAAACAAGTTTCATTAATAGAAGCCACTGGAAAAAAACAACGGCAAATGTGTGCGGCGAAGTTAATCAAGATTTATTTAATTTAATCGGAGACACAGAACATTACTTAACAGCGTTTTACGCTACTCTTGATTTATCAAAAATGACCCTTGAGTTTACAAACTGCGGACATCATCACGGTATAATTTTCAGGGCGGATACGAATAAAATTGAACTTTTAGAATCCGAGGGCTTTTTTATAGGAATCATGCAAGAAGTCGAATACACTTCACATAAAGTAAAAATAAACATCAAGGATAAAATCTTTTTGTTTACAGACGGTATTCCTGAAGCAAGAAATGAGAAAGGAAGCTTTTACACAAACAAACGCCTTGAACAACTTGTTGAAAAATACGGTGCCCTTTCTCCTAAGGAATTTTTAGACAAATTAACCGAAGATGTTCAAAATTTCACAGGCACGCGACCGCCAGATGATGACAGGGCTTTTCTCGTTATTCAGGTAATAAGCTCAACCGAACATCCCGGGGCTAAAAATGCAAAAGAATTACCCGATATTCAGGAATCATACCTCAGCTTTGAAGAGTTAAACGCGTTTAACAAAACAATAAAAATGCTTAACCTTGATACAATGTCATTAAATTCACAAATCAACAAAGCAATCAAAAAAATTAACAGCAAAAAAACACAGGAAGCAAAAGATCTTTTAGGCAAACTCGTAACGTTTTTCCCGGAAAATACCAAAATATTAAACGCTTTAGGCGTTTTAGCTTATAGAGAAAAAAATTACGAAAACGCTCTTGAATATTTTGAGAAAATTAAGGAAATTGCCCCGGATTTCAAAGACATTGACATCACAATAGGTAAAGTAAAAAGCAATGTTAGTGAAGCTTTAAGTACGGCAATAAGTTAATTTCCTAATAACGCAAAATAGATTAAAGACACAGTAATCCCCCGGCTTTTACCACAAACAGCGGAGGAAGAGAATCACCTTCTAGCTCCCTCTTTGAGTAAAGAGGGAGAATTAGTAAAAGTTTGGGTATGGGGGATTTCTCCTCTTCAAGTCCCCCTTTACTCGAAGGGGGATTTAGGGGGATTTTCTTAATTCCGTGAATC
>CAYUYT010000198.1:3603-7001 GCA_964449345.1 uncultured Spirochaetia bacterium | reverse complement strand
TGTATTGATGCACAAAATCTTTAATTCTTTTATGAAAACGCGTTATGAATCTAATTATCTCTATTACTTCTTTATAAATATCCTTTTCAAGAGAGAGAAATAACTTATGAAGTTTATCAAGCTCCTTTTTCCCTTTAACTTTACCGTGCAATTTTAATAATTTTTTCCATACTTTGTCTTCAAGAGCATCTAAAAGTGATTTTCCTTTTTTTCCAGTTAAATCGTTTATATGATTAAATAAATCGAGAAACTCTTCCGCAGTATATTCCAATAATTCCATGATTTTTTTTGAAGAATCTAATAAATGCACTGCTTTTATTTTGTTAACTAACTCATAATAATGTTTTCTTAATTTAAAAATATAGTGGAGATTAAAGTCTATAAAATTATATCTTTGCAGTCCTAGTATTCCTTTAATTTTTTTCTTAATTTCTTTTAGCATATTTTGATATTCCCATAAACGCTTTGTAAGGTATTTTGAAATATCAAGGCCTTTGATTCGCTTTATTTCAGTTTCAATCATTTTCATGGCATTGATTAACTTCTGTGCTTCCTTATACTTTTTGCTAAGCACCTTATTGCTAAAAGAATAATTTGACTGAAAAAAGAGCAAAGTTAATGATATTAAAATTGTAGAAATTATTTTCCTATTCATAGTTTTCTCCATTCTAAAAATTCGAAAACAAAAATTTAACGTATTTTTTGTTCATAATATTCAATAAAGCTGGTTTATCTTTAAAAACTTTTTTATAACTTGATAGAACCCACGCTTTCATCTTTTCAAATCTCGCTTTAACAATTTTTTTATATTCCTTAAGTCCCCTAGATCTATCGTGGGATTTAAAAAACCCTTCTGCTCGATGAGAAACGTATACTCCGTGCCAATGGTTTGTGCTCATTTTAACGAGTTTTTCAAATTCCGGTTTAATTATTTGTTTCAATGTATCCCCTGCGAAATACTTTATATTGCCTTTAACTCGTTTATAAAAATTATTAAGTGTATCCTTACTGTGTTTATGCAATTTACCAACGAGGTTATTTGTAAAGTGTTTCATTTTTTTAAGGCGTTTATTATAATGAAATTTCACAATAACGTATTTATGATGAGTTTCTTTTCTCGTTACCAAATGCCATACCCATTTCCACACTTTCCATGTCCATTTTTTTATTTTCTTCCATATCGTATAAGCAACGCGTTTAACATAATCAGTTACAGCACTTACATAATTTCCTATATCATGAGTAAAAAAGTGAGATACTGCGTGATATGTTTTAACAGCGGCTTTTTTAACTTCTTTGCCTGCTTTAAGAACTGCATCTTTCAAAGCGTTCCATACTTTTGCTAATTCATCAGCAAGGAGATGTTCAAGCTCTTTGGCTATCTTTATTGCCAAATCAAGGGGATTAAAACTAATATCAAGTTTAAGATGGTGATGTTTACCCATTACTTTCACCCCTACATCGAGTTTCATTGCAGCTTTCGTTAACGAAGCATTAATGTTTAACTTTAAATAATCAATTCCGAAAGATGATAAAATTTTACCTAAAATTGGTCTAAGATAAGGAATGCCTTTAACTTTATCGAGTATTTTTTTCTCAAGTTTATCCAGCCCTGAATTAAATTTAGCTTTAATATAACCGCTGAAAGAGTATAACCCGCCGGTATGAACATCAAGAGAACCGGAAAATGGGCCAAAACGCGCATTACCGCACTTAAACGTTATACCGGGTTTAACCGTGATATTACCGATTCTGCCGCCGAATGGCGCTATTTTTATATCAACATTGTGAATCGAAATAATTTTATCAAAAAACTTATCAGGCAGAAAAGTAGTTAGAACGCTGAAATTTTTCAAATTAAGTTTATTTATTCTAAATCCGAATAAAACTACTTTATCTTCTGCAGAACACTTAATCATTCCCCCGACCTTCTCGCCGAAAAAATCAAGTTCTTTTATTATAAAACCAAAATCATCCGGTAACCCGGTTATAAGGTTAATGCCTATTTCATAAGCAGCATCTTTTATTAAAATATTTCCTATTTTTACACCGAAAGGGTGTCTCCATGTGTCTTTCATTGTTGCTTTAAATACAACGCTAGCAGTTTCCGGATTGAAAACGAGTTCAGGTTCAAAATTTAGCCATTTATCCCATTTACTAGGTTTAACTTTCATTTTCATGTCAAAGTCAAAACGCGGGATTCCGCCTCTAATTGGAAGGAGAACTTTCAAATACATGCTCAATAATTTTATTTTAGTGCCGAGCAACGGATTTAAAGGGATAGTCCAGTTCACATTTCTAAGGATTGGGAAATTAAAACTAAGGTTAAAACCGTCAAACGCGATTTTAATTTTATAAGGAGGAAGGCGTAATTTAAAAAACTTTGCCAAAAGTACCTTTAATTCGCCTAAAAATTTTACGTTGACATCAAAACATAATCCTAAATCGGGGTCAAAATTAAAATTAAGGTCTTTTAAGTGTAAAAATTTAATGAGTTTATTAAAACCGGGAATTTTTGAAAAATCAGGAAGTCCAAAAGCGAGAAAACCTTTTTTAAAAATGTGCATCCCGATACGCCCTGTGCGGTTAGCGTACATTATTCGCAAATCTTTCACTGCGATATTATTTCCTATCTGGCTTATTGCAGAAGGCATTTTAACGATACCTTTCATAAAATTTAGATCATTTAAAGTGACCCTTGCTATTTTTAATTCAAAATAATATAAATTTTTTGCAGGGCTGTGTAAAAAGGTTAATTTTCCGGTTTTACTACCGGCTTTTGCATTTCCCGTTATTGACATACCTTTTTTGAGTTTTTTACCAGCTACTCTTCCCGAATTATTCGCGTACTTAATAACAACGTTATCAAGAGCTATTTTTTTAGTGAAATCAACAACACGTTGAGGCAATGTAACGAGTTTTTTTATCAAGTCAACATCATCAAGTGATATTCTGTCTAAAGTAAATTCAAAACCGAACAAACGCGATGATTTTAAATAACGCAAATCAATGGTTGCGTTTCTGTTCCAGAGTTTCATTTGCCCTTTTAAAACAAATCCGGGATTTATTAATTGCGTTCCTATTATACCTCTTTTATTAGAGTAAATAAAAGAAGCTTTTTGTATAATAACTTTTTTCCCAAAATTTCGAATGGAAGAAGGCAATATAACAGCGGTGCGGAAAATATTTACATCGTATAAACTAACGTTATAAACCGTTGTATTTAGATAATAAAGCCCTGAATCAGTAAGATGAGCAAGAATAAAATCAGCGCGCTTCCCGAATAGCTCTATTCGCCCTTTAGCTTTCATTCCTTTTTGAACGCGTTTGCCTCTTACAAACCCCGTTTTATTTGCATATTCAAAGTCTGTGTTGAAAATCCCGCTTTTTTTTGCGAG
>CAYUYT010000198.1:0-3593 GCA_964449345.1 uncultured Spirochaetia bacterium | reverse complement strand
TGCGAGTTTATTAATTTCATCAGGCATATAGGAAGAGTGGGCAAAAATATTAATATCGCTTAACATAGCTTTAACAATGTGTGTTTTAACATAGATAATTTTTGTGGAATCATCGTATTCAATATCAAAATCCGTTTCAATATTCCCGATATGCCCCTGCCCTTTTATAGAAAGCCCTGTTAGTATTCTATTACCGTCAATCATACCGTTTTTGTTTGCGTAAGTAATTTTTGCGTTTTTAAGATATATATGGTTTAAAAAGTCTTTTGCTTGGCTAGGTATAAACGCTAGAGAACCTAAAGATAAACGGTTAATTGAAAGGTTTAAATAAAAGAAACGCGTTGATTTTTGATAATTTAATTTAAATTTTCCGGCAATATTTGAAATATATGCAATGCCCGATGATTTAACTCCGGCTTTAATAAATTTACCGTCTACCGTACCGTTTTTATTTGCGTATTCAAACAAAGCGTTTCTAAGCCTTATAGAATGGCCGAAATCAGAAATAAACGAGGGAACATTGTAAGGAATTACTGATGTGATTAAATCGTATAAGGAAGTATTCGCGAAAAGCGTTTTAATATAGCTAAACTTATTTTCAGGATTATAAAATAACTCAAAACTCCCGCTTAAATGCTGAATTATTGACTTACCCGTTATTTTTATGCCTTTTTGAATACGTTTTCCGTTTACAACTTGCGTTTTGTTTGCATAAATAATATCCGTATTATAAACGCGAAAACCGCCTAAAATATCTTTTACAGCTTGGGGAAGTATTCCAAAATTTCCCGGTTCAAATCGCTTTGCTTTAATATTAAGATAGTAAAGGTCGGTCTCTTTTTTATAAATTGTGTCAAAATCAGTTTCAAAATTGCCTATGTATGCTTTACCCTTTGCATTTAAACCCGGTGTATAGCGTTCACCTTTATAAACGCCGATTTTATTAACGTAACGTAAAGTTACCTGACGCGTTTTAATTTCATCTAAAAAAGATTTTATATCGTTAGGCATTTGCACTTCAATTCCCGGTAAAATTAGATTGTATATAGAGGCCCGGGAAATATAAGTATTTAAGAAAAAGAAATTACTAGATTGATTATAATATATTTCCACATTACTCCGCACATTAGAAAGTACCACACCGGATTTAATATAAACGCCTTGTTCAACATTGTTATTAAACAAAAGCCCGCTTTTATTAACAATTCTCAAGTTTGTTTTAAATAATTGCAGTGAACTCACAAGACGGACTACATCAGGTGAGAATAAATTTATACCGGTAAAATTTATGCGGTTAAAATTAGAATCAAATTCATATATACCGTTTTCTTTTGAATATTTAAAACGAAAATCCCCGCGGGAACTCCCTAAGACGACCTGTCCCTTTAAAATAATCCCCGGCCACACGCGTTTGCCGTTGTAATTCCCCGGATGATTTGCATAAATAAAACGCGTTTTAAGTATTTTTGCGTTATTAAAAAACTCACCGACTTTCCCACGTATTAATTTTCCCGGAACAACGCTTGCCAAAGATGCATGTGACAGATAAGAATTGAGGTATAAAAATCCGGTTTCGGTGTTATAGTGAAAATCCATTTCGGCAAACGAATTACCTAACCGTATTTTACCCGTTAGTTTTATCCCCGGTGTAAGTTCATTGCCTTTGTAGTTTTTATGCTGTGATGAGTAAACAAAAATCGCGTTAACAATTTTAATTTCCGGTAAATTGGAAATATCATTTTCAGATAAAGGTAAAAGATCTTTTAAATCAAGGCCTTTTACATGCATGGAAAAGAATGTAAACTTTTCAAGCGGATTGTGACGTAAAATAAAATCTGTATTTGAAGAAGCAACCTTGCACTCTCCTTTAATTTCAAAACCTGCGTTAACGTGTTCATTGAAAAAATCTCCGGTTTTATTAGCATATTTAAAACTAGCTTCAGCAATACTAAATTTTTGAAAACCTTTTGCCGCTTGTTTAGGCATAAAAGGCAATGCCGATATATTTACATTTTTTAACTTAAATTCACTTTCTATGAACCGGGTGGCGCTATCGTATTTGATAACAGCATCCCATGCCTTTGCACCGTTTATGCCGAAAATATTTTCAACGGGTTTATTTATTTTAGAAATAATGTCAATATTGTGATTTGTAGAATTAATGTTAATTATAGTTGAAGAATCAACGTAAGTTTTATCCCATTTTGATAAACGAATTTTAGTTTGTGTATTTATTTTAGCTTGATTTATTTTTAAACTCTTTTTTTCTAAAAGCAAACTCATAGAAGGTTTAATAGCGGCAATAGATATTCCGGTTTTTTTATCGAATAATATAAAATGTTCTCCGGGAAAACTACATTTAATAAAAACACTTTGTTCTTTAATAAACAAAGAAACTTTTAAATCAACAGTTTTTAACTTTAAATGCCTTAATAAGGAATTAGAAAATTTAACAAGAGCATGTCCAAAACTTGCTTTAGTTTGTATTTGAACCTGCTTTGGTAATAAAATAATTTTTGCGTTGCTAATGTGCAAAATATCTCGAAGAAAAACGAGTTCATTAATTAAAAACAATTTATCTTCTGAAAATTCACCATTTAAATTAAAATCTTGGGGTGAATTTATATTTCCTTTGAAAATAATCCTAGTTTGTTTGTCTAATAAAGCGTATTCCCCGTTTCCTAAAACTTGAAACCATAATTCACCGATTCCATCTACATAGATTCCTTTTCTATCGGTATATGCCTGCATTTTTGCTTTTATACTTTCAATTATTTGGCTTTTTGATAAAGAAAAGCTGTGAATAGGAATTAAAATTGCAGTTAAAATGATAAATATCATTGCTTTTTTCTTCATTAGTACTCCATTTTTAGTTTTATTTATTGACAGGAAAACTAAAGCATAATATTATTTCACAATATTTTATAAGGATTAATATGTCAACAGTTTTTTAGATATGGGAAAAAAAATCGAACTTATTATAATCATATTTTTTTTGTATTCTTTTTCAACAGCAGCTTTTTCAGCAGTAACCGATGATAATGCAAATAAAAATGATAATATTAATAAAATCAGGACAAGCAATAAACAATTAACGAATAAAAAAACAAAAAAACATAAAGCGCAAATGAATTTTGATTACTTACACGTTGGAATGAATTTCATGGGTACGAGTCAAAACGTTTTCGCTACCCCTCCTAATTTTGATAACGATGTTAAATTTTTCGGTTATGAACTCGTTGTTGATTTTCAATACTTATTTAAAGACGTTTTATTAAACATTAATTTTGAGTACTCTGATTTTAAAACCACTATGCATTACTCAAACACTTCAACGGGAAATTATTCAATAGAAGCGAACTGGGAAAAAAAAGTTTTAAGTTTCAGCTTAGGTTATACATATCAATTTAATAATAAATACGTTTTAGTATTTCCTGTTATGGGTTTCGGGTATCAAGACCATAAAAATCCCGGCACATATACTAAACACAGAACTGAAATCTATTATTTAATATTTGGGGCACGTTTATTCATTAAAATTAGCGATTTTTTTGAAATTGGTACTGATTTAAATTTCAGGTTACTTCTTTCCC
>CAYUYT010000197.1:1239-7012 GCA_964449345.1 uncultured Spirochaetia bacterium | reverse complement strand
CGATTTGTTAGTATATAATCTGATTTTTTATACATTAATAATATAAAAAGTTAGATTTTTATAGTAGGCACAGATAATTCACGAAAAATATTACTGGAAACACTTTAAGAATTCTAATGATTATTTCAGTGCAGAAATTTGTAGATTAATTTTTTCAGGAATTTTTTTTACGTTTTTTAATTCGGGCAAATACGTTATGTATAAGTAACCCTTTAAAAAATTGTTGCTTGAAATTGAATTTTTAAACAAAATGCTTAACATGGTACTAAATAATTTTTCACGCAAACTATCATCTGCAAATGCTAAAACAGGTACTTTTCTATGAATACTATAATAACGTCTTTGGCTAAAGCGTTTGGAAGGCATTGGAGTACTCATTACGCATAGTATTTGATTATCAGGCATGGTTTTATAGTATATTGAATAATTTTTTTTAAATTCAATTTTATTTGCTTTTGCCGCAAAAACATCTTTTGATATTGCAAATTTATACCCTGCGTGCTGTGCAGCGAGTAAATTTAAAGCCGTTTCAAATGCCTGATTTTTATCGCTTGCTATTGCAATTGAATAAATATTCGTTATGTCATAAGTAGTTTTTGCGTTTTGATTTCGTCCGCTGCTGCATGAAATAAAAGAAAAAAATAACATTATTGATAAACTAATAATGGTAATTATAATGCTTGTTTTAATTGATATTTTTTTAATTTTACCGGACATATTATCTCCTTAGTATTATGCAAAGAAAATACTATAATTATTTTTCGAGCATATTAAGCATTTCTTTTTCATATTTTGCAGCAAATTCAAATGCCATCCTATAATTTTGCCATATATATTCGTTTATTAAAGCTCTTTTTTGCGCATCGTCATTTAATGATTTTTCCAGTTGTTTTTTTACAAAATCTTTAATCTCTTCGGGGGTGATTTTTAATTCCTCCGGGATATATGTATTTTGAAACCAGTCTTTAAAATCATTGTAAATTTGTGAATAATTATTCACAGTTTTAACTGCAATGTCCCAAAGTTGAAACGGTAATAATTTTTGCAATTTCCTATGCATAAAAACTCCATAAAATTGTTCGTTTTTTATAAAATAATTATAGTTAGAAAATCAATATTTTACAATAATCTTTTTTTTATAAAATAATAAATAATATTTATCAAAATCTTTCAATTAAATACTTGACAAGTTATGAATTATTGCTGTAAAATAACAAATAAATCTGTAAGAAAGATTAAATATGAAAAAAACACATATTCTACTGTTGGTTTTATTACCACTAATACATATTTTTTCCGTCCAGTCTTCTAAAGCGAGAATAGAAATTGTGCGTTTTACGCATGATAAAACCTATAATAATTTAAGTTTATTTTTTCGCATAGTTGATGAGCAGGGCTATCCCGTTGTATCTCCTTCAAAAAAACAATTATCTGTTAAATTTAACAACGGCAAAATTCCCTACAATTTTAAAACAATGACAGGTAGTAATAAGATTTCAGCTACCGGTGTAAGTACAATTTTAATTGTTGATGCATCGGGAAGCGTTAATACTTTTACGAGGAATGAAATTACGCAGGCGTGCCGTTCATTTATTTCTCAAATGAGGAAAGAAGATGAAACAGCAATTTTTTTATTTAATAATTTTGTAATCCGTTTACAAAACTTGACTTCAAATAAAGAAGAATTATATAAAGCTTTAACAAAATATCGCACGGGTGGGACCTTATCAAAAATTAATAACGCGATTTATCAAAGTTTGGAATACTTAAATCAGATAGGTAAAAACGAGAAGAAAGTTTTAATAGTCATTTCTGACGGTTTGGACGAAGGATCTACAAAGAATTCGGATGAAATTATTGAGCTTGCAAATAAATTAAAAATTCCAATCTATTCAATGGGATATACTAATATTAATTCAAAATTTTTTGAACATTTAAAAAATCTTTCAAAAAATACAAACGGACAATTCTCATTGAAAAATTCAAAACAACTTGCAAAGCAAATTCTTGCTTATGAAAAAAGCGTTATTAAAATTAATTTTTCACCTGATATGGTTAAAAAACACAACGTTATTGAAGTAAACTATACGCCTTTAAATTTATTAAATAAATATAAATTTAAGATTCCCGACCAAATTATTAACGATATAATTAAAAACAAAAAAAGAAAAACTTTATTCATTGCGCTTGCTTTTGGCGCTGTTTTTATAATTCTCGTTGTAATTGTGATAATTCTAATTAAGAAAAACAGAAAACCGTTAATTAATTCTGAAGAAGCCAAACTTATATCCAAATTGATTAATGACGATGCTATTGATATACCGCAAAAAATTAAAAATATTTATTTAAACGCAATTAATAATAAAGAGTTAGAAAGAGAAAACTTTTTATTTTTTTCAAAACGAATAAAAAAATTATGTAAAGAGTATGAAAATGAATTAAAACCCGGAAATTCTCAAAATGTTATTTTGCTTGATTCGATAAATAAAAAACTTACACATCTTGAAAACAAAGGTTTGCAAACGTATAAAACGAATTATTTTTTCATTGAACCTTATAAAACGCAAATAGTATATTTAATCGAAGGTAGAGTTGCTAATATTAGCGAATATTCTCAAAAAGCTTTTTCGAAAATAATCCTTGCAGATATAAACAAACGCCTTGATGAAACGAGCGAAATCCCTTTAACCCTTTCTGAAGTTGATCATTATAGAAGTTTATTAACAAAATCTTCTTATACTGAAACGGAAATAAATTCATTCATTGCAGATATTAAAAAATCAATGGATATTGTTGATAATGAAACACAAGCAAACGCA
Source organism: uncultured Spirochaetia bacterium (assembly GCA_964449345.1). Taxonomy (GTDB): domain Bacteria; phylum Spirochaetota; class CALGPD01; order CALGPD01; family CALGPD01; genus CALGPD01. Next base: position 4,193 of record CAYUYT010000197.1, on the reverse strand, counting down.
GAAATCGGGATAAACAATTTAAGTAAACTCCTTGATCAGGGCCGTAGAAAATATAAATTGGGCAATATGGTTATCCCACCGTATCTTTCGCAAATTCAGGAAAAGCTAAAATTATGTGAACATAAATTAAATAAATTGGTACCGGAAGAAAAAAAAGCTCTTACTAAACTTGCATTAAAAGATATTCAAGAACATGAAGGTGAAATTGATATTTATGAAAAAATAATTTCTTCGAAAAAAATTGACAAAAATGCAATAGAAGCTCTTTATAAACGCCTTAGTTCTGAATTAATGTATTGCGAGATAGAAGAAAAGGAAAGGACTATTGATTGTTCAGCGCTTTATAAAATTTCTATGGCTAAAGATTGTTCGGACAATGGATGTGATAAAGAGGATATTTTCGGTAAACAGGGATACAAACAATTAGAAGCATACATTAACGAAATTAATAGCAAAGAAATTGATGAAGAAGTTGAAACAGAGCTTAATGATTTAATAGAAATTTTTTCAAACGATACGGAAGATTACTTAAATCAAAATAAAAACGTTTTTTATGACACAGGCGGAGAAATTGAAATTGACAATATCGTGGAAAATTTCTTGTTTAAATCATTTAGCGCAGGTATCGAAGGTTTTGATATTAATAGGGTTTTTCAGGATATTTCCTCTTATGATGATGAAACACTTGCAAAACTAATGCCTTATATGATTCAGGTAGTTAAAGATTCTCACGGAACGGAAAAAGAAGCAAACTTAGGTATTTTAAAAAATCTTGCTATGAATTTAAATATAAACATTCCGGAAATGTCTGATGTAAACCAATGGGATGATTGGTGGAAGAAAAATAAATCGGGAGTTCTAAATGAAATTGCCAAACTCGATGAAACGGAACTGGAAAAAAAGAGCGCATTTGGTTTTTATATTCATGAAGATATTATTTGTTACCGACTCAAAAACGAAAAAATATTTGAACTTCAGGGCAGAATATTAAATATTAATGCAAATGAAATAACTTTATTGATTTACGATTTATTAGATTTGGAAGAAATAATCGCCATATATTCTAGAGTAGATGACGGTGATATTTTTATAAAATCAACGTATTCGTTTTTGCGTTGTATGTGGATAGCTGAAATCGAAGAAAATATGTATGAGGCTGGCGTTGTTTTTGTTATGGAAAATGAAAGCCATGATGCCGAAAACATTATTGAAAAACTTGCAGGTGAATAAGAAATGAATCAAATATATGAAAAATATCTGGATTACCAAATACTTCAAAAAATAGAAAACAACAAATTAACAGATGCAGAGCAAAAAAAATTAATTAACGAATATAACAATATTCTTAGAAATATTTCTACATATATTCCTCAAAACCTTGCTTTGAAAACTATTGAAAAATTCGATGAAGATTCTGATGAGTTTTCTTTTGTTAACGGTACGTTAGTCGTTGCCGATGTTAACGGATTTACCGCATTAACAGAAAAATTAACGTCTTTCGGAAAAGAGGGAGCAGAGGAAATAACTAAAGTATTAAATGATTTCTTCACCCAAATGGTTACAATTATTTATAAGAGCAAAGGCGTTTTGGTAAAATATGGCGGGGACGCTATGATGATATTTATTCCGGCTCACGAAGAATTTGCCGGTAACAATCACGCGTTATACGGACTGACCGCGGCAGTAGATATGATTGAATATATGAAAGCTCAAGGTATTATTAAAAGCAAACACGGTGATTTTACTCTTTCAATGAGTCTAGGAGTTAAGCAAGGGCGTTTTTTAGAAGCTATTGTGGGTAATAAAGATATAAGACAGGAATATTATTTAAGCGGAAGTGATGTTGAAAAAGCCGCCGAACTTGAAAGCTCTGCAGGTAAAAACGAAGTTCAAATCGATGAAATTACATTTAATGCTCTTAAAGATTCCATAGACGATTATGAAAAACGCAAAAACGTTTTTCTTATAAAAAAAATAAAAAAACCTAAACTTGAAGAAGTTACACAAAGCAACGTTAGAATTGCGTTTGACGATATCCATGAAATATTAAAACGCGTTCATGCAAGCGTTCCTTTTCTCATGGCCGGAGTTTTTGATAAAATTAAATCCTCACCTACAAGAATTGTAATAGAAGGCGAGCATAGGCCAGCAACGATTATTTTCCTTAACTTTTTTACAGATAAAGATATTTTAGAATTTGACAACGATAGCGCCGCGCCTGAAATTTATAATTTTTTAAATGACTATTTCAACACGGTATTAAATGCTGTTCAAAAGCACGGTGGCACTATAAATAAAATTGATATGTATACCAAAGGTGATAAACTGATGATATTATTCGGAGTTCCCAGAGCTCATGAAGACGATGACGAACGCGCTATCAGATGTGCATCGGAAATAATAGAAAACAGTAAAAAATATATCAATGCAGAAATAGCCGGGAAGAAAATTTCAATTCACCAAAAGATAGGGATAAACAGCGGGTTTATTTTTGCAGGCAATGTGGGGAGCCCTTTACGTAAAGAATATACTATAATGGGGGATGCTGTAAATCTCTCCGCCCGTATTATGAGTTCAACTGATAAAAACAAAATTCAGTTAAGCGATTTTATTTATAAAAATATTCAGGAAATAGTTGATGTTTCCCGTTCCGTTGATATGAATTTCAAGGGGAAATCCGAACCTATTACAGTGCATGAATTTTCCGGTGTAATTAAAAAACGCAAAAAGAAATCTGAATTATTTATTGGACGTAAAAAGGAACTTGAAATTCTTGAAAAAGATATTGAAAAAATTGATAATAATTTTACTGCCATACACATTTCAGGACCTGTAGGTGTGGGGAAATCCTCTTTAGTACGCGAATTTATTAAGAAACACGCGGCTGATATGGAAATTATCATTGGAAGATGCCTTGCTTATTCTTCTGACGTGCAGTTTTATTCTATAAAAGA
>CAYUYT010000197.1:0-1229 GCA_964449345.1 uncultured Spirochaetia bacterium | reverse complement strand
AGACGCATTTAAAACAATTTTCGGAATAACGTCAAGAGATAGCGCACAGGATATTAGAAATAAAATTGAGAATATAACCAAACTGATGAATCTTGGGCATTTACATTTTACCATTCCCCTTGTTGGCGCTTTATTAAAGGGTAATTATGAAAATGAACCCGTTTTTGAAATTGAAAATCCAATAGAAAAAAAAGAACTGTTATTTAATACTTTATTTTCTATTTTAAAAACCAGAGCAAGTAAAAATAAAATTTTATTCGTAATTGAAGATGCGGAATGGATAGACAGTAACTCTTTGGAATTTATTAACTATTTTATAAGGAAAGCTCCCGAAAACGTTCTTTTATTAATATTAACCAGAACTGAACTTTCAATGCCTTCAAGCGTAATAAACGTTAAATTAAAAGCCTTAACATACGAAGAAGCTAATGATTTTATAAAAAAATATCCCGGAGGTGAAGAAATCCCGGATAAGGTTAAAAAAGATATTTACGAAAAATCAAAAGGCAATCCTTATTTTATTCATGAAATTTTGCTTTCTTTAAAACAAGCAGGTATGAACAAGGAAATTCCTGACACATTATATCGTTCAATACTTTCAAGAATAGATATGCTGCCGGAAGACGTTAAGAAGGTTCTTTATGGCGCAAGTGTTGCGGGTATTGAATTCAGAAAAAAAGTATTATCCGATGTTTTAGAAATGAGTGTAGATAATTCACTCGATATGTTAACTAACGGTGATTTTATAATTGGCGACGGCGAAAAATTTACATTTTACAACATGATGGTTCAGGAAGTTTCTTATAATTCTTTAAACGTAAAGAAAAAGAATACTCTACACATAAAAACTGCGGCTATTTTAGAGCAGGATAATGCAGATATTTACGCTGAAATTATCGGGCTACACTATGCAAATGCGGAAGTTTATAAAAAAGCTTTGTACTACATGGACAAAACAGGGGATGCTGCTTTTAAATTGAATAACTATGACAAAGCGTTAAACGCTTATCAAAAAGTTATAGAAATGTTTGAGAAAATTGACAAAGATCAAAACCTTCTCATGGTTGAAGCTAATATTTACGAAAAAATCGGCAGAATATTTATGATTAGCGGAAAATTTGAAGAGGCAAAAAAAGTCTATGAAAAAGCTCTGGATATTGCACAATCGGGAGATTTTAAAGAAGAAACGCTTAAAGTTAATTTACGATTAGGTATGATTTTTTATAATA
>CAYUYT010000196.1:1921-7016 GCA_964449345.1 uncultured Spirochaetia bacterium | reverse complement strand
ATAAAGAACTTTACGGATTTTAAACGAACGCAAATCTTTAAGCACGGAAACCTGAGAGTAAGATTTATTTTTATGAACAACGCATAAACCTGATTTATTATTGCCCAAAAAATCCACTGCGCTAATAAACTTGATTTTCTTTTTTAAAGGTATAACGAACAGAGGCACACCCCTGCTCATAGAAGATATGTGAAGAAAAAACATTGTTTTTTTAGTTTTTGTATTATCAACGCAATAAATAAGGTCTTGGATTTTATCTCCGCGAAAAGGCGCAATAACTACACTTTTAGCGTTGCGGTAATGAGAATATCCGTAAATTTTTTTTACTTTATTTTTTGCAGGCAATGTTGCAAGGCTTTTATAATCCTTAGAATATAAAACAGCAGTATGGGGAATTTTATTCCGGTACGGTTTTTTTGCTACGCAATAAGCAATTTCCCATGATCGTTTTTTACAAATATCCCCACATGACATACTTAATATTTCCCGGTAGTCAACGGGATTAGGTTTCCTATTATAAACCACAATTCTTTTATTATATCCCGAATACAGGAATATCTTAGCTCCTGATTCACCCGTGTCCATTTCACTAACGTATAAACCGTTGTTTTTAGCCGGTGTACCGTGCTTTTCCGTTACTTTAAATTCTTTAGGGAAAACGAAAACCCGTTCCTTGCCTTTAATTTTAAACTTTATCTTTCCTTCTGTTACTCCCGGCGGAATTCTGACTATTGCATGTATACCCGTTGTATGTATAACGGGTATTTCTGTATGGTTTATAAAAGCCCTTGTTTTACCTTCTAAAAAACCGCTGCCAGTAAAAGTGACGTAAGTCCCGGCCGGGCCTTTTAAAGGTGTCATATTAAAAGCATACTGGGTTCTGCTGTTTTTCGGTATTCCCATAAACAAAAGACAAAATATTAAAATCCATACAACCTTTTTCATCTTAACTCCCTAAGAAAATGCTTATAAGAATAATTATACATTTTTTGATACAAAAAACCAATATTAATGATTTTTTTGTTTTATTACTGCCTTTTCTGTGTTATTAGTCTAATGCTTAACTTAACGAATGAAAAAATAAAAAAGTTCCGGAAACTATATTTTTTCTTTTTTTCCAACAAATCGAGTAATATATTTTAAAATAATAGCATGATAAATTCAAAAAGGGGTTTTTAATGAAAAAACATTTTATTTTTATTTTAATTTATTTTGTTTTTTTAATCCCTATTTCAAGATTAACAGCGCAAATACCGGAATTTAAAATTCTCGTTTTGCAGTTTACAGACAACCTTAATACAACGAGCTTAAAAAAATCTTTTGATTATAAAAAATGGAAAAAGCGTTTTTTAAAAATTACAAAAGCAAAGCACATAGCAAGGCATTTACTCATACTTGAAAAAAACGTCAAAGCAAATAGAAAAAAATCTTCTTGGGACGATAAAAAAAAACAATGGCGTAAAAGAACTTCAAACGCCCTTAGCATTAGCGAGGTAGCACACGCTTTATATAATTTTGAAATAAATTTAGAATGGAAAGCCACCAAAGGCGGCTGGAGCAAAAAAAGGCGGCTATGGGTAAAAAGAGTCAAAAGTTTATATTAAACCAATCACTTTTCCTCAACCGGAACGCGCAATTCATAAACCATATTTTCAATAGACTTAGTTAAAGCAAAATTCGTAATATAAAATTTTTGCGTTGGACCTGTAATTTTATAATTATTTTCATCAACCCAATTTATCAATTTATCATAAATTTTTGTTGATTGATGATAATTTCCGTGAAATCTGGCACATGCTAAATTATTTGAAGGAATTTTCCTAATAAAACTAACCTCATCAATTTGACCTTTAATCTCGGATTCTTCAACGCTTTCAATTTCAAGTTCCGCACAAATCTCATAATCAGCATAAAGCGTTAAAAGTTTTTTGTAATCATCGTGAAAAATAATAAAATACGGTTCTATCATTTGCAAGTTATTAGAAGTTATCAAATTAAAAAGTTCAATAGAACGTAAAGTTACTCCCATAAAAGTAAACGGAGTATTCTGCCGTATAAAAATAACGTATTTTTTAGAAATTTTTTTCGTTGTAATTTCCACATCATCAACACTTTGATTAAATGTACTTTGCATAATTTTCATTTGTTCAATTTTTTTATCAACACGTTTTTTTAATCTTTTTAAATCGCTTATTTCAGCATCAATTAAAGTTTTTTTATTTTCATATAAAGCGTTGATATATGAAAAATCATCGCTTTTCAAAAAATTATGTATTTCGGAAAGCATAAAACCCTGATGTTTTAATTCTTTTATTATATATAACGTGGTTATCTGGGGAGCGGAATAGTATCTGTAATGCGTACTATCGTCAATGTATGCCGGTTTCAATAAACCTATCTTGTCATAATGTCTTAACGTTTTAATAGTCAGGTCAAATATTTTTGCCATATGTCCAATGTTAAACAATCCATCCATATTGCCACCTTAAACCTTTATAATCTCAATATAGTCTAATAAAATTATAAAAAAACAAAAAAATTAAATATTACATAGCTAATCGAAAAAAAAATCAAGCAAATGGAAAAAATTCTAATTTTTTTTTATACACCCTTGACCCTTACCTATGGGGAGAGTTGTATAATTTAATTATAAGCAATAAGAAAAAGCTTAAAAGTAATTGGAATTACGAAAAAGTTAAAATTTAAAAGGAGAAAGAAATTATGAGAAAAATTAAGATTTTAGCAGTAATTACAGTTATTCTAAGCATTATTGCTTGTAACCCCGGAATTGACCCGAATCCGGACCCGGGTGGCGGAGGAACAACGCAAACCGGATTTCCTGCTGATTTTCCCCAGCTAACCAACCAGGGCGGACCCGGACAAGGTCAACCCTTAACAGGTTTCGGAGGAGATTCGTCAAAAGACAAAGCAGGAAATATTGCAGCAGTTGAACGCGTTCCCGTTATTCTTATTCACGGCAACGGCGCAAATGCAACGTCTGCGCAATGGGGCTGGCAAACAATGAAATCAATGCTTAAAAATGCCGGTTACAACGATTCTGAAATATGGGCTGTTTCTTATTTGGGAAAAGATAATTCTTCAGCGGATATGAACGACCCGCATAGAAACAACATCGAAGATGTTCGTATTTTTATTGACGCTGTTATAGAATACTTAAACGTGGAAAAAGTCGTTTTAATCGGGCATTCACTAGGCGCCGGAATGATCAGAGCATATATGCTCGGATTAAATAAGTTCGGTTCTTTTGACTCAAACAACACTCGTTATGATAAAATTGCTGCCTTAATAACATTGGCAGGGGGCAATTACGGTCTTGGAAGGAATTCGGTAGGCGAGTTTAAAACGGGTTCTTCTTTTGAGCAAAATACACACAAAGACCCGGCAAGCGGTGCATACGATGACACGCCTTACGGCGCTGTAAGTACTTCGGATATGCAGGGTATTAATAATAGATTGCCCGACAGTAGAAATTACAACGGCGGTTACTTTAAAGCTACAACGTCCCTTGACAACGGAACGAAAAGAATTTATTATGCAGGGTTAACTGCTAACGGTGATTTCGTTGACGCGCAGCTAAAAGACACCGGCTACTTGCAAGGTGCAGATATAAATAAAGGATGGAGCTTAGGCGCTTCTTTAACAGGGCATGAAAAAATCATAAAAGACCAAACCGTTTTTAACCAAGGTATTTTACCGATTTTACAAAAAGCAAATAACTCTATGACTCCTCCTCCCCCGGTAGAAGAACCACCTGTAGTTTCAATTTCACCGGCAGGCGGAGAGTTTAACGGAAGTCAAAGCGTTTCCATAAACGCAACGAATAACCCTAGCACAATTGAATACAAAATAAATCAAGGCAACTGGCAAACATATACAGGAGCTTTTACAATAAATGATTCATGCACTGTTTCAGCAAAAGCAACAAACAATTACGGCACAAGCCAAATTGTAAGCGTTACTTTTACTAAATCAACAACTCCGCCTTACGAATCTGAAACAGCAACGGCAACAAACCATTACCTTGCAGGAAGGATTGATAGTTCAGAATACTTGACGTATGGTAGTAAATACGGTTACATTGACACATTTACGCTTTATAGGGTCGAAGGGTCTGATACCTGGACCGATGTTGAACCCTTATAAATTATAATATCACCATTTTTCTAAATCCCTAATTATTGCCCGGTATACTGCAAAGTGTACCGGGTTATTTTTTGGCACATAAAAGCATAACGCTTAATAGAGATTTAATACCAAAATTTTCTAGAATATAGAACTTACCATAAAAACGCGCAAAGCAGACGAAAGAAGAGAAATTCCCCGGCTTTTTACCGCAAATAGCGTTCTTCTCCTGCCCCCTTTAAATAAAGAGGGCGGAGGAAGAGAATCACCGCTGTATCTCCCTCTTTGAGTAAAGAGGGAGGACTAGTAAAAGTTCGGACAGGACTTTTTTCTCCTCAAGTCCCCCTTTATTTGAATGGGGATTTAGGGGGATTTGCCTTTCTTCAAGCTCTGCTTTATCAAAGGGAGTAAAATAGAATAAATTTCTATATTTTAATGCTAATTAGTATTATAGCTGTTCGAAGGAAAATAAAAAAAAGCGATAAGTAACTAAAATAAAAATTTTTCAAAACAGTTAGCTGAATATACTTTTTCCTGTGCGACTGATAAAGGTTTCTTTTAATAAAGCGATGCCATTGACGAAAGCTTTAACACTTTCATAGGGTTTTTGATAATACCGTATCTTCGAATTTCAAAGTGCAAGTGCGGACCGGTTGTCCGTCCTGTCATTCCAACGCGCGCTATACCTTGTCCTGCAGTTACGATTTGTCCCGTTTTTACTGTAATAGAACCGCGTTTTAAATGTCCGTAATACGATGTATAACCACTATCATGCTCGATTATAACCAATAAACCGTAACCGCCCTTCCAGCCAACGAAAGTAACGCGGCCCTTTGACGTAGCGCGTATAAAATCGCCCAAACGCCCGCCTATGTCAATTCCGATGTGAAATGAAGGTCTGCCCGTAAAAGGACACCTTCTTCTGCCGTATCCGCTTGTTAATCGCCCTTTA
>CAYUYT010000196.1:0-1911 GCA_964449345.1 uncultured Spirochaetia bacterium | reverse complement strand
GCGGTATTTGAAACCGTCTTTGAAGAAAAACATCCAACTCTGAAATTGAAAGACGGCCTGATGGAATAAATAATTCTTCGTTTTCATACAAAACGTTACGGCGGATATTATTGATGAGTTTCAAAACATACGAAGATACACCGTATAAACGCGCTATTTCCGTTAATCGAATTCGCCTAGGAAATCTAAAAATAACGCCTTTAATATTAGGGATAATTATTTTATCGCCTTTTTTTAGAAAAAATTCCCCTTCAAATGAATTAACTGAAATTAAAGTATCTACGCTTAAACCTATTCTTTCTGCAATGCTAAAAATAGTATCCGCGCTTCTAACAACGTAAATAGCAAGTTTTAATTTTGGCATTTTTTTAAGCAAATGAAGGTCATTTTCAGTATATTTTCGTCTAAAATTTATATATTTCGTTGTGTAATGAATGTTTTTTCTAAATTCTTTAAAAACCGCGTCATTTTTATCCAAGCTATTGATTTTATAGAAACTGAATGCCGCTTGAACGAAAAAAAAGTATAAAAACGTTGTTATTAAAACATAGATTTTTTTACGGTAGTTCATATACAATTAATAATCGACACTTTACTTATGAAATATTAATAAAATTAAAAAAATATTAAGCTTTATAATCGGTCAAAAGTCATAAAGGGACGCGGGTTAATGTGTTGCCCGTTCAACCTAACTTCATAGTGTAAATGATAACCCGTTGATGCACCGGTTCGTCCCATATAAGCAACGACCTGACCTTTTTTAACGTAATCGTCCCTTTTAACTACTATGCGACGGCAGTGAGCGTATACGGTAGAATAACCATAATCATGCTGGATTTGAAGCATTATGCCAAAACCGCCGTTATATCCGGCTAAAACGACTTTTCCGTTTGCTGTGGCTTTTAACGGTGTACCGGGCATGCCTGTAATGTCTATACCTGTATGGAATTCAGGAACGCCCGTGAAAGGCGAACGCCTAGGCCCGTATGAACTCGTTATAAATCCGCCGCCGAAAACCGGCCAAATTGAGGGCATTTTAGAAGTAACGCGTTTAAAATGTTTCAAATGATTTTTAATCTTATCAACTTCACGGCCAAGTTTATCCGATATATACGTTATTTTTGCTAATTTTTGAACCAAAGGATCATAAATAAAACCGGGATTCTTTTTTACAACGCTTTGGGGAATGGGAATAGAAACCCCTCCTGAAGGCAGACCGGTCCTGACCTTACCTTTTAAAGCGCCGATTTTTTTCATTAACGCGGAAATGTACTTTTCCAAATCTGAAGTCGATGTTTTTAAGGGATGTACGCGCAAACGAAATTTTTTAAGGCGCGTTATAATGTTTTCGTTTTCTTGTTCTAAGAATTCTTCTTTTTTGCGGACTTTGGAATAATTTTTTATAGCAAATAATGAAACCGTTAATATTCCCGCTAAGAGCAATGATATAAACATAATGGTAAAATTAGAAACCTGAAAATTAAAAATCTTTTTCTGAGAATGGGGAACAAACATTACTGTTAAACGTTCATGGCCTTTTGCATAAAAACGTCTAAAAATCAACCCCATTCTTTTCTTAATTTTCTTCTTAAGAAGTGAAAAATCCATATTTCGCCCTGCTTATAGTTTATTAATTCAATGATTAAATATATAATGCCATAAAATAAAATTCAATCAAGTAAAATTATTTTTTTTCGTTATATTATTCGGTAAAAATGCGTTTTTTTTAAGCTTTTTTTTAATATAAATACTTTATTGCTTAATATTATCCAACATAAAAAAGGAAAGAGAAATCCCCCGGCTTTCCCTCTCCTTTGGCTTTGCCCTCCTGCCCCCTTTAAATAAAGAGGGCGGAGGAAGAGAATCACCCTCTATCTCCCTCTTTGAGTAAAGAGGGAGGACTAGTAAAAG
>CAYUYT010000195.1:0-7074 GCA_964449345.1 uncultured Spirochaetia bacterium | reverse complement strand
GTTTCCGGCGAACCGCTTTTCAGTTCAACGGATAAATTTAGTTCGGGTACGGGCTGGCCAAGTTTTACTAAGCCCCTTGTCCCAACAAATATTATTGAAAAAAAAGACACAAGTAACGGAATGGTCCGCATTGAAGTTAGAAGCAGGAAAGCCGACTCTCATTTAGGCCATGTATTTAATGACGGCCCGGCTTCTACAGGTATGCGTTATTGTATCAATTCTGCGGCTTTGAATTTCATTCCAGCGGATAAACTTGAAGAGAAAGGTTACGGTAAATTTAAATACTTATTTAAAAATTAACATTAATGATATAAAAATTTCAGAGAAAAAACATGAAAAATTTATGAATATTTAATAATTTTTACTCACATTTTGAGTAAAATTATTTTATGAAAAAAATAATTTTAATACTTTTTCAAATATTAATTTTTGTTATGGGAATAAATGCTCGTTTAACAATAAAGGGCTTGCCTTATACAGGTACTATTGTTGACAAAACCAAATATGAAAACTCTATCGTGGGTGTATGGTACGGTAAAACGTATAAATACGCTATCAATATTCCCGTTGTTTTTACGGCGAATTTTAAACAGAATAGACTTTTTCATTTAAAAGTTGAGGTTATGGGGTTTGATTACGATAACGTTTACGGTAATTACCGATTTTTGAAAAATAATAAATTATTAAAACTTGTTGGCTGGCGTAAACGAACGGAAAGCAAGAAAATATTTATTTTTCGGGTACTGAAATTTAAAGAAAGAGAAATTCGTCTAAGTTTAATCGGTGAGAGGAAGGAAATAAAAAATACAGAAAAACCTATTCAGTTCTTTCCCGATAAAAGTATGCTTGAATATATTAAACCTTAATTTACGTTAATTAGCGTTAAAATATGGAAATTTATTCTATTTTATTCCCTTGGACAATAAAGGGCTTGAAGAAAAGAGAAGCGGAGAAAATGCCCACAAATAAAGAATAAGAAAATCCCCCTTCGAGTAAAGGGGGGCTTAAAGAGAAGAAAAGAAAAAACCCTGCCCAAACTTTTGCTAATTTTCCCTCTTTACTCAAAGAGGCGCTACAGCGGTGATTTTCACGTGAAGCAGTAAACAACGCGAAAAATACAAAAAAAAATTAGTTACCTTATAAATCTTTCAGGGTTCTATATGGTTAAATCCTCTTTTTATCTTTCGCGTTTTACGTGGCGATTTCCATATTCTAGCAAATTTTATTATTACGTTAAATTTGATTTTTTATTAATAATGTTGTAGAATATATATAACGATAATTAAATAGGGTGTTATAATTATACGAAAAATAGTATTAATATTATATATTTTAGCAACATTATTAACAGCGTGTAAGAATGATTCCATATTTGACACTTCAACTGAACCCGCGAATATTTACGTTGTTAGGGATCCTGTTTTTGATTTACCCGGAGGCGTTTATTCTACTACTCAAAATCTTAATATAACCACAGCAACGAGCACCGCTGAAATTCGTTATACAACAGATGGAAGCGACCCTTCCCCTACACACGGGAATGTTGTAAGCGGTGTTATAAACGTTCCTGCTACTATGCAGATTAAAGCCGTTGCGTATATAACCACCCCAAATATAGTTGTAAGCAAAATTATATCTAAAACGTATACAATCAGTGACGGGGAAATTCCAAGCCCGGATCCTACATTTACAGAGGCAGTTACATATTTCGCTGAATTTAACAGCAAATTGTATGCAGGAACGAAAAACACTACAACAGGCGCAGAAGTGTTTCTTTTGGAAGGGTCTGTATTTACTAAAGTTCTTGACCCTGCTGCACTAGGCTGGAATGGAAACTACAAATACATTTCATCTATGTATGCTTTTAACGGGCGTTTGTACGTAGGAGTTTATAACGAAGTAGACGGTGCGGAAGTATGGCGCACTACGGATACATCATCAACACCGTATACCTGGGAGAAAGTATACGATAATGCCAATCCGTTTAACGCGGTGGATGCTATTATTGAATATAAAGGCTATATACTTCTCGGTGTTAGTTCTTACGACACTAACGGCGCCAACCATCAGAAAGTTCATGTTTATTATTCAAGTACGGGTAATTCAGGAAGTTTTACTAATGAGTTAACCGGAGGCCATACTTGGGGATTGCATAATAATGAAATCGCTAATTTTACAATTTACAACAACGAGTTATACATTGCAACGATAAAAGACAGAACACAATTCGGTGACGGCTGTGAGTTATTTAAATATACCGGTACCCCGGGCTCAGGCTCATGGACAGGCCTTGTTGATGATTCGGTAGGTATTAGGGATGGCGGCATAGACGGCAATAATAACAATATGGGATTGCCTTCTTTTGCAGAATACGGAACGTATTTTTATATGGGGGTTAAAAACGTTAAAGCCGTGCCAAGTGACGGTAAAACTCCGGATACAGGGTGTAAAATTTGGCGAAGTGATAATTTAACAAATGCGGGAAATTATTTTGAGATGGTAAATAACGGTTTTGGAGATATTAATAATATTTCCGTAGATTCGCTAATCGTTTTTCAGGGTAAACTTTACGCTTTAACGCGAAATTATACAACGGGTACGGAAATGTACAGCACTACTGACGGTGTAAGCTGGACACAGGTAAATACCGACGGCTTCGGCGATGCGACTAACGTTTCAGGACGCGCTGTTATAATTTATGATAATAAACTTTATATCGGCCTTGAAAAAGATTCAGGTCAGGCCGGTGCAACCGTAGTATACTATTCGACTGCACCTTAATAATAACATTTAAGCTGCTGTCTCCGCTGTATAACCTGCCTGGCGTACAACAAGTTTAATTTCATCTTCATCTATATTTTCACCGAAAACAACGGCATTAGCATCTTCAAGGGAAACTTCTACACTTTCAACGCCTTTAGTATTTTTTAAAGCTTTTTCAACTGCCATTTTGCAGTGATTGCAAGTCATTCCCGTTATTGCTAGTTTGATCGTACTTATAGATTGCTCCTTGGTATTAATTTTACAAGCATCTGTTTTGCACACTTTTGTAGTTTTCGATTTATAGAACAGAATTGCTTTTTTAGTTAATGAATATAGCATTATTAACGCGAAAATAACCGCAAGGATAACGTAAACGTAATGAGGTAAAAGTTCCGTTATTTGCGCTCTAGATGGAATTAAAGATGAAGGCAGTAATGAATAAATTGCATCCAGTGATATTCCTCCTACAAGAGAAAAAAGCAATATTATTCCGGCCATATAAAATGCGAATTTTTTTCCAATTGATTTTGAAATAACCGTCAAACTTGCTGCGTTTGTAGCAGGTCCTGCCATTAAAAAAACAAAAGCGGTTCCTGGGGAAACGCCCTTAGCAATTAATGCTATAGCAATAGGAACGGATGCGGTGGAACAAATATACATAGGAATTCCCACAGCAATCATAAGGAGTTTTCCTATAAGACCGTTACCTACGCTTTTTGCAACGTTCATAGGCAGAAACGTTGCAATTAACCCTGCTAAAATTATACCCGTTAACAAATGCAGTGAAATATCATCTAGCAAGTTTCCGTAACCGTATTTGAATATTGTGGCTATTTTTTTTTTAATTCCAGCCGGGTGTTTTTCCGTTAACATTTCATCTTTATTCTCTACTTTTGAATTTTGTTTATTTTTTTTTCCTGTTAAATGAATGAATAGCCCGCCTAAAATACCGGAAATGAATGCAAAAATAACGCGGAAAGTTGCAAATATTGGTCCTAAAAAAGAATACGTTACTATTATTGAATCAGCGCCTGTTTGCGGGGTTGAAATTAAAAAGGACATGATTGAACTTTTCGATGCCTGATTTTTTCGTAAAGATATGGCAGTCGGAATAACGGAACAAGAGCAAAGGGGCAAAGGAACTCCTATCAAAGCGGCTTTGATTGATGAAATAATACCACCTTTTCCTAATGCACGTTGTATTTTATTTTTTGGAATAATAACGTATAAAATACCGGCTAAAAAAAATCCGAACATTAAATACGGCGCCATATGTATAAATAAATGATATGTGTTTTTTAAAAAATCTATCATGTTTATTCCTTGCACATTTTGTCAATATAGTTTATAACTTCGTTAATTTTTTCCGTTGCTTGTCTTTCGTTATTGCTTGACAAAGCAGTTTTAACGCAACTGTTTAAATGTTCTTTTAATACATTATCCCTTACTTTTGCCATTGCAGACATAACGCTTTTAATTTGGACAAGAATATCCATACAATACCGATTTTCCTCAATCATTTTTTTTATACCGTTAATTTGTCCCGATATTTTGTTTAATCTTGGTAATTGGCTTTTGTGCATATTGCCTCCTTTGATACTTATACCCCCTATGCGTATGTTTAAAGTATAGTTTTTGTTGTAGTGAAAAGTCAAGTATTTTTTAAGAATAATCATAGTTGAAATGTTTTAGCTACCAGACATGGTGCACTTTCCCATTAGGCTAGCCTAATGGGAAAAAATCGTTAAATTATATTCAATAAAAAATATTTTTTGCAAGGATGCAGAACTGCGTTCCCTACAGGTATTTATCTTCATCATTTTTTCAAATATATTCCATAGTTTAAAGGAGGGTGGTATAACGCATACGTAAGTACAAAAATACAACGTACATTCTGCTAGTAATAGTAGAGAAGTGCATTTACGCGTTTAAAATCTACTAAAGACTCCGTTATTTGGGTGGTGAATAATCTTTTTTACTTGAACTCGTTGCAAATACACGGTTGCGTTTATCCGTTATTTTTAAATCCGGTGTAATTAAAACTTCAATTCGCCGGTTTTGCGATCTGCCGATAGGCGTTGCGTTTGAAGTGCGCGGCATATAGGGTCCTCGCCCTGCTGCAATGATTTTAGCGGGTTTGATACCTAAATTAGCGAGGTATCTTGCAACGCGGGCGGCTCTCATAACGGAGAATTCCCAGTTTGTAGGCAGAACGCGCCGTAATTCGTGAGCGCGCACAGGGCGCGTGTCAGTATGACCTTCAATATAAATATTTCCGTAAGACATTTTTTGAAGCTCTTTAGCAACAACGCGTAGGATTCCGGATCCTTTATTGGTTAAACGTACAGAGCCGGAGTTAAACAGGACTTCGTTTATAAAAGTCATTCTAATGTTTTCGCCTTCAACCCGCGTTGTAACAGTACCGCGTTTTATTTGCGTTTTAAGTCCGTCGATTATTTTAGTATAAGCGGCTTTTTGCTTTTCAAGTTTAATTCTTAATTGAGCTATTTGATTTTTAAAATTATTTATTTGTTTGGTTTTATCTTTTATTTGATTTTCTAATTGCCTTATTTTGTTATCGAGCGGTCTTGTATCGGGTTTTTGGTTATTTTTCTTTGCACGGCTTATAATTTCAGCCCTTTCTTGCCTGGTTTTGTTTAATTCCTGCTTAGTGCGGTTTAAATCGCGTTTAGTTTCTGCTAATTGCTTTTGTAAATCTTTTTCCTTGTTTGTTTGGGTATTTTCCGGTGCAGAAGGTACGTTTTGTTTGTCTTTAAGCTTTTCATTTTCTTTTTTTAATTTTTCAATTTCTTTTAGCAATTCATCATTTTTTACTATTTTTTCCCCCGGCTCTCCCGGTTTATCAGGATTTTCATTTTTTTGGCCTCCGGGAGTTTCCCCCGTAGCCGTACTATTTTTATTCGTTGTTTGTATTTCTTTTTCTTTTTTTGCTATTTCCGTTTTAAGCTCTTGGTTTTCTTTTTTTAATCTTTCTACTTCTTTTTGAAGTAATTCATTAACCCTGTTTTGAACTTTTACTTTAGTAACGGCTTTCTCGCTATTTTTAATGCGCTGATTTTCGCTTTGCAATTGCTGAATTAATCGTTTTGTGTTCTCATTTTCTTTTTTAAGATTCTCGTTCTCTTGTTTTGCCTGTTTATTCGCGTTCTCAAGGCGATTAACAACGATTTTAAGCCGTTTTGTATCGTCATTATCCCCGGTATTGTTCGGTGTTTGTGTTTGTTTGTTGTTTTTGTTTGAAAGATTTTCGTTTTCTTGCTTAAGTTTTCTAATTTCGGTAATTAATTTTGTATTTTCCTGTTTAATTCTTTTAATTTCTGTTTTTACGTTTTCGTTGTTTTGATCCTGGTTTTTAATTTTTTCGTTTTCTTTTTTCAGGCGTTCTATCTCTGTTTTAATTTTTTCGTTTTCTTGTTTTATTTTTGCAGCATCATCACCGGGTTGTTTATTTATTTCTTTTAGTTCTTTATTTTGTTGTTTTAATGTTTTTATTTCCGTTTTAAGCCGTTGATTTTCTTTAACATTTTGTTCGTTTTTCGGAATAACTTCTTTGTATTTTTTTCTAAGCTCTGTGTTTTGTTTTCGAATAGTAACGAGTTTTTCTTTTAAAATTTCGTTTTCTTTTTTTTCATTTTCATTTTGCTTGTTAGTATTATTCTTGCGTAAGTCTGTGTTATCTTTTTTTATTTTTTGTAAAGTTTTCTTAAGTCTTTGTTTTTCTTTATTTAACGCGTTGTTTTTGTTTTGAATATTTTTGTTTTCTTTTTCAAGGGTGTTTATTTTTTTTACAATTTTATCAAAATCTCTGTCTTCTTTTTTATTGTTAAGTTGCTTTTTAAGTTGTCTGTTTTCTCTGATAAGGCGGGCAATTCTTAATTGGTATTTAACGTTTTGCTTTAATGCCTTATTTTTTTCTTTTTCGGGTGCGGGTGTATTTTTTCTAAGGGTACGATTGCGATTAATTAATTTTTCTCTGGTTTCGGATAATTTATCGTTATCGTCTTTTAAATTTTCGTATTTCTTTTGGATTTCGTTTGTTTTTTTTTCAAGGCGTTTGTTTTCTGCCTGAAGGTCATTAACCTGTTTTTTATATAATGCGTTCTGTGATTTTACATCGCCGGGAGCTTGAGAGCAGGTTTTGGTTAGTAATAATATGATTATAGTTATTACAAGCGCGCCGATTATAGTATATAAAATTCCGTCTTTTTTCATCTTACTTTCCCCTAATTTATTCTATT
The DNA here is from genome assembly GCA_964449345.1 of uncultured Spirochaetia bacterium. GTDB lineage: Bacteria > Spirochaetota > CALGPD01 > CALGPD01 > CALGPD01 > CALGPD01. Next base: position 52 of record CAYUYT010000195.1, on the reverse strand, counting down.
TATTATTACGTTATTGTCAACCGCAAAATGAATTTTTATTCAATTTTTTTGT
>CAYUYT010000194.1:0-7088 GCA_964449345.1 uncultured Spirochaetia bacterium | reverse complement strand
GTAAACGGATTTATCTTCGCCAGTTGAAAAAGTTGAGTCGTTCATAATAAACGGCTCGCCGGTTTCTAATATATCTTTAAGCTGTTCTTGTTTTTCTTCATCATTTTGGAATAATTCGTCGAAATAGTCTTGGCTTTGCGTTAAGTGAGAATAGTTAGAATAAAAAATTTGTTTCAATGAAATGCTGCCGTCTGTATTTTTCAAATAAATTTCAGTCGAATCAAAACCTAACTGCTTTGTTGCAAGTTCGGCAACTTTTTTATATAACAATTCGGTATCAAGAACTTTTGACATAGTCTCGGAAACTTCCATAAATATTTCAAGAAGCCCGACTTCATCGCTTAACTTTTGTTTTTCTTTTCTTAACTTTTCACTTTGCCTATTAAATTCCTCTTCAGCTTGTTTATAAAATAATTGTTTTGCAGTATAGTAACTGCGGGTAAAGTTTTCAACAATATCATCAAGTACGGGGTCTTTTACGTTATAATGGTAATACCTAACGTTATTGTTTGTAATTTCTTTTAACAATCCGATTTCCGTTAATTCTTTAAGCGCTTTTTCGACTTCATCGTCATGGAATTCGCCCTTCCAAAATAAACGCACTAATAAATCGCGTAATGTATATTGATTTGTATGGTTATCTTTAAAATAAGCAATAAGCTCCATTCGTAAAGGCGTTTTAGCTGTATCGGTCATAAAAGCCTGGATGTCTTCGGATATAAAGAAATCAACTCCCGCATCATCTATGTCAACGTAACCTGTAACAAGGGACTCGGAATCTTTAGGAGTTACCAATGAAACAAGAACGTAGAAAATCAGGGTAACACCGTAAATAATGCCTAAGGAAATTAAAGTATACCAATCCTGCCTATAACCCATGTTGATAACTTTCGATAAAATACTCGTTCCTGTAAACTGCGGTAACAACTCAAACAAGACCCAGGTTACGAAACCTAATGTAAACCCTGTTAAAGCACCGAACTTATTTCCGCGTCTCCAATAAAGCCCGCCTATGAGAATTATAAAAAACGAACCTAAAAATATCATTGAAGAAAAGAATAATTTAGAAAGTACATAAGTTGATTTAATTTGAGAATAGTATGCAGGAATTTTTAAAGCATAAGCGTCAATAATTAGACCGTGTAATAATCCGAAAATAAATATTGAAGATAATATAAAAATAAAACTTGATATAAAAGACCATTTTAAAGCGTTTTTTGTTTTTCTAAAAAAGTTAGACATTATGCCTTCGTGAACAATTCTTGTAAAAGCGTTTAACTGCGGGCCTATTGTGGATAAGGCAGCGCCTAAAACCAACGCAAAAATTGCAAATGCTTTTAAAGTAAACTCTTGTCCGCTGTTAATATTATATAAATAACCGCCCCACCCGATATAAGGAGAAATTAAATGGAAAAGTGGTATGAATATTGCAAAACACACTATTATCATTTTCAAATAGGTGTATTTATTCGTTTTCAAGTCTGCCCGAATAATGTTAAATTGACGCGGTAAAACGAACATGGACACTAATCCTAATATAAATATGGATATAAAAATACTGCCGTGAGGACGAACAATATTGCGCGTCATTTCAGACTGCTCGCCTGTAAATAAAGAAATAACAAACAAAATCAAACCGATTATAAATGCGAGCATAAAGTTAAAAGACGTTGTGGAACGTAAATTTTTAGGGTTAAGCTTGTTCACGAAAAAGAAGATAAACAAAAGCATTATAAAATATGACATTATAATACTAATTGTATCACCGGAAAAAATTCTTATAAAATCAGCAACTACGTGGATAGGGTAAGCTACAATAGGAATAACTACGATAAAGCCGAAAGCAGTGAAAATTATATTTAATGCTTTAGAACCGCTATACCTTTTAACAAGGAAAAGATAAAGGGAATTTACTCTATACCGGTCTGCAATTTTTAATATTTTTCCGAAAACCGGAACAAAAATAAAAAGGGAAGCAAGTATACCGCCGTACAAAGCGATATAATTCGCAAACCCCGCTTCACTAATCGAAGCAAGACCGGGAGTGCCTAAAACAATCCACATACCGAAGTATGAGCCGACTACTGACATACCATAATAAAATAAAGTGGAAGGGGATTCAGCATCCCTAACTTTTTTTAAAGCCTTATTTGAAATGTAAAAAGTTAATACAAGGATAATAAATATTAAACCAAGTAAACCTATACCATAAGCAATATCAAAATCTTTCCATATTACAGTTTTTGAAAATATTAAATTAAGCATCAATCTTTTCCCCTAAAAAAGAAAACGTATACACCTACGGCTAATATAATTACCGTAGATAAGATTTGGAAAAACATTATCATTAAACCGAAAGTAATGTTTTTTACAAATACTTGCGGATAAATTCCGAAAAAAATAACTAAAAGAAAAATAAAAAAGTAAAAATAGCTTTTTGATAAAAAGGATTGCTTTTGTTGAACCCTGCGCATCGAAGCTTTAACATTTTCAATCAGTGTGCGGATATTAGCCCTGAAACGGGCTTTACTTTTATCTAAAAAACTCCCGCTAGCCATTTCAAGAGCTTTTTCTGCATCTTCAAAACGTTTACGCCACTTCGGATTACCGCCCGCAGCCGAAACTAAGGTTAAAAAATCCTTATCCGTTATAGTTCCTGCTATATAATCTTCAAGTAATTCTTCAAAATCGGATTCAAGCATTTGAGACCCCTACAAAGTATCTTTAAATTTTAAATTAAGTTACACTGTAACATTAACGAAATACTTTTACATTCTATAAAATAAAAAAAAACCTGTCAACATTTTTTAACATACTTAATTCTAATATCGTCAGAAAATCAATAAAATAACTAATTTTTTTTTGTATAAAATATTAATAACAATTATTCCGAATGAAAAAAATCATACACTGCTTGTGCGCTTTTAATATCAACACCGCTTAACTTTATTACATCTATTTCAGCAACGGATAATTCCTTGATTGATTTAAAATGCTTCATTAGTAAATTTCTCTTCTTATGACCTATTCCATTTATTTCATCCAAAATCGAAAAACGCATTTTCTTACTGCGTAATTTTTTATGAAAACTAATCCCGAAACGATGCGCTTCATCGCGGATTTTAACTAATAATCTAAGACCCTCATGAGTATGATTCAAACTCAGACTATCGCAAGCACCCGGAAATATTACTGTTTCTTTTTTTTTGGCAAGCCCGATAACGGGTATATCTTCAAGCCCCAAAGTAACGAGTATATCATACGCCGCGTTTACCTGCCCCTTGCCTCCGTCAATTACGATTAAATCAGGTTTAACCAAACCCTCATTAATAACTCTTGTATAGCGCCTTGAAACAGTTTCACGCATCATGCCGTAATCATCAGGGCCTTGCACCGTTTTTATCTTAAACGTCCTGTAATTCTTTTTATCTGCGCGCCCGTTAAAAAAACTTACCATTGAACCAACGGCTAAAATACCGTCTGTGTTTGAAATATCAAAACATTCAATACGCCGCGGTAAATTCTTAATTTCTAAAGCATTTTTCAAATCAACTAAGGCGGCTTCTTTCTCGGATAATTTTTTATCCTTCAAAAACTCATACCTTGCGTTATTATTTGCCATATCAAGCATACGCTTTTTTATGCCTTTTTTCGGATAGAAAAGCTTTGCGTTGTTTTTCTCGTTTAACATACTAACAACGAGAAAAAAGTCCTCGATTTCATGGGGCAAAAAGATTTCATCGGGAACGTGATTTTCTTCATAATACTGCGCTAAAAATGAAGTCAGGGCGCGGGTTTCGTTTTCTTTAACTTTTGAAGAAAATGCCCGTTTGCCTAATAATTTACCTTCACGAAAAAACAAAACCGTAAAATAATATTTATTCATTTGTTTATAAAAACCGATTACATCTCTATCCTTTTTATCCGGTGTGTATACTTTCTGGCTCTGGTTTATATTTTTAACGTATTCAAGCTGGTCACGGAAAAAAACCGCTTTCTCAAACTCAAGTTTTTCACTTGCCTGCTTCATTTTGTCATCAAGCTTTTTTATTAACTTATCAAACTTGCCGCTTAAAAAAACCATAACGTCATCTAAAACTTTAGCATATTCTTCTTTGCTTACATCTCCTGTGCAAACGCCCATACAACGCCCGATTTGATAATTCAAACACGGTTTTATTTTTGCACCGGCTTTAATCTTTTTATTACAAGTGCGGATTTTAAACAAACGCTGAATTATTTCAAGGCCGCGGTAAATAACGTTCACATTGGTATAAGGACCGAAATATTTGCTACCGTCGTTCGTAAATTTCCGCGTTTTGATTACACGTGGAAAATCTTCGTAAAGCGTAACCTTAATAAACGGATACGTTTTATTATCCTTTAAATCAATGTTAAAATGCGGCTTGTGTTTTTTAATCAAATTCGCTTCAAGAATTAACGCTTCAACCTCGTTTGCAGTAACGATATAATCAAGTGATTTAACAGCGTTAACGAGTGCGTTAGTTTTAGCATCAGCGTGATTTTTTGAAAAATAAGAACTAACGCGTTTTTTTAAATTTTTTGCTTTGCCGACGTAAATTATTTTCTTTTCGGTATCTTTAAATAAATATACACCGGTTTTCTCCGGCAGTTTGTTAATTGTGTCAATAGTCATAAAGTAAAATTAAGTAAAAAACAAAAAGAAAGGAAGGTATATTTGTACCTTGTTAAAAGCCGCTGCCGCCTTTTTTATGAAGGGAAGCTAATTTACTGCCTAAAACGTTTGAATAACTCGCAATCATGTTGCCTGCGTTCTGGTTAATGGATTTAATATCGCCCATATCAAGGCCGCTTAAAACTTTTCTCGTATCTTCACGCACTTTTTTAGATAGAACGTCTTCAAACACGCTTTTGCCCTCGTTTTTAAAATACCAGTCGTAAACGTATTTAAATTCAGGGGTTTCTGCGTCTGTTTTGGAAATATAAAAAGTAAACTGCCGCATAGGGTTATTGGTATCAATAGCGCAATTCATGTGCATGGAGTTTCCTTCGTAATCTTTTTTTTCATCCGGCGAACCGATTGAGAGAACAGAAGCAAACTCAACCATGAGTTTATTTGATTCCTTAATCATGTTTTCATCCTGAGCATTATAAGCGTAATAAGCGTATTCACGCATCAAATCTATGATACGATAAAACATTGACTTTTTCGTATCGTCAACTATGTGCTTAAAACTCTTTAAACCGAGTATAAAACCGATTTTACCCTCCACAGCGTCTTTAGCGGTTAAATCCTGTTTAACAAAGTGTTTATAATCAATAGTAAGTAAAGCGAGATACAAATAAACCTTATGCATATAACGGTTAGAATAATCCCCTTCAACCATTTCAAGAGCACGCCTCTCCTCAAGAGAAAATCCAAGAGATTTTGCAAGCTCCCGGCGTGAACTTTTAATAAAACCCATTATTTGTTCGAACGAATACCCTGAGTTTGCAAAAGAGGCATGATTAGAACGTATGTTCTTCTTTCTCACGTCCTGATCAATTATACGTGAAAACTCAACCATTTCGGATTGAGACAAACCCTTATTTTTGTTGAATACTTTTTTCTGAAAATCCTTGCGTTCGCTTTCACTCATGCCTGATTTTTTATTTTTATCAAAAGAAAACTTTGACTGCATTTATAATAAACCCTTTGAATCCTAATATAAATTATAGTATAAATTTAATTATTTGCAATATAAACTTACGGCATAAACAGAGTTTTTATTTCAAAGTATGATATTTTTCCTGTTTTATGCGGGATTGAGTTGACAAGGCAATAATTTTTTGCTAAAATTATTATTCACAAACGTTATGAACGCGTGAGTAGCTCAGCTGGTAGAGCTCCACCTTGCCAAGGTGGTTGTCGCCGGTTCGAACCCGGTCTCACGCTCATAAAACCCCGTAAAACAACGCGGGGTTTTTATTTTATATCCCGCATTTTTTTAGTAGCATTAGACCTACGTGTCTAACGTATGCCTATGTGGATAGCTACCTACGCGGTAGATGAAACATCCCCCTGTTTTTTCGGTAAACCGCGGTAGAAAAAAAAGCTAGGAAAACCGTATAAACCCGTGGCTTATACCGACCAAACATCATCAAACATTGCCGAAATATTAATACACCGAAAACAAACGCGTTATTTATTTAAATTCGTTGTTTATATATTCCTCGGATGCTAAAGTTCTTTAAGTGTATACGCTTTTATTTCATCAACGTATTTTTCAGCATTTTTCAGCCAATCATCCACGTCATTCTTATTAAAACTTACTAAATCCGCATAGTCTCCCATTTGACGGTAATCAAAAATTAATGTATAAAATTTCTCCATTTCTTTTTCAAATACGTTAGTCTTAATATAGTTTTTAAAAAATATAGATTTAACACCGGTATGTTTTGAAGGCGTTACTCCATCTCTTAACAGCAAAGCAGAAATAACGTAAAACAACGCGTAATAAATCCGGTTAATACAAGAATTCAAACTTTCGTTTTTAAATAGAATTTTAGCATCTTTTATTGATTGTGTAGCCCTATCTATCCGGTAACTAATAATTTTATGTTTATCTTCGTTCAAACACAAATACCCTGCTTTTTAATATTTTTATACAAAGGCATTTCTTTTGCCAAACCGGAGTTCCAGAATTCTTTTGAATAAACGATAACACCTAAGCAAACGTCAAATTCTATTTCACTTTCAAAAGCTAATTCAAATACCTCGCTTCTGTGTTTATTCGATACTTTAAATGGCAACAAAACGAGTAAATCAATATCTGATTCATCATTGCTTTGGTTTACAGCATACGAACCGAACAAACTCAGTTCTACTCCTTGCCCGAATTTCTTTTGTAAGCGCAATTTAAAATCATTTATGGCATCTTTTTTATTAAACATTTATTCGCCTCTAAATTATTTTAGCAAAACAACGCTTTTTGTCAATGGATTTTAAATCTTTTGCAAAATACTTTAAAATAAAGGTATAAGCAGTTGGAGGCAGAAATGTATAAGCCAATGGCTTATACCGACCAAACATCATCAAACATTGCCGAAATATTAATACACCGAAA